>SLFU01000022.1 GCA_007124095.1 Gemmatimonadota bacterium
ATGGAGATGGTGGCTCCGGTAGGCCCGGTCTACCAAGCGGGAACCCTTTCGGGGAACCCGCTGGCGACGGCGGCGGGGAATGCCCAGTTGGCGTGGCTGGAGGAGCATGATCCCTTCCCCGAACTCGAAGCGTACGGGGGAGCGCTGGTGGACGGGATGCTGGGCGCCCTGGCGGAGACGGGTATTCCGGCCTCAGGTCGGAGCCTCGGCTCCATGTGGGGGATCTTCTTCCACCCGGGACCGGTCTCCTCGTTCGAGGAGGCTGGTGAAGCCGATGCGGAACGATTCGGACGGTTTCACCGCGAGATGCTTCGCAGGGGCGTCTTTCTCGCTCCGTCGCCGTTCGAGGCGGGCTTCCTGTCTGTGAAACACGGTGAAAGGGAGTTGGAGCTCACCCTGTCGGCCGCCCGCGAGGCGGCGGAGGCGGTCGCATGAGCTTGATTCGAAAGGAGCAGGACCCCCGCCCGGGGAAGAGCAAGCGGATCGGTGCGACGGTGGCCGTCCTCGTCGGGGGAGCGGTCATCCTCCTGGCGGTCCTCTTCTTTCTGCTCATCCTCATCGGCGCACGGCCGCTGGCGGCGCAGAGCCTGGCGGATTTCGATTACGAGAACTTGACCTTTCGCGGAGTGATGCTCGACGCGGGGTACGTCACGGCCTCGCGAGTCGAGCCCACCAGCTCCTTCGGGGGGCGGGCCGATCTCGGCTTTCTGGGGCCTGGAGTGCGAGTGGTGGCCGGGTTCACCCGGTGGTCGTCCTTTCTGAAAAGAGAGGAAGTGCGCGGCCTCGAGACCCGGGTGGAAGAGCTCATCTTCGAGCAGACGGGGGAGGAGACCTCGGTGGACCTCGGAGACATCTCCTGGTCCGATGTCGCCCTCTACGGAGATGCGCATTTCCTCTGGCGCGTTCCCTTCGGGGTCCTCACGTATGCGGGTCTCGGGGCCACCGCTCACGTCCTTCGTGGTGGTGGGGCGGCCATCGACGAGACCTTCGTCGAAGATCTCCTCGATTCGGTTCGGGCCGGGGTCAACGCCCACGCGGGGCTCGAGGTGCCCTTGAGCGACCGGTTTCGCCTCGTGGGAGAGACTCGCTTCGAAGTGCTGGAAGACCTCAACTACCTTCAGTTCCGGTTCGGAGGGCAGTTCCTCTTCGGCTCGCTCGCTCCAGGAGAGGCACTGGCGCGGTAGGATGTCCGATCCTCTGGCGGCACCGGGCACGAGCTGACGCGTCGTGCGCGCCAAGACCGCGGGGGCGCTCTCGGGGGCGATGGCGGCCGCCTCCCTCCCTCCCTTCGACCTCTGGCCCCTGGGCTTCGTCGCTCTCGTTCCCCTGGGGTGGGCGCTCTCCGACCCGGAGTCGATCCGGAGTGACGCGGTTGCGGGAGGGTTGGCCTTCGGAGCCGTGTTTTACGGGCTCCTCCTCCACTGGGCGCCATTCACCCTTCACGGGTTGGTGTCCCTCGGTGCCCTTTCCGGGCTGTTCCTTCTCGGCATCCTGGCGGGGGTGGCCGGGATCCAGGGTCTCGTCCTCCGGAGATTGCTTGTCCGGAGCGGTCCGCTCCTCGCCCTTCCCGCGGTCTGGGGTGGCACGGAGTTCCTGCTTGCCCACTTTGGACCGCTCGCGATGCCATGGACCCCGCTGGGGCTTGCCCTGGCTGCAGTGCCGGAGGTCGCCGGACCCGCGGAATGGATAGGCGTCCGGGGCTTGAGCATGTGGATCGCCGGGGTCAATGGTGTGGCCCTTCTCGTGCTCCGGGGCCTCCTCTCTCCCACCGGGCGCTCACCCCGAACGGTCACCGGGCTCCTGCTCCTGCTCGCCTTGGTGGGTGTTCCCGCCCTGTGGGGAAAGGTCAGGGCGGAGGCCTTGGCAACTCGACCGCTTCCCTCAGTTCTCGTGGTGCAACTGGATTTGCCGAGGGAGCAGCTCCTGATCCCCGAGCTTCGGGATCGACGAGCCGGGGAAGCGCTGGATCGGGTCCTCTCGGGCTTGATGGTCGCGGATCACCCAGTCGCTTTTGCCCTCCTCCCGGAAGCGCCCTTCGCCTCCCCGTGGGACGAAGGGCGTGCGGAAACGATCACCGGGTACGCGGCCCGGATGGAATTCCCTTTTCTCGTAGGGAGTCACCTCCGGGAAGAGGGCGGATTGAAGAACGCGCTGCTGCTCGTAGGACCGGATGGAGAAGTGCGCACGGTCCATGGGAAGACCCGCCTCGTCCCTCTAGCGGAGTGGCCCGGACTCGAGGCTGGTCCGCGGGGAGGGGTGCTGGAGCTCGGGGGGACGATGGTCGGCGTACTCATCTGCTCCGAGTCCTCGTTCGGCGGGGAGGCGCGCCGGTTGGCGAGGGGGGGAGCGGACCTCCTCCTGAATCCCACGAATGACGGTTGGTTCCGTCCAGGGATGATGGGACGGAGCACCGCGGCTCATGCGCAGCACCGGGCGCACTTGGTGATGCGGGCCGTGGAAACCCGCAAGGGTGCGGTCCGGTCCCCTCTCGGGGGCGAGCTTCTCGTGGTCGGCCCCACTGGAGAGGTCCTCTCTTCGGAGCCGCGCGGGGGTGAAGGAGCCTTCATCGTGCATCCACTCACCTCCCCGGTGACGAGCGGTTTTGTCCGACTCGGCGACCTCTCGGGGTGGTTGAGCGGCCTACTTCTTCTCATCGCCTTCTTTCGCCCCCGCCTATCGGCCCGTGTTGATCTCTTCCCGGGGTGAGGTGTAGTGAGAGCCGTCGATCGAATGAGAGCGATGGCAGCGATGGCTTGGACATGTTGGAACATATCGAGCGTCCGGGCATTGGGACGCGCACACTACTGTATGGACGACTGGAGGAGGCGAACGTGGCTACAAGCATGGAAACACTGCTCAAGGGACTGAATCTCGATCTCGCTGCGGAGTACCAGGCCATCATTTCGTACCGGCTATTCGCCAGCTTGGCTTCGGGGCCCTACCGCAACGAGATTCGGGAGTTCTTCGAGGAGGAGATCCCCGACGAGCTATCCCACGCTCAGTTTCTCGCGGACAAGATCGTGGCGCTCGGGGGGACTCCCACGGCCGAACCCCTGCCGGTCAAGATTACCCGAGACAACCGGGAGATGCTGGAGATCGCCCTGCAGGGCGAGACGGACACCATCGCACGCTACGAGGAGCGGGTCGCCCAGGCGGACGAGCTCAAGCTCACCGCCCTCAAGGTGCGGCTCGAGGATCTAATCGTGGACGAGACGGAGCACAAGGAAGAGATCGAACGGCGGCTCCACAACTGGAAGGAGTAGGTGCACCCCGAGGGTCCCTCGAAGGGCCCACCGTCCCTTGCCTCACCTCTGCGGTCCGCGGCGTGGGTTGAACCGGCTGCGGGCCGTTTCTATATTTCCCAGTCTATGGTGGCCTGGGGCGGGCCTCCGTCTCATCCGGGATTTGGAGAAGGACCATGAAGAAGGGCATCCACCCTGAATACAAGCCGGCCACGATTACTTGCTCGTGTGGCAACGTGCTCGAGACCAAGTCCACCGTGGGAGCGCTCTCGGTGGAGATCTGCTCGGTGTGTCATCCCTTCTACACAGGCACGCAGCGACTGGTGGACACCGCTGGCCGCGTCGAGCGGTTCAAGCGGAAATACCAGCGGCCCGACGACGATTCGAAGGGCTCCTGACTTCGGCTTGCCGGCTCCACCCCCCTGCCTCGTTCCATCCTCCCGGTGACCTTCCACTTGGATGAGCGGCTCGAGAGACGTCTCGCCGAGGCTGTGGAACGGTTCCAATCCATCGATCTTCAACTCTCCGATCCCGAGGTCGTCCGCGACCCCACCCTCCTTCGGGGCTTGGGGCGGGAGCGGGCCCAACTCGAGCCGGTGGCCTCGGTTGCCGAGGAGTTGGCGACGGTTTCCCGTGAGTTGGAATCCGCACGGGAGATGACCCGGGACGGGGAGGAGGACGCACTCCGGTCGCTGGCAGAAGACGAAGTTCGGAATCTGGAGAAGCGAGCCGAGGAGCTTTCGGACCGAGCTCGGCGACTTCTGGTTCCCAAGGACCCGTTGGCGGACCGCGATGCGGTCGTTGAAATCCGTGCGGGGACCGGGGGGGACGAGGCGGGCCTCTTTGCGGCGGATCTCCTGCGTATGTACGAGCGATTCGCCGAGAGTCGGGGCTGGCGGGTAGAGCTTCTCGACCTCTCCGAGGGGATTCCGGGATCGGTCAAGGAGGCGATCCTCGTCGTGCGGGGCCCCGAGGCATACGGAACGCTGCGCTTCGAGTCGGGAGTCCATCGAGTGCAGCGGATCCCGGAGACCGAAAGCCAGGGAAGAATCCACACGTCCGCGGCCACCGTGGCCGTGCTTCCGGAAGCCGAAGAAGTGGATGTGGAGGTGGATCCTGGAGAGCTCCGTATCGACGTGTTTCGGTCTTCGGGGCCCGGTGGGCAGTCGGTCAACACGACGGACTCCGCGGTCCGGATCACGCACCTGCCGACAGGGCTCGTCGTCACCTGCCAGGATGAGAAGTCGCAGCACAAGAACAAGGCCAAAGCTATGAAGGTGCTGCGCAGCCGACTTCTGGATCGGATGGTGGCGGAGACCCAGGCTGAGCGGGCTCGGGACCGCAAGGCCCAGGTCGGAACCGGCGACCGCTCGGCGAAGATTCGGACATACAACTTTCCCCAGAATCGGGTCACCGATCACCGGATCTCGCTGACGCTCCATCGGCTCGACGAGATTCTCGGTGGGGATCTCGCCGAGATACTGGAGGCGCTCGGGATGGCCGACGAGGAGGAGCGCTTGCGGGAGGAGGTATGAAAGGGACACGCTCCGTTTTTTCGGATCCGGTGGATCCCCCGCCCCAGGGAACGCCGTGGACTGTGTTGCACCTGCTGCGCTGGAGCACGGACTACCTGAAGGAGAAGGGGATTGGAGGGGGGAGGCTGGACGTGGAGCATCTTCTGGCCGATATCCTGGGGATGGACCGGCTGCAACTCTATCTCCACTTCGATCGTCCGGTTTCACCAGAGGAGCTCGACACCTTCAAGCCACGCCTCCTCGACCGAGCCCGGAGGAAACCGCTCCAGTACATCCTGGGCAAGACGAGCTTTCGTGAGCTCAGCTTGAGGACGGATCCGCGCGCACTGATCCCGAGACCTGAGACCGAGGAGTTGGTGGAGGCGGTCCTCGGGCGAGTACAGGAATGGGACGGCCGCGCCCTTTCGGCCCTCGACATCGGCACTGGGAGTGGGGCGATCGCCCTCTCCCTCGCGCTCGAGGGGCCGTTCGAGCGGATCGTCGCGACCGATCGGTCCGAGGATGCGTTGGCGTTGGCACAGGAGAATGCGCGGGAGCTTGGCCTCCAGGACCGGGTGACCTTTCGGGCGGGGGAGGGGCTCGAGCCTCTCGAGGCGGGGGAGCGGTTTAGTGTGGTGGTTTCGAACCCGCCCTACGTGACCGAGGAGGAGTTCGAAGTACTCGAGCCGGAGATTCGGAGCTGGGAGCCGAGGGACGCCCTTGTCGCTTCGGAGGGGGGAATGTCCGTGCTTTTGGAGCTGGTTGAGGGGGCGGGTTCCGTGCTGGCGCCCGGAGGGCTCCTTGCCCTCGAGGTGGGGTCAGGACAGGCTCAGGGGGTCGCCGAGCGGATTCGGAGCGTGTCCGGATTCGGAGCCCCGGCGGTGCTGAGAGACTTGTCCCGTCGCGACCGTATAGTGCTGGCAAGTTGGGAACCGCCGGCTCCGTCATGATCGAAGGTTGGACGGCCGGGGGAACGACCTTCGGCGAGCTGACGAGGTGACTTTCAAGGAAGGTATAGTTCGATGTCCAAGATCGAAGAGATGGCCATGGAGCTCGGACAAGCGCTGGGCAGAACCGACGAATACCAGGCGCTGAAGAAGGCCGCGGCCGGGGTGGACGAAGACCGGGAGCTGGTCGAGCTGCGCAACCAGCTACAGAAGCTGGAGTCCGAGATGGTGACTCTCCTCCAGGCAGGCAAGGAGCCGGGCGAAGAGGCCAAGGAGCGCTACGAGGAGCTGGCTCGGGATCTCCAGGCGCGTCCCGAGTACCAGAAGCTGGTCTCCTCCCAATCCAACTTCGAGAAGCGCCTCCAGGCCGTGAACGAGACGATTTCCAAGGGGATCCAGGAAGGCGCAAAGAGCCGCATCATCCTTCCGTCCTGAGCTGGAGAGCGGGAGATGCCGTCCCTCAGAGCGTTCAAGGTCCCCGTCTATCGGATCATCGATCCCGTGACCCGGGCGCTGGTTCGCCGCGGAGTGCATCCGAACGCGGTGACCACGGTGGGGTTTGCGGTGACCGTCGGGGCTGGATTGCTCTACCATCAGGACCATGTCCGCTGGGCCGGGCTATGCGTCCTGATCGGAGGAGTCCTCGACATCTTTGACGGTCAGGTCGCACGCGAGAGCGGGCTGGCGTCGAAGTTCGGGTCTTTCTACGACTCGACTCTCGATCGGATGAGCGAGATCGTCGTGTTCATCGGACTCCTCTCCCTCTACAATCAGTACGGTCGGGAGCTGGCCGACGTATGGATGGTCTACGTGATCGCGTTGGCGATGGGCGGCTCGCTCATGGTCAGCTACACGCGGGCTCGGGCGGAGGCTCTGGGACTGGATTGCTCCGTGGGGTTCATGCAACGCGCGGAGCGGGTGGTGCTCCTGGGAGTGGGAAGTCTCTTTTTCGGGTTGATGTGGGACGGGCTGGTCTTGAAGGTCATCCTCATCGTCCTCGCGGTCACGACGGTTGCGACGGCGATACAGAGGATCGTCTGGGTGTACAGGAACGCGGCCGGGGTACCATTGGATGAGTAGATCGCCCCGGCCATCCAAAATTCAAGTGCATGGAGAACGTTAAGTGAGCGCAAGACCGGAGATCCAATCGAAAGATGGCCGGCTGGGAATCCTCCTTCCCGGGTTCGGGGCGGTGGCCACGACGGTGGTCGCGGGGGTCGAGGCGGCTCGGAGGGGGTTGGCGAAGCCAATTGGTTCCCTCACTCAGATGAACACGATTCGTCTGGGGAAGCGCACGGAGGAGAGGACTCCCCTCATCAAGGACTTCATCCCACTCGTGGAGATGGAGGATCTTGTCTTTGGGACTTGGGATCCCATCCCCGATAACGGGTACGTCAGCGCGGTCGAAGCCGGCGTGCTCGATATCCAGCATTTGGACGCTCTCCGGGACTTCCTGGAGACGATCGAGCCGATGCCGGCCGTCTTCCACAAGGACTATGTGCGGCGGTTGGATGGCCCGAATGTCAAATCCGGCAGAAACAAGATGGACCTGGCCGAGCAGCTGCGTGAGGACATTCGGCGGTTCAAGTCGGAGAACGATTGTGCCCGACTCGTGATGATTTGGTGTGGTTCCACCGAAGTCTTCCTTCGGACGGGGCCCGCCCACGAGACCTTGGAGGCGTTCGAAGCGGGGCTCGAGGCGGACGACCCATCCATCGCGCCGAGCATGATCTACGCCTACGCGGCTCTGAAGGAAGGGGTCCCCTACGCCAATGGAGCCCCGAACCTCTCGGCGGACGTTCCCGCGCTCGAGGCGCTGGCGGCGGAAAACGGAGTCCCGCTGGCCGGGAAGGACTTCAAGACCGGACAGACGCTCATGAAGACGATCCTCGCTCCGGGGCTCAAGGCCCGGATGCTCGGAATCGACGGGTGGTTCTCCACGAACATCCTCGGGAACCGGGACGGGGCCGTCCTGGATGATCCAGATTCCTTCAAGACGAAGGAGGAGTCGAAGCTGGGCGTCCTGCATCACCTGCTCCAGCCCGATCTCTACCCCGACCTGTACGGGAACCTCTACCACAAGGTGAGGATCAACTACTATCCGCCCCGCGGGGACAACAAGGAAGGTTGGGACAACATCGACATCCAGGGTTGGATGGGCTACAAGATGCAGATCAAAGTGGATTTCCTTTGCCGCGACTCGATCCTCGCGGCGCCCATCGTTCTGGACCTGGCGCTCTTTCTGGATCTGGCGAAGCGGGCGGGATGGAGCGGTGTGCAGGAGTGGCTCTCCTTCTATTTCAAGAGCCCGCAGACCGCGCCCGGACTCTACCCGGAACACGACTTGTTCATCCAGCACCGGAAGCTCAAAAACACCCTCCGCTACCTCGGGGGAGAGGAGCTCCTGACCCATCTTGGGCTGGAGTACTACGACGACTAGCCGAAGGTGCCCTGGCATCGGCATCCGGCGGAGTGGGAGGGGGCGGTGACCGAAGGGGGTCGAGGACTCTTTATCGTCCTGGATGGAGTGGAGGGGGGGGGCAAGAGCACACAGGCCCGCCTCCTGGCATCATGGCTCGCCGGGCGAGGGATTCCCCACCGCCTTGCGCGTGAGCCGGGAGGAACTCCGGTGGGCGAGGCGATCCGGGGGATCCTACTCGACCAGGGGGATCTCCCCGTGCCTCCCGAGACCGAGCTCCTCCTGCTGCTCGCCGCTCGGGCGGCATTCGTGCGAGGAGTGGTGATCCCGGCGCTCGAGCGGGGTGAGGTCATGATCGCGGACCGCTTCGAGCTGTCGACCTTTGCCTATCAGGGGGCGGGGAGAGGTCTGGGACTCGAACCGATAAGGCCTCTAAACGCTTTTGCCACTTCGGGGGTGCGTCCGGATCTTACGGTGGTTCTGGACCTTCCTGTGGCGGAGGGGCGGGCCCGACAGTCCAGGGAAGGCCGACCCCGTGACCGGATCGAGGGGGAGGAGGACTCGTTTCTCGAGAGGGTGCGCGGCGCGTATCTCGATCTGGCCCGGGAGGATTCCCGGGTCGTGGTGCTCGACTCGTCGGAATCGCAGGAGGAAGTCCATCGGGCCCTCCAGAGAGTGCTGATCGACCGCTTCCCGGAACCCTTCTCCTCCACCCGGGGTTGAGAACGGGGACCTTCTCCGCCTTCTTCCAGCTTCTTCAAGGTGAAGGATACGGTATGACGCCTCGACGTTCGTCCTTCGGTCCAGGCCTCGTTCTCTTCCTGGCTCTCCTGACCGGAGGATGGTTCCTCCAGCGCGGAGTGGCGCAGGACCAGCAGACGAGTGCCATCGACTCCCGCCTCTTCCAGGAGGTGGTGGACCACATCGCGGACCGCTACGTGGAGCCGGTGGATCGTGAGGTCCTCTACGAGCAGGCGATCGAAGGTGTGATCCGGCATCTCGGGGATCCCAATACCTCCCTTCTGGGCGTGGAGGACTATGAAAACTTCCGGATCCAGACCGAGGGGGATTACGGGGGTGTCGGCCTGGAGATCGTTGAGAGGGACGACTTCATCACCGTGGTCGGCCCACTTCCTGGTACCCCTGGAGCGAGAGCGGGCATCCGCGCGGGCGACCGGATCGTGGAGGTGGGGGGCGAGTCGACCCGGGGCTGGTCGGTCCAGCGCGCGGTTCAGG
>SLFU01000087.1 GCA_007124095.1 Gemmatimonadota bacterium
GAAACCGGCGCCCGTCGCGCAGCACGAAGTCGACGCGCCCGTTCTTCATCTCCTGCGCCATGCGGAAGACATGCGTAAAATATCGCGGCAGGCCGGACTGGCCATCTGTTGTCGTCAAAATCATCACGCGTCCCCCTCGCTCATTCACCAGGCGGATAGTGGCGGGATAGCGGCGGACGAAACATCCCATGGCGCATGTTGTTGGACCGCAGTAGGTTGGAGGTGCCCAAGCCATCCTTCCACCACATGCCCCCAGCACACGCCATGGGTTAATCTCAACTTACGCTCTTCCAGCCGAACTTAAACCGCAGCATCCAGGTGGAGGCCCGGGCCGAGCGCCTGAGTGGAGGCCGGGGCCCTCCTGCTGCGGGAACTGGCCGACCGGCTCGGCTATCGGGTCCTGCTCGCCGAGGCGCTGGCCGATCCCCGGAACCCGGACCGCGTCCGTCACCCCTTCGGCGAGCTCTTACTCACCGATCTTCTCCTTCGAGGGCAGGGATGGATGGACCACAAGGACGCTACTGCCCTTCGCCACGACCCCCTCTTGCGGCTCGGCCGGCATCAGGCGGTGAGTAATGCGCTTTCCCTTCCCTCTGGCGCGGTTGCTTCCCTTATGCCTGCCACAACCATGACTGTCAGAAGCACGGTCGTCCAGGCAGCTCCTCGGCCAATTGCATAGATCGTTGATGGTCGCCTCGATCCAGTGCGCTCAACCACTCCCGGTGCATCCTGATGGTGGAAAAGACCAGGAGTTTCCTCGGTAACCACTAGAGCTATAGAGCTACCCGAATAACTTCCTGCGCTGCGATCCGTCTCGGTGCCGACGAGCCCGCCACAACAATCCCGAGGGCAAAGAGCCACCTCAGTCGTTTGCGCATGAGGAACCTTCCATTGTTGGCTATTGTTTCGGGCGGAGGACGCACACATGAGGCCCAACTCCTGACTAGGAAAGCACCAAGGCGAAGGCGCCTGGGGACCTGCCGCAGAAATGGCGGAACAAGACGCTTGTCGTCCCCTCTCCATTGAATCCACTGAGACCCAATCTATGTGAAGCTTTTCTGAGGCCCTTTCTCGGACCTCAAGCACCAATTCCCATGCCATGAGCCGATCTTCGGAGTTTCCTTTCCCGCCTTCTCGACATTGAGCCCGGATCCTGCAAGAACGGGGTAGCTTGAGGATGCAAAATACCGCCATATTCCTTCTCGGCCCCATCCGCCCGTAGAAGCACAAAGTTGCCAATCCAACTCCTCCAACACGACGCCGACCTGGGAAGGTGGACCCTGGCCCGCGCCGCACCCGGCCACCTGGCCGGTTTCGTCAAGGGCATCTGGTACTTTGAAGGAACGCTCACTCGCCGCCGTGAGCGGCACTTTCCCCGGGAGATCCTCGAGCTCATCGTCCACCTGGGTCCCGTGTACCACAGGAGCGGAGGCGGGAACGCCCGACCCGGCGGCAGAGCTCGTTACCTTACCAGGGCGACCGGGAACAAGACGAGGAACCCCAAGGCCAGGAGGACGGGGGCAAGCACGATCGAGCCTTGGCTCAGGAGCACGAAGCCCAGCACGACCGTGACCAAGCCGGCGGCCCCGAACCCTCCCGTCCACCTGGTGAACGGCTCCACTTCGTGGCCCCGGCTGGCGGGTAGCTTCGCACGGCGCTGGCCAGCCTTGGGCACGCGATCTCGTCGTCGTCGGCTCATCGTCCGGATACCCTATCCGCGGTCGGGGTCGGGGTCAACTGTCACCCGCCGTTCCCGGCGCTCGGAGGTGAATCCGCCATCCGGTGGGATCGAGAGATCCTCCCAGTAGCCGGGATGATCCCTCGGATCCGAGGCTCTCAATCGCGCCATCCGTTCCCGGTCGCGGCGGCGGCGGATCCTGAAGAGCAGGACGAGTGCGAGTCCCACGCCGATCCAGAATACGGCCGTCTGCGAGAAGACGAGGATCCAGCCATACCGGCGCCGGACGTGCTCGATCCAGCGGGTTTCGAATCCTCCAGTGGTTTGCCCGAACGTCGCCCGGAACGCTTCCTCGAAGTCCCCACCTTCCTTCCATCTCGAAAGGAGAAGCTCCAGGCCGCGCTCCCCGGATTCCCTCACGAGGTACTCGACGGCCGAAGCGGAGAGCAGGTAGGCAAGCTCGGCACCCACACGGTCCCGCGGCCACGTCAGCGTGAGAGAGTCGAGGGGCGGCGCCCCCCCCCGGGCCAGGCCCACCCGCAGCCTCCATGCCTCCTCTACGTTCCACCCACCGGATGCCAACTGTGCATACCCCTCGTCGAACCACCGGGGAATGGCGAGCCCACGGAGGTGATCGTGCAGTCCGAGGTGAGCCCATTCGTGGAGTACCGTGCGATCTCGCTCCTGAAGCCCTCCCCAGGTGAGGTTGAAGAGGGGAAGGACCGCCCATCCGCGGGAGGGAATCGCCACCCCTGCCCCCCAGTGTGGAACGCGTCCACCGGTGAGGGCTGCCCAGGTCACCGCGTCGGGGGCGAGGAAGATGATCGCTCGATCGGGGACCCCCGGGGGAAGCCCGGGGAGGTAAGGGTCGCGCTCGAGCACCTCGACGACCCGCTGGGCCCGGTCTTCGTCGCCCGGCCAGTACACCACCCGAAGGCGCTCCTGGAGACGCGGATCCCCTGGCACGAGGATGCGGGCCTCCTCGCGCCGCGGAAGGTCGGTCGGGCGAATGGCCTGGTCGGAGAAGAAGCCCCGCCGATCGTCGTCCCCGACGAAGGGTCCCTCCGATGCCTCTCCACCAGGCGATTCCTGCGCCGTCGGAGTCTCCGCGGCGAACCCGATCTCCACACCGAGCCCCCCCTGCATCTCGGGATCCTGCCCGAAGGGGGCGCCGAGGACGAGGGCGCCGAGAAGGAGAAAAAGTCCCATGCCCTCTGGTACCCCGACGCAACCGCTCCGTCCCGGCCGGTCACCCACCCCGGGCGGCAGCTAGCCGCTCCAGATTCCTCCGAACCACGTCGTTGGCTGGATTCAGCTCCAGGGCCCTCCGCCAGAGCTGGAGAGCCCCGTCCCGATCGCCCCGTCCGTGCGCAAGATCTCCAAGGTTCTTGTACGCCTGCGGGGCCGGCGAGGCATCCTCCAGCGCGACAGCCCGCAGATACAGCACCTCGGCCGCATCGAACTCCCCTCGGTGCTCGAGGACGACCCCCATGTTCACCAGGATGGCACCGCTTGCCGGGTGAGCAGACAACCCCTCTCGCCCGAGTCTCAGGGCCTCTTCGGACTCTCCGGTGGCCGCTTGGGCGAGAAGGGCATAAGCGAAGAAGATCTCCGGGGGGAAGCTCCCCGGCTCGAGCCCGTGTCGGTAGCGCTCGAAGAGCTCGAGGGCACTCCTGGACCTTCGCGCCTTAAAGTGCACCACGGCCCGGAAGAGAAGGAGGTCGTTGTCGGGATGAATCCGCGCCGCCTCATCCAGCACCTCTATCGCCTCGTCGTACCTCCCGAGTTCCTCCAAAGCGAAAGCCCGGTTGCGCAGATTCGAAGCACGCAGGCGCTCCGGAGGGGAAAGCGCATCGAAGTGTTCGAGGGCCACCTCGGGACGCTTCGACCTCAGAGCGATCAAGGCCAGCCGGGAACGGGCAACTTGCGACTCGGGCTCCACTTCGAGCAGTTCGATGTATTCCTTCTCCGCATCCTCGAGCATGCCCGCACGATAGAAGGCATCCCCCAGCGCGAGGCACTGTCGGCCACAGTCCCCTTCGCCTCCGCGATCGTCGCCGAGGCTCCTTCGGCCCTCCTTGCGCACGAGGCCCGCCTGGGCGAGCCCGTAAAGCGCCTTGCTCGCGTCGAAGTGCCCGAGGCCGGAATCACGAACGAGATCATCCACCGTCCGCTCCCCGTTGAGGAGCGCCAGGATCCGACGTTGGTGATCGGTGAGCTCTATCCCCTCGCCCTCTCCCGGCACCCGGTCCGCGACAAAGACAAGATCCAAGGAGGTGATCCTTCTCTGAATCTGGGACCACTCATCAACCCTTCGGGCTCCTTCCAGAAGGAGGTTCTCGGGGTGGAGAGAGACCGTGAGCGAATGCTCCTCACTCGGTTTAAGGCCCGGGTCGAAGCGAAAAGCCCCCTCTTCCCACGCGAGGAGGTGGTAGACCGCCTCCTCGATCTGAACCGTGATGAACCGAGTCAGCGCCTCTTCTGACAGGCTCCCTCGCTCCACTAGCACCTGACCGAGCCGCCTCCCCGGACGATGCGCCTGCTCCTCCATCGCCGCAGAGAGCTCGGACCGATCGATCACCTCGTTTCGGACGAGGAGTTCACCGAGTCGATCGGGCCGATTGAGGATCGTAGCGTAAATGACCCGGCCCTGGTCGAAGAAGATATAGCCGAAGTTCGATCGATCGGTGACGGTAAGGCACCCCGTCTTGCGGCCCATCCCCAGGAGCTGACAGATGTCCGCCAGCGCCACCTCCTCCAACCGGCCTTCAGTCGCCATCGCCCTCCACCTTGTCCCAGCGCTCCCCCTCTACGATCCGGTCCCTCGGCTCTACAATGCGGTCCTCCGGCCGGGGCCACTCCCAGACCACTTTCTCCGGGGAGGGGTGCCAGTGGTCCCTATCCTGCGAGACCTTCGGCTCGACGCTCACGCCGAGGACCCCCTCCCGGAGGGACTGGCTCTCCTCGGCGAGCTCGGCCGGGGGCTCGGCGGCGGGAGGCTCCACGCCGAGGTCCAGCACGAGGCCGCCCTCGAGCCGGGAGTGCAGCCTTTCTGCCACCCCAATCACCTCGCAAGGGGGTCGATCGGATGACAGAACGATCTGAACCCCACGCTGCTGGAGCACCTCGAAGAGGTGGAGGAACTCCTCCTGCAGACGCTCGTTCGAGGACAGCCCTTCAATGTCCTTCAGGAGGAGCACGTCCACCCCCGCCCATCGCTCACGCCACGCCCCGGCCACCCCCTCGGAGATGGCCCGAGCGAGTTCTTCCGCGAGAGCCCCCGCCGAGATCAATCCCGGCTTGGCCTTGAACCGGGCCGCAACCAGAGTTCTCGCCGCCGCCTCGAGCAACACGCCGGCACGCTCCGGAGTCGCGGAATGCACGAACAGGGGGTTGTACTCCGGTCGGGCCTCGAGCACGAGCCGCCGGGTCGCATGCAGGGCAAGCGGAGGATAGCGATCCGCCAGTGCATCCAGATTCGGTCCCTCGGGAATCGGGGGAAATGGACGAAGCCGCTCACGTCGCCACCCGGGTTCCGTCGGCCGTTCGCGCCCGGAGCCCACGCCTTCCCCCGTAGCCTGTCGAATCCCCTCCAGCCAATCGGAGAGCTCCTTTCGGGACGGTGCCCCGGCCCGACCGAGCTCCAGCTCCGGGAGATCGTCCTTCATGACCGTCCGCCCCTCCAGGTCCTGGACGGCGAGGACGCGGTTCAGGGCGCCCTGAAGCTCCCTCACATTCCGGAATGGAAACTGCGCCATCGTCTCGGCGACTCCCTCGCCGAGGGAGGATTTCCGAGCCTCCGCCGCCGTCCGCATGATCGCGACCCGGGTCTCGTAGTCTGGCGACCCGATCTCCACGACCAGACCACTTGAGAAACGGGAAAGAAGCCTGGTGTCGAGCGCGTCGATCGCGGAGGGAGGGCGGTCGGAGGCGAGGACGACCTGAGTCCTCCGGGCGGTGAGGTCATCCAGGGTCCGGAGGAGGAATTCCTGTGCCTCGGACTGACCGGCGAGGAACTGGACGTCGTCCAGGAGGAGGAGGTCCAGCTCGAGGCATCGTTGCCGGCCCCCGGAGTCCTCCCGTCCCCGCTCGAGATCGATGGTGAGCTCCGAGTGGGAACCTTCCAGGGCCCGATAGAAGACCCTCCGCCCCGGATCCTGTCGCTCGGAGTGCTGAGCAATCGCCGAGAGAATGTGGGACTTTCCCAACCCGGACGCGGCGTAGAGAAAGAGTGGGTTGTCGGTGACCCCTGGTGACTCCGCGGCCTTTCTGGCCGCGGTGGCGGCCAGCCGGTTCGAGGACCCGCCCACAAAAGTGTCAAAGGTCAGACTCGATTCGAAGTGACTCGAGGATTCATCCGGCCCCATCGGAATCCTCCCCGGCCCCGGACCGCGCCCATTCGGCCACCGCCGCCAGTTCGCTCGGAAGGGGGGAGCTGAATCGCAGCTCCTCCCCGGTGGCCGGATGCCGAAACCCCAGGCGGGCGGCGTGCAGGAACTGGCGCGAAGTCCTCCGGGCCAGCTCCTGAGCCCACCCTCGATGGCGTCCCCCCATCCCCCGGCCCCATCCGGCCCCATACGTCTCATCTCCGACCACCGGATGTCCGAGGTGAGAGAGGTGGACTCGGATCTGGTGGGTCCTGCCCGTGGCCAGACCCACGTCCAGGAGCTCGGCCGTTGGCCAGCGTTCCCGCACCCGCAGATGGGTGACGGCCCTTCTTCCCCCCTCCACCACCGCCATCCGCTGCCGGGCCCGCGGGTCGCGCCCGATGGGGGCATCCACTCGAATATGGGACTCCGAGAGGTGCCCCCACGCGGCCGCGAGATAGAGGCGGCGCACCTCCCGCTTCTTGAGTGCCTCCGAGAGGGCCCGGTGGGTCGCGTCCTCCTTCGCCACCACGAGAAGGCCGGAGGTGTCCCGGTCCAGCCGATGCACGATGCCCGGTCGGCGGATGCCTCCAATGCCCGAGAGATCCTTCACGTGGTGGAGGAGCGCGTTCACCAAGGTCCCGCCCGGATGCCCGGGAGACGGGTGGACAACCATTCCGGCGGCCTTGTCGACGACCAGGAGATGTTCGTCCTCGTAGAGGATTTCGAGAGGAAGATCCTCGGGCTCGACGCCCAGGGTGCGCGGCTCGGGCACCTCGACGGTCACCCGGTCGCCCTCCCGGATCGCCTCGGACTTGCGGGGGATCTCTCCATTCAGAAGGACCTTCCCCTCCTCCATCAGTCCCTGAATCCGCGTCCGCGACAGATCGAGCTCACCCGCGAGCCACGAGTCCAAACGGCTCCCCTCGCCGTCGGCATCCACTTCGAGCGCTCGTGTTCCGGAGGTCATGATCTCCCCTGCCGGCTATCCGGCCCAGCCGACCTCACTCGGCACGGCTTAGCGAAACCCGGACCGCGATCCCGTCGATCTCGTCCTCGAGAACGGCCTCGTATCCGTCTCGCCCCACCGATGCACCCCCGACGAGCTCGAGCGCGAGGGTCTCCCCGGCAATGAACCCATGGTACCGCTCCACGACGAGCGAGACCTCATCGGGACCTTCGACTCCGAGCCGAATCCGATCGGTGATCTCCAATCCGGCATCCTTGCGGAGCCTTTGAATTCGGTTGACGAGCTCCCGGGCCATACCCTCCCCGCGGAGCTCGGAGTCCAGCGTGGGGTCGAGGGCTACCGCGTACGGTCCGTCGGACTTGACCACCAGATCCCCGGCGGCCGCCTCGACAACCTCCATCCAATCGTCTTCGATCGGCACTTCCTCCCCACCTACCCGGATCATGACCGGAGCCCCTGCACGGAAGGACTTGAGCTCCTTCTCGCTGAGGTTGCGGATCGCCTCGGCTGCCGCTTCACTGTGCTTCTGGAATCGGGGACCGACGGTCCGGAAGTTGGGTCGGGCCTCGAGCACGACCAGCTCCTCGGTGGAGCCGAGGAACCGGACCTCCTTCACGTTCAACTCGTCCTTCAGGACTTCCAGGATTTCGGGGCGCGGCCGGCCACCATTCTCAGGGAGGACGGCGTGGAGGGTCCGGAGGGGTTGGCGCACCCGGATCCTCACTTCCTCGCGGGCCGCCCGTCCGAGCGAGACGAGGGCTCGGACTCCCTCCATCTCCTGCTCGAGCTCCGAGTCGACCCACTGTGGATCGGGCTCGGGAAACCCGGCGAGATGAACGGATTCTCCGGAAGCAAGCGCCCGGTGAAGCCAATCCGAGAAGAAAGGGGTCACAGGCGCTGTCAGGCGACTCACGGTGACCAGAACCTCCCAGAGGGTTCGGAAGGCCGCGTCGGCGTCCTCCGAGTCGGTGTTCCCCCAGAAGCGTGGGCGGGAGCGTCGCACATACCAGTTGGAGAGATCCTCGTTTACGAAGTCCACCACGGCCCGGTATGCCCGGGTAAGTTGATAGGCGTCCAACTCCCCCTCCACGTCTCCAACGGCTCGGTGGAGGCGGGAGAGCACCCACCGGTCCAGCACGTCCCGCTCGGGAGGCCCCGAGTCAGCCTCGCCCGGAGCCCACTCCTCCACGTTCGCATAGAGGGTGAAGAATCGGTAGATGTTCAGGATCGAGTCGAAGAACTTCCGTGTCGTTTCACGCACTCCATCCGGATCGTAGCGCTTGGGCACCCACGGGTTGGACACCGTGATCAGATACCACCGCAGTGGGTCGCTCCCCAGTTCGGCTATCGCGTCCCAGGGATCGACCGTGTTCCCCTTGGATTTCGACATCTTCTGGCCGTCCGCGTCCAGAATGAGGCCGTTCACGATCACATTCCGGAAGGGGGTCCCGCGCTCCAGCATCGTAGCGATGGCCATGAGCGAATAAAACCAGCCCCGCGTCTGATCCAGACCCTCGCAGATGAAGTCGGCCGGAAAGTGCTCGCGGAACTGCTGGTCGTTTTCGTGGGGCCAGTGCCACTGGGCGAATGGCATCGCCCCCGAGTCGAACCAGACATCGAGCACGGAGGGGTCCCGCCGCATGGAGCCGCCGCATCGGTCGCAGGACCAGGTCACCTCGTCGATGAAGGGGCGGTGGAGGTCGAGCTCTTCAGGTAGCGAGCCGGCATGTGCTTTCAGCTCCGCCACGGACCCCACCCAGGTCACGTGCGAGGGATCCTCCTCACAGATCCAGGCCGGAAGCGGCGTGCCCCAGAACCGATCCCGGGACAGCGCCCAGTCGACGTTGTTCTCGAGCCACTCCCCGAAGCGCTTCTCACCCACCTCCGGCGGATGCCAATTGACCTGCCGGTTGTTCTCCAGCATCCGGCCCTTGACGCTGGAGGTCGCCGCGAACCACGACTCCCTCGCCATATAGATCAGAGGTGAGGAGCACCGCCAACAGTGGGGATAGGAGTGGGAAATCGTCTCGGTACGGAAGAGCGTGCCCCCGCTGCGGAGCGCCTCGATCAGGAGGGGATCGGCATCCTTGACGAATCGGCCTCCTACCAGAGGGACCTCCTCCCGGAAGTGGCCCCGGTCATCCACCGGCCGGAGAAGGGGGAATCCGTGGCGCTGCCCGGCCGCGTAATCCTCCGCCCCGAAGGCGGGAGCGAGGTGGACGATCCCGGATCCGTCCTCAGCGGAGACGAAGTCTTCCGAAACGACCCGCCAGCCGGCCTCCTTCTCCTCCTCGGTCACCTCCACGATTCCGAGGGGACGGCTATACCGGACGCCCTCGAGCTCCGCCCCGGAATACCGGCGCAGGACCTCCACACCTTCTCCGAAGATCGCCTCGACCCGCGATTCCGCGAGTACGATTCTGCGGTCCCGCCAGGCAACTTCCGCGTAGGTCAGCCCGGGGTCGACGGCGAGCGCAGTGTTGGAGGGGACGGTCCAGGGCGTGGTGGTCCAGACCAGGAACGAGCGGTGGTTCGGATCGGGGTCTCCGGCTCCGTCGACCCAGTGGCATAGGAAGTAAAGAGAAGGGTCTTCGATCTCCTCGTATCCTAGCGCCACCTCGTGAGAGGAAAGCGCGGTTCCGCACCGGGGGCAATACGGAACCGACTTGTGTCCGCGATAGAGGAGCTGGCGCTCCGCGAGTCGCTTCAGGATCCACCAGACTGACTCGATATACTCGGTGTGGAAGGTCACATAGGGGTGGGAGTAATCGAGCCAGTACCCGATCCGCTCCGAGAGCCGCTCCCACTCCTCCTTGTAGGTGAATACCGACTCCCGACACACCTCGTTGAAACGAGCGATCCCCACCGCCTCGATCTCGGGCTTCCCCGAGATTCCGAGCTTGCGCTCGGCCTCGATTTCCACCGGGAGGCCGTGGGTGTCCCACCCGGCGATCCGAGTCACCTTCCGGCCCTGCATCGCCCGAAACCGACACACCAGGTCCTTGATGGTCCTCGAGATGATGTGGTGGAGGCCAGGACGGCCGTTCGCGGTCGGAGGCCCCTCGTAAAAAACGAAAGGGGATCCGTCCACCGTCGCTTCCATCGTTCGGCGAAAGAGGTCCTCCTCTTCCCACCTTCGGAGTGTGCGTTCTTCGATCTCGAGCATGGTGTCCGGCACTTCCGGGTAGCTCATAGGACTCCTCTTACAGCTCCTGTTACAACTCCTTGACCACGTCTCGGATCAGCGCAGTGAGGCGCGGTTCCGCGTTTCGAGCGGTCCGAAGGATCTCGGCTACATCGGCCGGCTCGAGGGCATCGGGAAGGCAGACGTTGGTCACCACGGTCATCCCGAGGACCCGCATCTCCATGTGCCGGGCCGCCAGCACCTCGGGGACGATGGACATGCCCACCACGTCCGCCCCCATCCTCCGGAGCATCCTGTACTCGGCCCTGGTCTCGAGGGCGGGCCCCACCACGGCCGCGTACACCCCTGGATGAAGCCGGATTCCACGTTCGAGCGCTGCCTGAAAAGCGAGTTCCCGCAACTCTCCGTCGAAGGGCTCGGACATGTCCGGGAAGCGGGGCCCGAACTCGTCCAGATTCGGGCCGACCAGAGGACTGTCCCCCATGAGGTTGATCTGGTCGTCCAGGAGGACAAGATCTCCCGCCTTCATCCGGGCATCCATTCCCCCGCATGCACCGGACACGACCAGAACCTTCGCCCCCAGGAGCCGCATGACCCGAATCGGGAACACGACCTCCTGGAGAGAATAGCCCTCGTAGCGATGGACCCGACCCTCCATGGCGACGACGGGCACTTCGTCCAGGTGCCCGAACAGGAGCCGACCAGCGTGGGTCTCGACCGTGGAGTCGGAGAAATGGGGGATGTCCGTGTAGGGAATCGCCTCCTCGATTTCGATCGACTCCCCGAGCCCTCCCAACCCCGTCCCCAGAACCACAGCCACGCGCGGCTCGAGTGGGGTTCGCTCCCGAATCCTCGCGTGGGCCTCCCTGAACGGCTTCATCTCTCCCTCCCGGGTGTCGGCCGTACCTCTCTTCATTCGGGCCGCTCCCCAAGGACTGCCGTGCCGATCCGTACGATGGTGCTCCCCTCCTCGACCGCAATCTCGAAATCGTTTGACATGCCCATCGATAACTGGGTCCCCTCATACTCCTCGAATCGGGCGCGGAGGTTGTCGTTCAGGATGCGAAGGCTTCGAAAGGCCTCCCTGAGCAACCCCTCATCGTGGGTCAGAGGCGCCATCGTCATGAGCCCCTCGACCCTGAGCGTTTCGAGCTGAAGGAGCCGCTCCATCCCCTCTTCCAGCTCCGCGGGGGAGAAGCCGCCCTTGGCCTCCTCGCCGGTTACATTCACCTGGGCCAGCACGCGGAGTGCGACATCTCCGGTTGAAGCGGTACGCTCCAGCCGCTCCGCGAGCTTCATCGAGTCCAGCGAATGGAGCAGGTGGACGATCCCCCGCGCCCCGGGCGCCTTGCGGCGCTGGAGCCTTCCCACCATGTGCCAGCGGATGTCCAGCCCCTGGAAGCTCTCCGACTTCTTCACGAGTTCCCCCAGACGATTCTCGCCCACATCCCGCACACCAGCCTGCAATACGGCCTCCACGGTGCTCTCCGGGTGACCCTTGGTGACCACGACGAGATCTACGTCATCGGCGCCGCGACCACCGCGCTCCGCCGCCGCGGCGATTCGTGCGCGCACCTCCGAAAGGGACTCAACGAGCGTGCGTGTCTGCATGGCGAGATATTGTACGGTTCAGAAGTCCGGGAAAGAAGCCCCCGGGAAAGGCAGGCCAACCAGAACGCAGGAGGCCCCGCCGACCGTCAGCCGGTCGGCGGGGCCTCCCACGAACCAACCAAGGCTATTCTCAGCCGGTCTGGAAGGTAATCGGAATCTGGATCCAAACCGGAACCTGCTGATCCCGGTTCATCGCCGGAGTGAACTCGAACTCCTGTGCAACGCGCAGCGCTGCCTCGTCGAGTCGCTCATAGCCGGAGGACTCGGCGACCAGCACGTTGTCCACGATTCCCTGCTCGTTGATGAAGAAGTGCATCAGCACCGTCCCGCCCACACCCGCGTCGCGCAACACCGAGGGATATTCTCGCTGAAGCACCCGCTGGACGTGAGCTCGATTCCTCACCTCGGGCGCAACCTCGTACGGAGTGAAGGTCGGCTGGTCCGAAATGTCGACCGTGCCCTCGGTCGGGGGAGGCGGCAGGTCATCGATCGGGTTTTCCTCGAAGGTCGTCGGCGCGATCGTCACGTCCTCGTCGATCTGGGCATCGGTGACCACGGGATTGGCAGGCCTCGCGATCTGCTCAGGGGGAGGCGGAATCTCGATTTCCGGCGGGAGGTCGATCGCCTCCATCTCTTCCATGGTGAAAGCCATATCGGCGGCTTCGAGGGTAGGCCAGTAGGCCATCAGCCCGAAGTGTACGACGGTGGCCGCCACCATAGAGCCCCAGAACCAACTGCCGAAGGATCGCTTCAGGCGATCGTTCGCCGTCTCGAAGATAGTGAACTCACTCTCCCCGCCCTCAGACTGGCCTTCGGGAACCTTGGGTTCGGTACTCATCGTCTCTCCCTTGTCATACGACGCTCAAGCTCGGTGCCAAACACCACGTAGACCGCTCCAGCGGCCTTCAACTGCTCCTGCAACTGATCCACGTACTGATAAGGTACATTTGCGTCGGCCCGAAGCGAAATGATGAGCCGCTGGCCCGACTGCTGCCATGCGGGGCCCACGACATCCGCCACAGTGCCCATCGGGACCAACCGGTCATTGATCCAAACACCCCCATCACTCTCCAGCCACACGTAGAGAATGTTGTCGCGCTTTTCGTCGATCTGCTCCGTGGCCTGAGCGTCGGGCCACTCAATGGGACGGTCGGCCTCGGTCCGGAAGACCGTCGTCAACATGAAGAAGATCAGCAGCAACAGCGCGATGTCCGCGAGCGAAGACTCCGGAATGGAACTGGATGTCTTCGACTTCCTCTCAAGTCCTCCTCCACCTTTAATCGCCATCTTGGATCATTCCTCCAGCATTTGCAGCGAGATTCGTTCGGCACGGGCCATCTGAAGCGCATCGAGCACCGCAATCATGTGCCGGTGGGCCGCCTCAGGATGTGTCCTGACTGCAGCGATCAGGTTCGGATTCTGTGCGACCTCGGTCCGCCAGAGGGATTCGACCTGCCTCGGAGGGATCGTCGATTCGTCCGGGCTCTCACCACGGCGCACGATGACGGTTCCCTCGGGCATGATCGTCAGGTGGAGGATGTTCTGCTGCGCAACCTCCACCTCCGCTGCCTCTTCGGGAAGCACCACACGGAGTCCCCGGTCCTTCGGGAAGACGGTGGTGACGAGGAAGAAGATCAGCAGGAGAAACGCGATGTCCGCCATTCCCGCACTGGACATCTCGTCGCTGACCTTCGATTTCTTCTTGAGAATTGCCACGAACACTCTCCTGAGATCTGGTGCCGCGATGAGGTCTGCTTGACTCTATCGGTAACTCGTGCCGCCCGATCTATCTACATTCTACAAAGGCGGACTCGCTAAGGTTCCGCGAGAGCCCGGTCGTCGTGCATGGGGTCAGCCGCGTCCTCGCGACTCGCCCTCGTCCGGCTGCTCGGTCGTCCGCTCGGGCATTGTCGGGTCGGGTCTCTCCACGGAGCCCGCGGTCACTGGAGCTCCGGGCCGCGCCAACGTGTCGAGCTTTCCTTCCTTGTCGAGGTCCCAGACCAGATTCAGGATCTGCTGGGTCCCCTGCTCCATCGCTACGATCAGCTTGTCGATCCGGGTCACGAAGAAATTGTACGCGATGTTCGTGGGAATCGCGATCAGCAGGCCCGTAGCAGTCGTGAGGAGCGCGACCTTGATCCCGCCCGCCACCAGCGTCGCATCCACGTCCCCCGCAGCCTCGATCGACTCGAAGGCCATGATCATCCCCACGACGGTCCCAAGGAATCCCAGGAGCGGCGCCACATTCGCCACGGTCGCCAGGAGCACGAGACCGCGCTCGAGGAAGCCCAACTCGATCGTTCCCGTGGTGTCGATGGCCTTCTCCAGCTCCCCCGGAACGACGCGACCTTCCCGGATCCGGCGTAGTCCCAGCAGGAGAATCGCAGCGGCTGGTCCCGGGGTCTCCACGCAGCGCTGAATCGCCTCGTCGATCCTTCCGGCGTAGCCGAGCTCTCGGACGTCTTCGAGAATGCGATTGGTTTCCCGGTGGGCGACCCAAAGGGTATACGCCTTGGCGATGATCACGCCCAATGCGACGAGGGAGCACAGGACGAGGATGTACATCATCCCCCCCCCGTCTGCAAACAACGTCATGATGCTGTACTCGAAGGCGTCCAAACCGGTGTCCTCCTGATAAGGGTCGAATCCGGCCCACCCGGCCGAATCGCGATGGTGGAATTGGTCCCCATACGGGATCTCTACGACCCCGCACAAGAAGTGCCAATCGCCCTGCTGGATTTCTCAGGCCCAATGTATGGCGGCCTTCCCGGATGTGTCAACGCAATCCGCTGGCAAATAGGGAGTCATCCGACGCTTGGGATGAGCCGGAACCCCTTCCCCTGCTCGGGAAGGGTCCCTTCGAGGAGCTCCCTCAGCCGATCCAGAGTTACGCCCACCTCCATCCGGCCGGCGTGACAGACCGAGACTCGGGCCGTCTCTTCACTCACCACGATGACGAGGGCGTCGGTTTCATCGGAGAGACCCAGCGCCGCCCGATGACGTGTACCCATCGATCGATCGGGGAACGCGGTTTGGGTGAGGGGAAGAATCGCTCCTGCTGCCTTGATGGTGTCCCCGGAGATGATCACGGCACCGTCGTGGAGCGGGGAAAGCGGGGTGAAGATCGCGTTGAGCATCTCCTGGGAGACTCTCGCGTCGACCGGACTCCCGGTGCTGGCGTACTCATCGAGTCCCACCTCGTTCTCGAGGGCGATGATCGCCCCGGTGTTGGTCCGTGAGAGCTGCTCGACCGCCTCGACGATTTCGCCCACTACCTGCCGGCTCTCCAGCTTCGCGAAGACCCGCAGCATCCGGCTCTGACCCAGTCTGGCCAGGGCCGCACGGAGTTCGGGTTGGAAGACCACCAACGCCGCAATCGCGCCGTACTGGAAGAGCGTTTCGAGGAGGGTCCGGATCAGGGGAAGATCCAGGATCCTGGCAAAGAAGTAGATTCCTGCGAGGAGGCCAACACCCAGGATCATCTGCATGGCCCGGGTGCGCTGAAGGAGAATGAGGATTCGGTATGCGAGCGCGGCCACGATGACGATCTCGAAGAGATCCGTCCACCCCGGCAGAAGGAGTCGGAACTGTTCCCACATGGAACTCACTGCGGCATCCTCACCTCACTTGGATGGACTCATCGCTTACAGCCCCCTCTCCTTCCACCGCCGCCGCCACCGAGAGGGCCTGCACGACAGGGGCCACGTCGTGCACCCGAAAGATACGTGCGCCCCCGAGGTACGCTATCACGCAGGCCGCCGAAGTGGCCACGGCCCGGTCTGGAGGTGGCGCCCCGGTCACCTCCCCCAGGAAACTCTTTCGGCTGAGTCCGACCAGGACCGGGAAGCCCAACTCACGCAGGCGATCCAGCCGGCCGAGGAGCGCAAAGCTCTGCGCCGGCGTCTTCGCGAACCCGAATCCTGGATCCACGACGATCGCGCTCCGAGCGATCCCCGCCCGGTTCGCACGATCGACGGCGTCCCCGAGCTCTCGCACAACTTCCCCGACCACGTCGGCGTAGTGAGTCCTCTCCTGCATGTCCGACGGGACCCCGCGCATGTGCATGAGAACGACCCCCGCGCCGCCGGCGGCCACCACCTGCCCCATTCCGGGGTCGAAGGAGAGCCCCGACACGTCGTTGACGATCACGGCCCCCGCCTCCAGAGCGGCCTGGGCCACGGTCGCCTTCCTCGTGTCGACTGAAATGGGAACGTCCAACCGTCGAGTCAGCGCTTCCACGACGGGAGCAACACGGCGGAGCTCTTCCGAGTCCTTCACCGGGACCGCCCCGGGGCGGGTCGACTCCCCGCCCACATCCAGAATGTGGGCCCCCTCCTCCACCATTCGCTCCCCGCGGCGGAGCGCCGAGTCCAGATCGTGGAGCTCCCCACCATCGGAGAAGGAGTCCGGGGTCAGGTTGAGGATCCCCATGACGACCGGAGAGTCGACCGGGATCCGGCGTCCCGATACCTCCCAGGCACTCGGGACCACCGGGCTCACCCGCGAGGGCTATCGGTGCCGGGCTCCTCCCTCGAAAGACGTGCCGCACGGGAGGGAACCGGGCTTCCCTCCTCGGCTTCGTCCCCTTCCTCCGTTTCGTCGTCAGACTGCGCCTGCGGATCGGCCGCTTCCTCCCCGGAAGTCGGCTCCCCCTGCGCCGTCACCGCCTCCCCGCCCTCGTCGGCCAACTGGTGGTCTCCTCGATCCCCCTCTCCGGAAACCTCCTCGGGGACGATCCCGTCCATCTCCGGGAGGCTCTTCCCCTTGGAGAGGAGCTCGACTTCTTCTCGATTCAAGGTCTCTCGGTCGAGAAGGGCCATCGCGATGGCCTCGAGCAGGTCCCGCTCCCGTTCGAGAATCTCTCTCGCCTGCTCGTGCGCCTCGTCCAGGATCCGCTTCACCTCCTGGTCCACGACCTGGGCCGTGTGCTCGGACACCCCCTGCCGCTGCTGAAGATCCCGCCCGAGAAACACCTCCTGCTCGGACTCCCCTATCGCCATCAGTCCCACCAGGTCCGACATCCCGAATCGCATGACCATCCGCCGGGCCATATGGGTGGCTCGCTCGATGTCATTGCCCGCTCCGGTCGTGACCTTCTCCAGGCCAAAGACCATCTCCTCGGCCACTCGCCCCCCAAAGAGCATACAGAGGTGCCCCTCCAACCAGTCCCGGGTGTAGGAGTGCCGGTCCTCCTGGGGGAGAGAGGCCGTGATCCCGAGGGCACGGCCACGGGGCACGATCGTCACCTTGTGGATCGGATCCAGTCCCGGAACCCTCAGGCCGATCACGGCGTGGCCCGCCTCGTGGTAGGCGGTGAGCCTCCGCTCCTTCTCGGTCAGTACCATGCTCTTCCGCTCGGTGCCGAGCATGATCTTGTCCTTGGCGTTCTCGAAGTCGCTCATGGACACCTTCTCGGCATCCCGGCGAGCTGCAAGGAGTGCAGCCTCGTTACAGATATTCGCCAGATCGGCACCGGAGAGGCCCGGGGTACCCTTGGCGATGACCGTGAGGTCGACGCCCTCTTCGAGGGGCAGCTTCTTCGCGTGGACGACCAGGATGTGCTCCCTTCCCCTCACGTCCGGCGCATCGACGACCACCTGCCGATCGAAGCGCCCGGGACGGAGGAGCGCCGGATCCAGAACGTCCGGCCGGTTGGTCGCAGCGAGCAGGATCACCCCTTCGTTGGCTTCGAACCCGTCCATCTCGACCAGAAGCTGGTTGAGCGTCTGCTCGCGTTCGTCATGCCCACCGCCGAGCCCGGCACCCCGATGCCGGCCCACGGCATCGATTTCATCGATGAAGATGATGCACGGCGCATGAGCCTTCCCCTGCTCGAAAAGGTCTCGCACCCGCGACGCGCCCACCCCGACGAACATCTCCACGAAGTCGGACCCCGACATCTGAAAGAAGGGGCGTCCCGCCTCCCCGGCGACAGCGCGTGCCATGAGGGTCTTCCCCGTCCCGGGAGGGCCCACGAGGAGAACCCCCTTCGGGAGACGCCCGCCCAGGCGGGCAAACTTTCTCGGATCCTTGAGGAAGTCGATGATCTCCTCCAGTTCGTGCTTCGCTTCCTCGGCACCCGCCACATCCGCGAAGGTCACCTTCGGCGTGTCGGGGGACAGGAGCTTGGCCTTGGAGCGGCCGAACTGGAAAGCCTTGTTGCCTCCCCCCTGCATCGTTCTGAGGAGCCAGAACCAGAAGAGAATGAGGATAATCCAGGGCAGGGCGGAGATGAGGAAGGTCCACCAAGGGGTCTGTTCGGGCTCCGCCCGGATGATGACCCCCTGATTCTCCAGCTCCGCCAGGAGGCTCTCGGTGATTTCTCCCGGGAGATTCGTCTCGAAGTGAGTGTAGTCCTCCCCTTCACGGGTCACCGGGTCGCGGAACTCCCCTTCTACCTCCACGCCCTGAATCACCTTGACGGAGTGGATGTTGCCCTCCGCCAGCTCGGCTCTGAAGTCCGTATAGGTGAACTCGTAGCGCGGCTCCTCCGGAGTTCTGAACAGGTTCAGCAGGAGAAGGGGAACGAGGACCAGAAGGATCCAGAACGACGCGGTCCGGGAGAGCCGGGCCCACTTGTTCTCCGAGGGATCCTGCGGTCGCTTTGTTTGGCGTTGGGCCATGAGCGATGACTCGCTTGGTGGAGCTCCTGTGAGAGCTCCGTACCTAGAGACTTCCGATGAAAGGAAGGTGTCTGAAGTCCTCGGCATGATCCAGCCCGTACCCCACGAGGAACTCCCCCGGGGCCTCGAACCCCACCCAACGGGGCTCCGGATCGAGCTGGATCAGCCGCTTGTGAAGTAGAACGCACACCTCCAGGCTCTTGGGCCTTCTCCTCTCCAGCCGGGGGAGGAGCTCCTTCAATGTCGTTCCACTGTCCACGATGTCCTCCACCACAATCACATGCCGGTCGGTGACCTGGACATCCGGATCGTAAAGGAAGTCGACCGTTCCGGAGGAGGTGACCCGGTCGCCGTAACTGGAGGCTACCAGGAAGTCCACCTGGAGAGGCAGATGAATCCTACGTACCAAGTCTGCGAGAAATATAAACGAGCCTTTGAGAAGCCCCAACACCAAGAGCTTCTCTCCAGCCGGGTAATGTTCGCTGATCTCGCGCCCGATCTGGCTCACTCGCGCAGCTAGCCGAGCCTCATCGAAGACGACCCGACGGAGGCGCCGCCCCCCCATCGACCGGGCTACATCCCCCTCAGAGCTCGTTGGCACCGGTCACCCCGACGAACCAGCGCCCCGTCCGCCCCTCGGTCCCCGACCACCGCTCGACCCCCGGGGCCCGATGCACCCCCGGAACCCAGAGCACCCATCCCTCCCGGTCCACCAGGACAGGGAGATTACCGCGTGAACTGCGGGGGATCCGGCGCTCACCGAAGAGCTTTTTCAGCTTCTTTCCCCCTCCTGCCGTTCTCGTGCGATCTCCCGGGCGCCATCCCCGCATCCGCAAGGGAAAGGAGAGCCGCTGCGGGTCGAAGGCCACCCATCTCCAGGAGCCGCTGGTCGCTGCGGTGTCTCCCCACCGGACTCGCCACCGTCTGCCTCCCAACTCGAGCGTGCCCTCCCCCGACTCCGGAGAGGGAAGGGCGAGAACAAGCCCCCGGGAGCCGTGGTCAGCGCCGGGCTCACCTTTCGGCGCACGAACGAGGAGGATGCGCTCGAACTCCCGGGAGAGGCGGAGTCGGCCGGCGAGCGCAATCCCGGCTCCGCTTCGCCCCTCACTGATAAACTCCATGGCGGAGGCGGTTCCGGATTCGGTGAGCACGACCCCCAGCCCCCGACATAGGCTCCTCAGGCACTCGATCTGAACCGACTCCTCCTGGGCGAGGAGGCGCGCGCGATCGACGACGATGCGCTCGGGCCTCCGATCCACCACGATCTCCTCGAGGCGAGAAGCGAGGAGGAGCTCCAGCGCTCGGGCGACCCGCCTCGAGTTCCGCGCCAGACGCAAGATCCCGGCCCGGGCGCCCGGGTGAACCTCCTCTAGAAGTGGCAGGAGCTGTCCACGAACCCGGTTCCGGGCGAAGCGGCTGGATTGGTTCGTGGGGTCGAGGCGGGGGCGCAGCCGGTGAGCCCGGGCATAGCGCTCCAGCTCCGACCGGGGAAAGGGAAGCAGGGGACGGAGGATTCCGGGAGCACGTGACTCCGGCATCCCCTGGAGGCCCGCGACCCCGGTGCCCCGAAGAACCTGGAAGAGAATGGTTTCCACCTGATCGTCGGCATGATGGGCGGTGACCACCCAGCGTCGGAACTCGCTGCCCAGAAGGGCCTGGAGAAAGTCGTACCGGAGCTCGCGGGCCCCCTCCTCGCTTTCGGGGGCTCGCGGCGCTCGCCCCAGGTGGAACTCGATTCCCCACGCTCCGCAGAGCCCTCGCAGCCACTCCGCGTCCGTCGCGCTCCCGGGACGCATTCGATGGTCGAAGTAAGCGGCCTCCAACTCCAGATCGAGCTCGCGGAGGGAGAAACGAAGAAGGTGGAGAAGTACGAGGGAGTCGAGGCCACCGGAGCACGCCACCACCACCCGGTCGCCCGGTCGTGTCCATCCCCGATCGGCCCAGTGTTCCGCCAACCGCCGGGCAATGGGACTCCCGGAACCCGCAGCGATGCTCCCGCCCTTCCTCGGCAGAGTCCCCTCCGGACTCACGGGGCCTCCGGTAGAGAGCCATCCTCGTCCCGGAGAGCAGGGGGCAGAGGGCGACCGGCCTGCTCGTGCAGGACCTTGGCCAGGAGATCCGGCCGATCGGTCTGGATCCCGTCGGCCCTCCAGGTAAGGAGTTTCCGCATCACCTCCGGCTCGTCCACGGTCCAGACGTGCACTGGGATGTTTCTCCGGTGGGCCTCCCCGATCAGGCCGGGGGTCGTCACCTGACGTCCCTCCCACCGGTAGGGGATCTGAAGGGCATCCACTCGAGGGGTGTAGGCCGCACCGCCCGGAAGCCGATGCAGGAGATAGAAGAGTCGGATCTGGCGTCGGGTCGCCGATGTCGGCCCCTCGTATCCCAGCCGGTCGGCACGGCCCGCCTCGTGCTCCGATGCGAGAAGCACCCGGTGCTGCGCCCCCATCTCACGGACGAGAGAGAGCAGCTGTGGGGCAACCGACGGGTCCTTCGCGTCGACGTTGAGGCGAACTCCGGGGAAGGCCTGGAGGACCTCGATGAATCGGGGAATCCGCACCCCAATCCCCCGAAAGGAAGGCCGCCCCTCCAGGTCGAGAAATCGATGCCCCGCGTCCAGCTCCTTCAATTCCCCCCAGGTAAGATCCACCACCCTCCCCGCACCGTCGGTGGTCCGGTCCACGGTGGGATCATGCAGCACCACCAACTCCCCGTCCCGGGTACCCCGCACATCCATCTCCAGGACATCCGCTCCCCAGGACTCGACCGAGATGCGGAACGCCTCCAGCGTGTTCTCCGGTGCCAGCTTCGCGCCGCCCCGGTGGGCGAAGAGCAAAGGCGCTCCCGCCAGATAGGGGTGACCCGGGCGGGGACGTCGAATCACTGGCGGCTCCCCGAAGGGGTCAAAGCTCTCCCAGGGGCTCCACGTCTTCGGGAGAGACTCGGTGGTAAGCTACGAGCACCCGGTCCAGGAGGGCCTCCGTCATCCGCAGCTCGAGGGCCGCCAGGTCTCCCTCCTCGCTCGGCTCCCCGGCTGCGGCCTCGCGCAACTCGAGCACCCGTCGAGAGAGGAACTCCACGAAGGCCTGGACCACCTCCGGGCGAGGTTCGGGACCCGTGGCTGCATCCTCCGGAACCTCTTCCAGGAGAAGCCCGTCAACCATCGCCAGGACCCCCGGGAAGGTCAGCTCGGTGAGCCCCCCTCCCTCCATCCGCTCCTCCTCCGTGATGTTCTCCCATTCCAGGTCGTTCCAGTAGAGCTCCTCCAGCTCCTCCAGCAGGAACGCACGCCGTTGCGGCGTCAACGGGGGGTCTTCGGTTCCCTCGGGCACCTGAAGGGGCCGCCCCACGGATTCCTGGATGCGGTGGCGCCGGCTCTCGACGAGTTCTTGGACGGGATCGGAAGCGGGCATCGTTTTCTTCACGGGCGTAGGACTCTGGGTGAGGGCTGCCTCCCCACCGGACATCCGTCCCGGACGGGAGTGGCGGAGGAGAAGATACGAGTCCCGGCCCGCCCGGCCAAGGAGCCGGCCTACATTCGCCTTCAGCAAGGGAGTTGTGGAGCGGAGACCCAAGGCCGCCGGGGCGGCGAAACCGGGACTCGTTCCAGGGCCTGGGGGAAAAGGAACCCTCTCCCCGGGATCCCGGTACTTTTCCTCCGTGCCCTACCGCCTCGGCGCTTCGGATCCTACATCGTTGTATCGACTGAAGGCGTTCTGGGACGAGCCACCCCATCCCTATCGAACTGGACCCCATCGAACTGGAGGCGTCGAAACCGTGGCCATACCCAAGAGCGAAGCCCGCCCCCTCTGCACGAAGCGTGAGTGGGACCTCCTTGCCCACAGCTGGAACCCCGAGCTCTCCAAGGTGACTCCGGGGAGGCTCCGGCAGAAGGTCCAGAGGGCCCGGACCCTTCGAGACAAGTTCCGGGACTTGGCCCGTCAGCAAAGTGGAGAAGCTCGAGGCAAGCGGGATCCCCGGTCCACACGCCCCGCACGGGGAAACAAGAACACCAAGCTGAAGGCACAGGTCTTTGACGAAGCGCTGGAGCGGTTCCAGGCTCGGCTCAAGGAGATCGCGTAGCGAGGAGAGGGCGTTTAAACTGTGGTACTTTCCGCCGGCGAAAGCCGGCCACTTGATTGGTCGGACGACAACCTCGCGCCGTGAGTGGATCGACAGGGATGCAATGACAATGACGACGATAGGGAAGCGTCACGAACGGCTTACCGACTCCTGGGGGCAGGACCGCTGCGGGAGCTCGATGCGCATTTCGACAACCGGCACTAGACCAGGGCGCCGCTGGACTCGCGGAAGCGCCCCTCTGCTTTCGATCCTTTGCGCCTGGGCAATGAGCGGGCTCACGATCCCTTCGGCTGCGGCCCAGGACGCGGGGCCCACCTCGGCCGGCGCGGCGAGGTCGGCCCCGGTGACGCCGATCACGTCGGCGATCTCCGTAGACGGGATCCTCGACGAACCCGAATGGCAACGGGCCGGGTCAATCGGACCCTTGATCCAAAGGGAGCCGGCCACGGGCGCGGCACCGTCGGAGGATACGGAAGTCCGGCTCCTCCGGAATGAAGATTATCTCTTCATTGGCGTCGTGGCTTACGATTCCGAGCCGGAGAGAATTGTCGGCTCGGTCATGACGCGGGATGCCAACCTACGTAACGAGGACCGGATCGAAATCATCCTCGATACTTACGGCGACGGTCGAAACGCCTATTATTTCGCCACCAATCCCGCTGGCGCGATCGTAGACGGGCTCGTGTCCGGAGACGGCCAGCTGGACACGAATTGGGACGCCGTCTGGGAGGTCCGGACCAGGATCACGGACACCGGATGGAGTGCAGAGTTCGCGATCCCGTTCAAGAGCTTGAGCTTTCCCTCCCTGCGATCCGTTTGGGGCTTCAACGTCTCCCGAACCATACACCGAAAGTTCGAAGAGAGCCGCTGGTCGGGTGCCCGCTTGCAGACCCAGTTCCTCCAAGTCTCGGAAGCCGGGCGAATCACGAACATGGCCGGCCTGACGCAGGGCCTCGGCCTTGCCGTCCGGCCATTTGCCGGCGGGCATTGGGCGCACGAAAGCGCTGGTGGGAACCACTCATTTTCAGGAAAGCCCGGTGTCGACCTCTCCTACAACTTCACCCCGAGCCTGAAGCTGAGCACGACTGTAAACACCGATTTCGGCGAGACCGAAGTCGATGATCGCCAGATCAGCCTGGACCGTCACTCATTGCTCTTTCCAGAGAAGCGGTTGTTTTTCCTCCAGGACTCGTGGGTATTCAATTTCTCGAATACGTACTTCGGCCCGCCTGGCTGGCAAGCCCCGGCCCGAGCCGAAGTCATCCCGTACTTCAGTCGAAGGATTGGCCTATTCGCCGGGGATGAAGTGCCCATCGACTACGGGCTCAGGCTGACCGGCCGCCACCAGAACACGGAACTGGGACTCCTCAACGTACGGACGCGAGGGCTCTCCGATCTGCCCGCAGACAACTTCTTCGTCGGGCGCGTAAGACAGAACTTCCTCTCACAATCTCACGCAGGCGCGATCTTCACCCGCGGCAATCCCGGTGTTTCCACGTCCAGTAGCACGGTCGGCGCGGATGTCCGCCTCGCCACGTCCACCTTCCTCGGGAACAGGAACCTGGTCTTCAACACGTTTGGGCTCGGCAGTCTCGACGACGGTGATCCCGGCACCGGCTTCTCGTATGGCGCGTCTCTCGAATATCCGAATGAAGTGGTACAGATGGAGTTGATGTGGCGCGACATACAGGAAGATTTCGACCCGGCGCTGGGTTTCGTGTCGCGCGGAAACGTGCGCGTGTGGCGTGCCGGCGCCATGTACAATCCGCGGCCGAGGGATTTCCTGGGTATCCAGCAGATGTTCCACGGCGTGTTCTATAACCAGCACACCCGGTTGGATACCGGCCAAACGGAAAGCCAGAGATTGCTGCTCATCCTTCCCTTGGACTGGCACTTCCGTTCCGGCGATGCCATCCATTCGTTTTTCAGCCCGGACTTGCGGCGCGAGCGCCTCTTCTCCCCCTTCGAAATCTCGCCCGGCGTGGTGTTACCGGTAGGCGATTACCGCAACACCCGCTGGAGGATCAACGCTGCCACGGCAACCAGACGGCAGATTTCGGGACAAGCTTCCTGGGCGTTCGGATCCTTTTGGTCCGGAAGGGCCCACGAAGTCCAAGCAAACGCCACCTTCAAGGTGCCACCCCGATTTACCTTGGGCTATTCGGTCAACCAGACCTTCGCCAACCTGCCCGAAGGCAACTTCATCGCTCGGATCTTCAGCTCGAGGTTGGATTATACCCCGTCCCCCTTGCTGGCATTTTCCAGCCTCCTTCAATACGACAACCGGTCGGAGATCCTTGGCTGGCAGAGTCGGGTCCGTTGGACTCTCCAGCCGGGCAACGATCTATTCCTCGTGTTCAACCGAGGCTGGATCCGCGATCTGGATGACCTCGATAGACTGACTCCTCGGGACAGCCGGGTGTCGGCGAAGCTGCAATATACGCTCCAGTTCTGATTCCGAGTCGACCCGGCGGGCCTTGCCGTATTGTCACTTACAGGCATCCCGACCTTGCGGTCTGTCTGCGGATCTTCGTGCCGTTCGGGCCTCTCAGTTAACAAAGTCTGACACGAATCCCCTCCGGTGAACTGGCTTGGCCCAGGCTACTCCAGCCACTTCTGGGCCACCCGGTCTTCGACCCTCTCGGCCTGGGATGACGAGGCGTCGCTCGATGCCTTCACACGGGCACTCCCGCACTCGGAGATTATGGAGACACTCCGTTCCCACATGGGGCCGACGCAGTTCGTGATATGGAGCGTTGTCTCCTGGATGACGGCTCCGTCCTCACTTTAGTGCCCCCGATTTCTCATGGAAGTAGATTGGCATCCACGTTGGAGTCCAGAGAAGTGGGATGAAATGGTATCCGAGGCGGGGGGGAGGGTAGCGACCGAAGGTCGCCCGGCAACTGGGCGATCAGCGTCGTCAACGCCTGCATCCCGCCGGCCGACGCGCCGATGATGACGATCCGTTGCTCTGCATACACCTTGCTCATTGCCTTCGACTCCCTTGCTCTGCGGCTGAATCGGACCCTACACCCGTGTTGCCCAAACGCTTCGGTGGCTGCGGCAGGGGATGAGTTACTGGACTCGTAGCGGACAGTGGACGACACGGTTACAGGAATCCAATGGACGGGCCATGCCGGCACACAAGATCAGGGATTCTGCGCGGCCCCAAGTCCAGCTCGTCGCCCGGTCGCCCACGCCCATGCAAAATTGTATCCGCCAATAGGACCGAAGGCGTCGAGGAGTTCTCCGCACAGGTAGAGGCCCGGGCGGATCCGGCTCTCCATGTTCCGAGGATTGACCTCCTCGAGCGCAATGCCCCCACCGGTGACTTCGGCTTTCCGGTATCCTTCGTCCCCCGTGCACGGAAGGGGGTAAGCCCCGAGGAGTGACGCAAGCCTTCGTCGATCGGCCCGCCCCAGCTGTGCGAGGGATGTCTCTGAAGTTACCCCTGCCTCGTCGATCAGCCGATCGGCCAGTCGTTGGGGGAGCGATTCGCGCACAACCGCACGCACACGGGAACCCGGGTTCTCCCGAAGCCGGTCGTCCCAGTCATCCACTGTGTGGTGGGACCAACTCACCAGGAACGGAGGAGTTCGTCCCTCCGCCCTTCCAAGCGTGGCCAGGTGCGAAAGATTCAGCACGGAGGGTCCGCTGTAGCCACGATGCGTGAAGAGGAAGCCCCCACGGACTCGGCTCCTTCCCCGGACACCTGGAACTTCGAGCGTGACCTCCAGTGAAACCCCGGCGAGGTCCGAGTGCACGGGTGGCTCCGCAACGAGAGGGGTGAGGGCCGGATAGAGGGGATTCACGGTGTGTCCCAGCCGAGCCAGGATGCGAAGGCCTGTTCCGTCGCTTCCGGTCGCCGGGACGGAAAGACCTCCCGAGGCCAGGACGACGGCACGGGCGTCGACCTGTTGTCCATCTGAAAGGATCACCGTCCAGGGTGCGCCCGAAGCCTTCGGGGGGACCAGGTCCTCAACGCTCGTGTCGAACCGGATGCTGCTTCCGGAACCCCGGACCTCCCGGACCAGTGCGTCACGCACGTCGCGAGCGCGATTGGAGACGGGAAACAGCTTCCCGCTCGCTTCTTCGAGCGCCAAAGGAATCTCTAGTTCTGCCTCGAAGAAGAACCGCTGCTCTGCCAGGGGCCAGTCCAGGAGAAGCTTCCGGAGAGAGTTGGGAGACGAGGCGGTGACAAAGTCCCGGGGATCGAGGGTGGAGGGGAGGACATTGCACCGCCCTCCGCCCGAGATCAGGATCTTCCGTCCGCCATCCCGACTTCTCTCCAGGACGAGGATCGGCCCGACCCCGACCGAGGCAGCCGCGATCGCGGCCATCAGACCGGCGGCTCCGGCACCCACCACGACCAGGGGATGAAGGTCGTCACTTCGTGTCATGTCGGCCAGCAACAACTCATGCGAATCCGGCCCCCGGATCGACCAGAGCCAGCATCAGAGTGCCTGAAAGGGGCTCAAAGCCGAGGGCCTTCTTCCCGAGTTGCCGTGTACGCAGGGGCGATCGCCGGGACCCGTATCACTCAATGTATTTGAGGTCGAAGTTGGTGGCGTCGGAGTAGCTCATGTGCACCCGCCCGCTCCCGTCCACCGCGAGGAAGGTGTAGGTTCCCGTGTCATCCACGGTGACCGCCTCCCAGTCGCGGGTCGCGAACTCCCACACCTCCGGCGCGCTCAGCCCCATCCCCC
>SLFU01000191.1 GCA_007124095.1 Gemmatimonadota bacterium
CAGATGGAAGTGGAGCTGATCAGCCCGATTGCGATGGAGAAGGAGCTGCGGTTCGCGATTCGTGAGGGCGGCCGCACGGTGGGTGCGGGCGTCGTGACCGAAATCCTCGACTGACCCAGGGGAGTAAACGACATGGCCAGCAGGATCCGAATTCGATTGAAGGCCTTCGACCACTGGGTCGTCGACCAGACGGCGTCCGACATCGTGCGTACCGCCGAGAAGACGGGCGCATCGGTAAAGGGCCCGATTCCACTTCCGACGAAGCGTGAGCGCTGGACGGTCCTCAAAGGACCGCACATCGACAAGAAGTCCCGTGAGCAGTTCGAGCTTCGTACGCACAAGCGATTGATCGACATCGAGGACAGCCGCACGGCCACGGTGGATGCGTTGACGAAGCTCGATTTGCCGGCCGGGGTGGACGTTCAAATCAAGGTGGACTGACGACCTGCCCCGGAGGCCGCAGATTCGGATCTAGCCGAAGCTACGGGGCCGGGAGCGTGAGAGAGGAACTGGGACGATGGCGGGACTGATCGGACGAAAAATCGGGATGACCAGGCTCTTCGACGAGGAGGGGAAAGAGGTTCCCGTCACCGTAGTCGAAGCGGGTCCGTGCCCGGTGATTCAAATCAAGAGGCCGGAAATGGAATCCTACCGGGCCATTCAGCTCGGTTTCGGTCGCAAGAAGGAGCGGCGAAGCACCCGGGCCGAGCTCGGACATGCCTCGGGCGCCGGCTTGGACTATGCACCGCAGGTCCTTCGGGAGTTCAGGGTCCCGGCCGACCACGAGTTCGAGGCGGGGCAGGAGCTCACCGTGGAGTTCTTCGAGCCGGGGGACCGGGTGAAGGTCGTGGGCACCTCGAAGGGGCGAGGCTTCCAGGGTGTGGTGAAGCGCCACGGCTTCGCCGGTCGGCCGGCTTCTCATGGACACCCGATGTCCCGGACCCCTGGATCGATGGGTGCGGGTACGGATCCGTCCAGAGTGATCAAGGGAAAGAAGCTCCCCGGACAGATGGGGAACGCCCGGACGACGGTCAGGAACCTACGGATTCTCAAGGTGGATCCCGAGCGCAACCTCCTATTCGTAAAAGGTGGTCTGCCCGGGGCCCGAAACAGCTACCTCTTCATCTCGAAGACGTAACGACATGGCCAAGGCGCGCTACTACAAAGCCGACGGAAAGAAAGGGCGAGCCCGGGCGCTCCCCGAGTCCCTCTTCGGAGACGTCGTGAACGAGGCGGTGCTCCATAGGGTGGTGAAGGCCCACCTGGCGAATCAGCGCCAGGGCACGGGCTCCGCCAAGAATCGGGCAGCTGTGCGCGGCGGAAGCCGCAAGCCCTGGCGGCAGAAGGGGACCGGCCGGGCCCGACAGGGCTCCATCCGCTCCCCTCAGTGGGTCGGTGGAGGGCGGGCCTTTCCTCCACAGCCCCACTCCTGGCGGGAGCGGGTGCCCAAGAAGATCCGGGCCGCGGGGCGCCGGTCCGCCCTGAGCGCTCGTGCCGGGGGTGACCGGGTGGTCCTGGTGGACGCGTTCGACTTCGACGTTCCAAAGACCCGGCGGCTCGTGGCCTACCTGGAGCAGATCGAGACCCAGGGCAAGGTCCTCATTCTGACCGACGGGATCAAGGAGAACCTCGTGCTTTCGGCCCGGAATGTGGCCGAGATCCAGGTCCGGCCCTTCGGGCAGGAATCGACCTACGATATCCTCTGGGCCGGGACCGTCGTGATCGAGCGATCGGCCCTGGATGGGTTGACCGAAGGAGGGCCGGCTATCGAACAGGAGCCGCCCGAGGAGGAGGAGGCGCAGTTCGAAATCTCCGATTCCGAAAAGGAGGAGCCGGCCGGGAAATCCGAAGTGGGGCCGGAGGCCGCTGGGGACGAAGGCTCAGAGCCCGCCTCCGGGGAGGTTCCCGAGGAAGGCGAGCCCGACGACGAGGAGGAGGTGAAGGATGCGTGACATATTCGACGTGATCCTGGCTCCGGTGGTGACGGAGAAAGCCACTCTCAGCCAGGAGGAATCGAACGTCTACACCTTCCTCGTCCACAGAGACGCGAACAAGGCGCAGATTGCCGAAGCCGTCGAGGCGCACTGGGACGTCGTCGTCGAGGGTGTGAGGACGGCCCGCTACGCCGGGAAGGCCCGTCGGGGCCTGCTGGGGCAACTCAACCGCCAGGCGCGAGTTGGGCGCCGCCCCGAGTTCAAGAAGGCGATGGTTCAACTGGCCGAAGGCGACCACATCGAACTCTACGAGATGGGCTGAGGAGCGATCATGGCTCTCAAGAAATTCAAACCGGTGACGCCGGGCACGCGTTTCCGCCAGATCGTGGACAGCTCGGAGATCACCCGAAAGAGTCCCGAGCGGTCCCTGACCGAGCCCCTTCACTCGACCGGGGGGCGGAATCACCATGGGCGCATGACCGTGCGCCGTCGAGGCGGCGGGCACAAGCGTCGATATCGCCGGATCGACTTCAAGCGTGACAAGATCGGAGTGCCCGGTCGGGTGATCGAGATCGAGTACGATCCGAACCGGACCGCCTTTATTGCACTGATCGCTTACGCCGATGGCGAGAAGCGTTACATTCTTCAGCCGCGGAACCTCAAGGTGGGCGACGAGATCCTCTCGGGCCCCGAGGCCGACATCGTGGTGGGGCACACACTGCCCTTGCAGCGGATCCCCCTGGGAACCGTGATCCACAATGTCGAGCTGAAGCCCGGGAAGGGTGGTCAGCTTGCGCGGTCGGCGGGATCCGGAGTGCATGTGGTAGCCAAGGAGGGAGACTACGTCACCGTTCGCCTTCCTTCTACCGAGGTCCGGCGGATCCGGAAGGAGTGCACCGCGACGATCGGACAGGTCGGGAACATCGACCACGAGCTCCGGTCCCTCGGTAAGGCGGGCGCGGCTCGCTGGCGGGGGCGTCGGCCCCGGGTGCGGGGTGTCGCGATGAACCCCGTGGACCACCCGCTCGGAGGCGGCGAAGGCCGCTCGTCCGGAGGACGCCCGCCGGTGTCTCCCTGGGGGAAGCCCGAGGGGGTCAAGACGCGCAAGAGGAAGAAGAAGTCCAACAAATACATCGTCCGTGGACGGCGCCGTGGGAAGGCCACCAAGTGAGTCCGATCCCGTACCGCGCTTGCACCCAGATGGAAGGCACACATGCCGCGTAGCGTAAAGAAGGGTCCGTTTATCGAGGAGAAGCTCCTCCGAAAGGTGGAGATGATGAACTCGAAGGGAGAAAAGAAGGTCATCAAGACCTGGTCGCGCTCCTCCACGATCGCCCCGGACTTCGTGGGTCACACCATTGCGGTGCACAACGGGAACAAGTTCGTTCCGGTCTACGTCACCGAGAACATGGTGGGCCACAAGTTGGGCGAGTTCTCCCCCACTCGGCTCTTTCGGGGACACGGTGGAAAGCTCGCGGACAAACGAACCCGGCCTCGCTGAGGCGACGCCGGATAACAGAGGGCCTGGAGTATGGCATCGGTGGAGTCGAAAGGTATGGAAGCGAAGGCCATAGCGAGGTTTGTGAGGATGAGCCCCCGGAAGGTGCGGCTCGTGATCGACCAGATCCGTGGACGCTCGGTAAATGAGGCGTACGCGCTTCTCCAATTCTCGAAGAAGGCGGCTGCGGAGCCGGTCGAGAAGACGCTCCGATCCGCGGTGGCCAACGCCCAGTACAGGGGGGAGGACCAGGGAGAGGTCGTGGATGTCGACGACCTGTTCGTGCGGGAGGCTTTCGTGGACGAGGGAGCCACGCTCCGTCGGTGGCGAGCCGCCGCTATGGGCCGCGCCGCACCGATTCGCCGGCGAACGAGCCACATCACCGTCGTGGTCGACACCAGGGAGTAATTGGTTCATGGGACAGAAGACACATCCGACCGGATTCAGGCTCGGCATCCTCAAGGACTGGAAGTCGCAGTGGTATGCGGAAAAGGATTTTCCGCGCCTCCTCCAGGAAGACGAGACCATCCGGAAGTACCTTGAGCGGCGCCTCGCGCACGCTGCGATCTCCTCGGTGGGGATCGAGCGCAAGCCGTCGAAGATCGTCGTCACCGTGCACACGGCCCGGCCGGGCGTGGTCATTGGAAAGCGAGGATCGGAGGTCGACAAGCTTCGCGACGAGCTCGGTGTCCTGACCAACTCCGAGGTCTCGGTCAATGTGGAAGAGGTCAAGCGCCCCGAGCTGGATGCTCGCTTGGTGGCAGAGAACGTAGCTCATCAGATCCGCAACCGGATTTCCTTCCGGCGTGCCATGAAGCGGGCCATCCAGTCGGCGGAGCGCGCCGGTGCCGAAGGAATCCGGATCCAGTGCGGCGGGCGGCTCGGTGGCTCCGAGATTGCTCGAGTGGAGGGCTACAACGAAGGACGAGTGCCGCTCCATACGCTCCGAGCGGACATCGATTACGCCAATGTTGAAGCCCATACGACATACGGAACCGTGGGTGTGAAGTGCTGGATCTTCCTCGGGGAGGTCGTTGACGACCGCCGAGGCCGCACCTACTCCACGGACAGCTGAACAAGGATAGAAGACGATGCTTTCGCCGAAGCGAGTCAAATACAGAAAGCGGCACAAGGGCCGGATGCGGGGGAAGGCCCGACGCGGGAACGTGGTCTCCTTCGGTGAATATGGTCTTCGCGCGGCCGAGCCGGCCTGGATCACGAACCGGCAGATCGAGGCCGCCAGGATCGCGATGACCCGTCACATCAAGAGAGGCGGGAAGGTCTGGATTCGGGTGTTCCCGGACAAGCCGGTCACGCGAAAGCCTGCCGAGACCCGGATGGGTAAGGGAAAGGGAAACCCTGAGGGCTGGGTCGCCGTGGTAAAGCCGGGCCGGATCCTCTTCGAGATGGAGGGTGTGCCCAAGTCCGTGGCTGCGCGGGCGATGCAGCTCGCTTCCGCCAAGCTGCCCATCAAGACCCAGTTCATCGTCCGTGAGGACGAGCTCGGAGGCTGATCGATGCTGACTGCGGAAGACATCCGGGAGATGGCCGAGGAGGAGATCGAGGGGCGGATCGTCGAGCTCCGGGAGGAATTGTTTCGGCTCCGATTCAGGAGCGCCATGATGCAGCTCGAGAACCCGCAGCTGCCGAAGCAGATTCGCCGTGAGATAGCTCGAATGAAAACGATTCTCCGAGAGCGGGAGCTCCAGGGAGATAAAGGGTGAGTGAGACCGACGTGAGTGGAGCTGAGATGAATGAAGCCGACACCGGCGCTGCGGCCGCTGCCGCTGACCGCCGTAGCCGAAAAGAGAGGCGGGGAACGGTGGTGAGCGACCGCGGGGAGAAGACCATTGTCGTCCGCGTGGATCGCCGCATCCAGCACCCCCTTTACCGCAAGGCGATGATTCGCTCGAAGAAATACCACGTCCACGACGAGAAGAACGAGCATCGCGTGGGAGACGTGGTTCGCATCCAGGAAACCCGACCCTATTCGAAGCTGAAGCGGTGGCGGGTGGTCGAGCTGCTGGAACGACCGGAACGGGCGTGAGCCCCAAGCGGGATGGAGACATAGATCAATGATCCAGCAGGAATCCGTAGTCAAGATCGCGGACAACACCGGTGCGAAGCGTGCGCTCTGCATCCGTGTTCTGGGTGGCTCGCGCCGCTGATATGCCCGGGTCGGGGACGTGGTCGTGGTGACGATCAAGCAGGCGATCCCCAACTCGGCGGTCAAGAAGGGGGAGATCGCACGTGCGGTGATCGTCCGTAGCGCCAAGGAGATGCGTCGGAAGGACGGCTCCTACATCCGCTTCGACGAGAATGCCGCGGTCCTCATCAGCGATGCCGGGGAACCCAGGGGAACCCGCATCTTTGGCCCCGTGGGTAGGGAGCTCCGTGAAAAGCGATACATGAAGATTGTGTCTCTGGCGCCCGAGGTTCTGTGATGGCGACGAAGAAAGACGCACGCCGCGAGCGACGTGGGAAGCGTAAGAGCAATGTCGTCAAGGGCGACCGGGTGAAAGTCGTCCGCGGCAACTTTCGCGAGATGGAAGGGACGGTGCTTCGGATCGATCCCCAGGAGGGACGAGTCGTGGTGGAGGGCGTGAATATGCGGAAGCGCCACCAGCGACCCACGCAGGACAACCCCGATGGGGGAATCGTTACCTTCGAGGCACCGATCGACATCTCGAACGTGATGCTCATCGATCCTAGCTCGGGGGAGCCATCCCGCGTGCGGATCCAGGTCGACAAGGACGGCACGAAGGAGCGGATCGCGGTGAAAACCGGGAACCCGATCCCCAGGCCGTGACGGAGGCAGCCAAGAGGACGATGGAACCGAGACTACTGAAGCACTACAGGGACCGAGTCAGGCCGAAGCTGCGGGAGGATTTCGGCTTCGTCAATCTCCACCAGGTTCCCTATGTGGAGAAGGTCGCGGTGAACGTCGGGATCGGGGAGGCGGGGCGGAATCAGAAGCTCCTGGACTCGGTTGTCGACGAGGTCACCACCATTACGGGCCAGCGGGCGGTAGTGACGAAGGCCAGGAAGTCCATCGCAGGATTCTCACTGCGCGAAGGGATGCCGGTCGGAGTGTCCGTGACCCTTCGGCGGGCCCGGATGTACGAGTTCCTGGATCGCCTTGTGAGTGCCACGATCCCCAGGATCCGGGATTTCCGCGGGATACCGACTCGCTCGTTTGACGGACGGGGAAACTACACCCTGGGCGTCAAGGAGCAGATCATCTTTCCGGAGATCGAGTACGACGAGGTGGAGCAGGTCCACGGAATGGACATCACGATCGTGACCTCCACCGACAAGGACGATGAGGCATACGCCCTCCTTCGGGAGCTGGGCTTCCCCTTCAGGGGAGAGACGCCCGTGGCGATCGAGCCGCAGCAGCCGGCCACGGCGGGCTGAATCTGGAATGCGACGAGGCAGAGTGGATGGACACCCAACCGAGTTCGGGGGCTGAATGGCTAGGAAGGCACTGATCGAGAAGAACAAGCGCAAGGCGAAGTACGGTGTGCGCGAATACAACCGATGTGGAAGGTGTGGACGTTCCCGCGCCTTCATCCGGAAGTTCGGACTCTGCCGCATCTGCTTCCGGCAGAAGGCTCTTCAGGGGGAGATCCCCGGTGTCCGCAAGGCCAGCTGGTAAAGGACGAATCAAACGATGATGACCGATCCAATCGCGGACATGCTCACGCGTCTTCGCAATGCGGCGCAGGCTGGACATCGCTGGGCAGACATGCCGGTGTCGAGGCTGAAGGTGGAGGTGGCCCGAATTCTCAAGGAGAGCCACTTCATCTTCGACTACAAGTTGCTGGACGATGGAAGGCACGGCGTCCTGCGGGTCTACCTCAAGTATTACGAGGGCCAGCCGGTGATCCGACATCTCCGCCGAGTGTCCAAGCCGGGCCTCCGCCAATACGTGGGCGCCCAGGAGATTCCTCGGATCCGTAACGGTCTGGGGATGGCGATCCTCTCCACCTCCCAGGGGGTGCTGTCGGATCGGGATGCCCGCGAAGCCGGAGTTGGTGGTGAGGTACTGGCCGAGATCTGGTGATCTCGGTTCCCCACTTGGACACCTGCCCTAGAGAGTCGAGAGCGAACGATGTCGAGAATCGGTAACCGGCCGGTCGAACTGCCCAAGGGGGTCGACGTGCGCCTGGATGGTCGCACCCTTCACGTGAAGGGCCCAAAGGGAACACTGACCCTGGATGTCCATCCGGACCTCGGGGTAGAGGTGTCCGATGGGCAGGTCGTGGTGTCGCGTCCCACGGATCAGCAGAGACACCGATCCCTTCACGGGCTAATGCGCTCCCTCGTGGCGAACATGGTCGAGGGAGTCACAGACGGCTTTACACGTAAGTTGGAGATTCAGGGAGTTGGGTACCGGGCGGACAAGACGGGCACCGGGATCACGCTGAATCTGGGTTTCTCCCACCCGGTGCATTACCCCGCCCCGGAGGGGATCGAGCTAGAGGTCCCGACGCAGACCGAAGTGGTGGTCAAGGGGATCGACAAACAGCTCGTGGGTGAGGTGGCCGCAGAGATTCGGGCTGTCCGGCCTCCGGAGCCCTACAAGGGAAAGGGCGTCCGCTATGCCGGTGAACAGGTCCGGCGCAAGGCCGGCAAGACCGCCGGCGCCTGAGCCAGCGCAAGGAGACAGCTGTGAGCAAGGTGAAGTATTCGAAGATCAAAAAGGACCGACGCCTCCAGAGAGTTCGTCGGCACCTCAGGATCCGGAACAAGATCAGCGGTACGCCGGAGCGCCCGCGTCTGGTCGTTCACCGGTCGCTGAAGCACACGGAGGGCCAGCTCGTCGACGACGTGGGCGGGCTGACGGTACTCGGGTTGTCCACCCGGACTCCGGACTTGAGCGATTTCGAGGCGGAGGGCCCCCACCCCAAGGTGGAGGCAGCCTTCGCTGCCGGTAAACTGCTGGCGGAGCGGGCGACGGCGGAGGGGATCGAGGCCGTGGTCTTCGACCGCGGAGGATACAAGTACCACGGCCGGGTCAAGGCCTTTGCCGACGGCGCCCGCGAGGGAGGGTTGAAGTTCTAATGTCCAGAGACAAGAGAAGTAGAGGGAGGGGGCGGGAAAGCGATCTCGTCGAGACTGTCATCCACATCAACCGGGTCTCGAAAGTGGTCAAGGGGGGGCGACGCTTCTCCTTCACTGCCCTGGTGGCGGTGGGAGACAAGAAAGGGAAGGTCGGGATCGAATTGGCCAAGGCGAACGAGGTGGCCGAGGCTATCCGGAAGGGAATGGAGCATGCCCGCAAGAACCTCATAGAGGTGCCGATCGTCAATGGGACGATCCCCCACGAGATCACGGGACATGCGGGAGCGGGGCGGGTCCTCCTTCGCCCGGCCGCACCCGGTACCGGTGTGATCGCCGGCGGGCCGGTGCGCGCCGTGGTGGAAGCGGCCGGGATTACCGACATCCTCACGAAGAGCCTCGGGACCAACAATCCGATGAACGTCGTGCACGCCACTATCGATGGGCTTCTCAGGCTGGTGACCGCCGAGCAGGTCGCGCGCGAGCGGGGGGTCCCGGTCGAGGCCCTGGGGGTGGTGCACCGTGGCTGAGCGTAAGGCGAAGAAGATCGCGATCACTCAGGTGCGCAGCGGAATCGGGCGTCCCGGAAACCATCGGCGCACGCTGCGGGCCCTGGGGTTCACCCGGCACCAGCAGACTCGTATCCATGAGGACACACCCGCCATCCAGGGCATGATCTACCAGGTGCGGCACCTGGTTCGTGTCGAGAATGTGGAGGAATGACGGACAATGACCGAACTGCATGATCTCCGACCGCCGCGCGGATCCCGCAAGAAGCGGAAACGCGTGGGTCGCGGCCCCGGATCCGGGAAGGGAAAGACCAGCGGGAAGGGGCAGGACGGCCAGAAGGTTCGTTCCGGCGCCTCGATCCCGGCGGGCTTCGAAGGGGGTCAGATGCCCCTTCAGCGCCGGATCCCCAAGAGGGGCTTCACACCGCTCCGGCGGGTCGAATACCAGGTGGTGAATGTGAGTGCCCTGGAAGGGCTGGACGAGCCCGATATCACTCCCGCGGTCCTGGAGGACCGTGGGCTGATCGGATCGGCCTCCAAGCCGGTCAAGGTCCTCGGGGACGGGAAACTGACCCGCGCGATTCGGGTTTCGGCCCACGCCTTCAGCGGGTCCGCGACGCGGAAGATCCAGGGTGCCGGTGGCTCCGCCACCCGGATCGACTCGTGATCGGATTCGAACGGTACGCCTGAGCCCACGGGACTCCCAGGATGGCAAACCCGATTCAAAATCTGTTCCGGTTTCCGGAGTTGAAGGACCGGATACTCTTCACCCTCTTCATCCTCCTGATCTACCGGATCGGTGCGCACATTACCGCTCCCGGGATCAACTTGGGGGCCTTGCAGGAGCAGTTCGGTCAGCTGGAAGGAACCCTCTTCGGGGTCTACGACATGTTCGTGGGAGGGGGACTGTCCCGGGCGACGATCTTCGCTCTGGGCATCATGCCGTATATCTCCGCGGCGATCATGTTCCAGCTCCTGGCCGCGGTCTTCCCCACTATCGAGAAGCTCCAGAAGGAGGGGGAGGAGGGGCGCAAGAAGATTACTCAGTGGACCCGCTATACCACGGTGGGCCTCTGTGTCGCCCAGGCGTACGGGTATTCGGTGTTCGTAGGCTCGATCGAGGGGGCAGTGCTCAATCCCGGCCTCCTGTTCACCTTCAGCACCGTGCTCACCCTGACCGTGGGTGGGACCTTTATCATGTGGTTGGGGGAGCAGATCACCGAGAACGGGGTGGGGAACGGGATGTCCCTGCTCATCTTCTTCTCCATCATCGAAGGCTTTCCAGGGGCCGTGGTTCGCACATGGGAAGCGATGATGGTAGGGGAGATCGGTGTGATGGCGATGGCGGCGCTCCTCGCCGTTGTGGTGGGTGTCACGGCCGGCGTGGTCTCGATGACGATGGGCGCTCGACAGATCCCCGTGCAGATTCCCAGAAAGGTGGTCGGCAGGGGCCGGATTCAGGAAGGCCAGAAGTCGTACGTGCCGATCCGGGTCAACGCCGCGGGGGTGATGCCGATCATCTTCGCTCAGTCCTTCATCATCGTGCCGGGAACTCTGGCTGCCTTCTCAAATGCGGATTTCATTCGCGAGCTGGCGGACATGTTCCAGCCGGGGAACTGGCTCTACTACAGTTCCTACGGAGTCCTGACGATCTTCTTCACCTACTTCTACACGGCCATCATCTTCAATCCGGTGGACCTGGCGGAGAACTTGAAGAAGCAGGGTGCCTTCGTGCCTGGGGTAAAGCCGGGCGCGCGTACGGCTGAGTACATCGATCGCGTCTTGACGCGGGTCCTGGTGCCCGGGTCGATCTATCTGGCGGTGATCGCCCTCCTTCCGTTCTGGATCTTTGACATCTTCAACATCCAGACTTTCTTCTTCGGGGGGACGGGCCTGCTCATTGTCGTGGGTGTGGGGTTGGATACTGTTCAGCGAGCCCAGCAGCACCTCTTGCTCCGTCACTACGATGGATTCATGAAAAAGGGACGGGTGAAGGTGCGTGGGCGCCAGAGGTACATGTGAGGATCGGGAGGGCGTGATGGTCATCATTTTGCTGGGCCCGCCTGGAGTGGGGAAGGGAACGCAGGGCGCCCTGCTCGTCGAGGCGTTCGGCTGGGAGCGCATCGCCACGGGGGACCTTCTCCGCAGTGCGCGACGCGACGGGAGCGAACTGGGCAGCAAGGCCCAGAGCTACATGGACGCCGGAAACCTGGTTCCCGACGAGCTGATCGTGGCACTGGTCAGGGACCACCTTCAGAAGCTGGCGTCGGACCAGGGAGTCATCTTCGACGGCTTCCCCCGCACTCTCGCGCAGGCGGAGGCCTTGGACGGGGTGCTTGCCGACGTGGGGCGCAAGGTCGACGCAGTAGTTCTTCTGGAAGCGCCCGCCGATGTCCTGGTGAAGCGCCTGAGCGGCCGCTGGAGCTGTCCCCAGTGCCAGGAAGTCTACAACATTCACTTCGATCCGCCGGTTACCGAAGGGATCTGTGACGAGTGTGGCGCTCGCCTCACCCAACGGAAGGACGACCTTCCGGACACCGTGAGGCACCGCCTCGGAGTCTACCGGGATCAGACCCGGCCTCTTGTTGAGCACTACGAAGAGGCTTCGGCCCCGGTGATCCGAATCGAGGGGGACCGAAAGCTGGAGCACGTGAGCCGGGCGATCCGCAGGAGCCTCGTAAAGCAGTTGGGCGTGGGGGCATAGAGTCGTGGTGGAGTTGAAGACGCCCGCGGAGATCGAGGAGCTGGCCCGAGGTGGAGCGATTATCGGGGAGCTTTTTCGGGAGCTAGAGGGCCGAGTGGAGCCGGGGGTGTCGACCCTTCAACTCGACTCCTTTGCTGAGGAGTTCATTCGGTCCAACCCCGGAGCGGTCCCCGTTTTCAAGGGCCTCTACGGCTTCCCGGGTTCGCTATGCACATCGATCAACGAGGAGATCGTGCACGGGATCCCCTCCGCCACGCGGGTGCTCGATGAAGGCGATATCATCTCGCTCGATGTCGGGATAAAGCTCGACGGATGGTGCTCCGACTCCTGCCGCACTTTTCCTGTGGGGGAGATCAGCCCGGACAAGGCACGACTTCTGGCTGTCACGCGGGAAGCGCTGGAGAGAGCGATCGAGGCGGCCGTTTGTGGAGGGCACATCGGCGATATTGGGCACGCAGTCGAGTCCGTCGTCGAGGGAACGGGCTTCGCGATCGTGCGTGATTTGGTGGGCCATGGAGTCGGGCGGACCGTTCACGAAGACCCCCAGGTGCCGAATCGAGGGGAGCCGGGCAAGGGCCTCGAGCTGCGGGAGGGGATGGTACTGGCGATCGAGCCGATGATCGCGATCGGAACCCATCGGATCCGAACCCTTTCCGACAAGTGGACCATGGTGACCACTGATGGGAGTCCATCCGCTCACTTCGAGCACACCGTTGCTCTCACCACCGAGGGTCCCCGGGTCCTGACCGGTGAAGTGTCGTCCGTTTCGGCCCAATGAGTGTCCCGGTGGCTGCGTCCAAACGGGTGTTGAAGAAGTGGAGTGAAGAGGTTATAGTTTCTAGCTCTACAACGAACAGACGGTGAGGTCGCCATGAAAGTACGCTCAAGCGTTAAACCCGTATGCGAACACTGCAAGGTGATTCGTCGCCGGGGGGTGGTCCGCATCATCTGCAAGCGAAACCCCCGCCACAAGCAGCGACAGGGCTGAAGATATATGGCACGTATCGCGGGAGTGGACCTCCCCAGGAACAAACGGATTCAGATCGCCCTGACCTACATCTACGGGATCGGTAACTCGCGGGCGCCGGCGATCCTCGAGGCGGCCGGAGTAGATTCCGATGTGCGCACACAGGATCTCACGGAGGAGGACGTCAGCCGCCTCCGCCGCGAAATCGAGACGAATTATAAGGTGGAGGGTGCGCTCCGAACCGAGACCTCCATGAACATCAAGAGGATCATGGATATCGGGTCGTACCGGGGGGTTCGTCACCGTAGGGGACTCCCGGTCAGGGGACAGCGGACGAAGACGAATGCCCGGACTCACAAGGGAAAGCGTCGAGCCATCGCCGGGAAGAAGAAGCCGCCCAGGAAGTAGTCACTGTCGCGAAAGCGAGCACGGAGGTAGAGACGTTTGTCCAGCCAGAGCCAGAATCCGAAGAAGGGCACCCGCTCCAAGAAGAAGCGTGTGGTGGAGTCGGAAGCCGTGGCGCACATCAAGGCCACCTTCAACAACACCCTCGTGACCATTGCGTTGAAGAACGGCGATGTCGTCACTTGGTCGAGCGCGGGGAAGGTCGGCTTCAAGGGTTCGAAGAAATCGACCCCGTTCGCCGCGACGACCGCGGGCGAACAGGCAGGGCGGGATGCATACGCTCTCGGAGTACGGACCGTCGATGTCCGCGTCCAGGGTCCAGGGTCTGGCCGCGAGTCCGCGATCTCCGCCCTCGCCGCCGCCGGACTCCAGGTCAAGTCGATCCAGGATGTGACGCCGCTTCCGCACAACGGGTGCCGTCCCCCCAAGAAGCGTCGGGTCTGAAGCAGAACACAGGTAAGCCGGTGGTCGGGATGACGGAGGCGGACTCCAGGGTTCGCCTCCGCCAATGTTATTTGAGCCCGGCCACAGCCAGAGAAACCCACAGGCAGAGAGCAGGTCGCTAGATGGCTCGTTACACCGGACCGGTTTGTAAGCGTTGTCGTCGGGAAGGGCAGAAGCTCTTCTTGAAGGGACAGAAGTGTTATACGGAGAAGTGTCCCGTAGAACGCCGTAGCTATCCCCCGGGTCAGCACGGACCGGCCCAGGCTCGGCGCCGGAAGCAATCGGAGTACGCCGTTCAGCTTCGTGAAAAGCAAAAAGTAAAGCGGATGTACGGGCTCCACGAGCGGCAGTTCCGGAACCTGTTCAGCCGCGCCGTGAAAAAGGGCGGGGTGACGGGTGAGAACCTCCTCGTCGGCCTCGAAACCAGACTGGACAACGTGATTTTCCGACTTGGCTTCGCCTCTAGCCGAAACCAGGCGCGCCAGCTCGTGCGGCACCGCCACGTGGAGGTCAACGGGCAGCTCGTCGATATCCCGAGCTATGAGGTTCGGCCTGGAGATGACATCGCGATCCGGATGAAGTCCCGGGAATTGGATGTGGTCGAAGGAAGTCTGGAGTCGCGCACCCGCCCGCAGCTGGTGGAATGGCTCACTCTGGATGAGAAGAAGCGGGTCGCCCGCGTCGTGCGGGCGCCGACCCGCGACGATATTCCGATGGACGTCCAGGAGCAGCTCATCGTGGAGCTGTACTCGAAGTGATCGGAGTCTTTCAAAGAAGTGGTCGGAGCCTTGCTCCAGAATATCAGCTCGCCGCACCCCTGTGGCATGGAGGATATGGTGGAAATTGATTTGACCGGACTGGTTCTTCCCGAGAAGGTGGAGGCGGTTCATACCTCGGACGACGGACGAGCCGGTGAGTTCGTGATCGAACCCCTGGAACGGGGCTACGGGCACACCATGGGCAACGCGGTCCGGCGAATTCTCCTCTCTTCCCTTCGGGGAGCGGCTGTTTGGGCTTTCCGGTGTGACGGCGTGGTTCACGAACATCAGACGATTCCCGGCGTCGTCGAAGACGTTCACCAAGTCATCCAGAACCTGAAGTCCCTGGTCGTGGTGCTCGATCCCGAAGTGGACGAAGCCACCCTCACCTTGAAGGCCGAAAAGGCTGGCCTGGTGACGGGGGCGGACGTAGAGGTGAAGGCTGGCGTGCAAATCCTCGACGAGGACCACCACATCCTGACCCTCCAGGAGGACAAGGCGTTTCAAATGGAGCTGCGGGTGAACAAGGGGCGGGGCTTCGTTCTCGCGGATCAGCATCCGGCCGAGAAGGGCTCGCCCGTGGACCTCGTTCGCATCGACTCCGTGTACAACCCGGTCAGAAGGGCCAACTTTCAGGTTCTGGAGACTCGGGTCGGGCAGCGCACCGACTTCGATGAGCTGACCTTCTTCCTCGAAACGGACGGTTCGATCTCGCCGGAAGATGCGCTGAGCACCGCCGCCTCCCTGATGACGAAGCATCTGGAATATCTCCATTACTTTGGCGAGGGAGGCATCCCGACGCCGAGTCCCGAGGGAGCCGAACCCCTCTCGCAAGACGTTAAGGAGCTCTTCGCCAGGCCCATCGAGGATCTGGCAGAGCTCAGCGTCCGATCGCGGAACTCGCTTCAGAAGGAGAGCATCCGGACACTGGGCGAGTTGGTCCAGAGGACAGAGGAGGATATGCTGGAGATCGACAACTTCGGAAAGAAGTCGCTAAAGGAGATCCAGGACTTTCTTTCGGAGCATGGTCTCCGGTTCGGGATGCAGGTCACGGAAGGAGAGGATGGCCAGTTGTATCTCGTGACCGGCCAGGAGGAAGAAGAGATAGCTGAAGGGGCGGGCACAGGGGACGAGTAGACAGGACGGCTTGTTCGTGATATATCGGTACTTAGTTCAGCCAGGATCGGTGAGAACCCATGAGGCATCGCAAGAAGGGTCGACAGCTTTCGCGTAGCGTCTCGCATCGGCGCGCTACTTTACGGAACATGGCGACCAACCTGTTCCGCCACGAGCGGATCGAGACGACGACTGCGAAGGCGAAGGAGCTTCGTCCTTACGCCGAGCGGCTAATCACGCTGGCGCGGCGGGGGGATGTGCACGCTCGGCGTAGAGCGGCCCGGAAGATCCAGGATCGTCAGGTTCTGGGTAAGCTCTTCGACGACATCGCACCGAGGTTCCAGGAGCGGCCCGGAGGCTATACCCGGATCCTGAAGCTGGGACATCGAAAGGGCGACGCGGCGGAGATGGCGTTCATCGAGCTTGTCGAGCGCGGAGATTCATAACTCGACTCGTCGTCATCCGACTCGAGGACATTGAGGATTAACGGGAGAGACCGCACTATGGCGCAGGTCCAGCAGAGCAAGCTGAGCTTTCCACTGATGATCATGGCCTTTCTCACGATCGGACTGTTCGTCTGGTGGCTGAGCACGGCGTCGGAATCGACGGAGTTTGCCCTGGCCGACGAGGGTGCCGAGGCGGCCCTGGTCGACGCCCAGCAGCTCATCGCAAACCCGGGTGCCTTCGAGGATGAACTGGTCGAATTGACCAGCGTGGAGGTAGAAGACCTCCTCGGGACTCACGTCTTCACCTTCGGCAGCGAAGAGGTGGACGAGGAAGAAGACGCGGAGCCGGCGCGGTTCCTCGTTCGGCTCGATCCCGATCTGATCGCGGCTGGCCTTCAGGTCCTTCCGGAGGATCAGGTTCGGCTGGTCGGAAACGTCAGGGCGATGTCGGACAGCATCCTGGAGATCTGGGATGCCGAAGCGATCTTCGTGACAGACGAGGATCGAGACACCGCTGCGAGCTTCCCCCATTTCCTCCACGCTACCGAGGCGGACGTGCTCGACTCGGCGGACGGCGACCAGACGGAAGAGGACTGAGGAATCATGGCGAGAGTCTGCTACGTGTGCGGCAAGAAGCCGTCGACCGGTAACCGAGTCAGTCACGCCAACAACAAGACCAAGCGGCGGTGGCTCCCGAATCTCCAATCGGCCCGGATCCTCGACCAGGAAGGTCGACGCCGTCGCGTCAGGGTCTGCACCTCCTGCATTTCGGCTGGCAAGATCCGCAAGGCTCCCGCCACGAACCCGCTCGGCGAGCGCGAGTGATGCCACAATAGTCGGAGCCGGCGCTGCAGCCGGAGCTCCGCAGCTACCCTGGACGCGCCGGCTCACGAATACCGGTGAATCTCCGACCCGCCACAACAGCCATCCGCACCCGGTCTTGATGGGTCCCGCAAACCGAGCTGGCTTCGCTCCCCTCGGAGGCCTCAGGATCGCCGTGACGCGCCCCCGCGAAGTGAGGTGCGAAGATAGCGGGGAGGGAGTTCGTGAGGACCGACTCGTCTCACTCCTCCGGGATCGGGGTGCCTATCCCATCCACCTTCCTACGACCGCCATCGTCCCTACGGACGACCCGGGCCCTCTGGAGAGGGCCGTGGCCGCCATGGACGCCTATGATTGGCTTATCGTGTCCTCCAGACGGGCCGTACCGCCCCTCGAGAAGGCGCTTCGGGCGGCGGGGCTGAGCCCCGACGAGGTGCGTGACCGGGGGCTACGGGTTTGCGCTGTGGGCCCGCGGACGGCGGAGGCCCTCGCGGAGTTGGGGTTGCCGCCGGAGATCGTGCCGGAGGCTTTCGTGGCCGAGTCCCTGGTGGCCGCGTTTCTCGATTCCGTCGGGTCCGCCGACGCAGAGGTGGGAGGCATTCGAGCGCTATTCCCTCGAGCCCGGGAGGGGAGGGATGTAATCCCGGAGGCCCTGAGGGCACGAGGCATCGTGATAGACGTGGTCACCGCCTATGGAACGGTGGAGTGTCGGGAAGAGGCAAATGAGCTCGCGCGGCTCGTCGAAGCTCGAGGGGTGGATCTGCTGACCTTCACGGCCGGCTCGACGGCTCGAAGCTTCGGTCGCGCTTGGCAGCGGCGAGCCGCCTCCACCGGGCTCTCCGCCTGGCCCCGAGGGATCGGGGTGGTGGGGATTGGCCCGGCTACTGCGGAGGCGGCAAGGGAAGTGGGGCTGCCTGTGGACGCGGTCGCGCATCCCCACACCCTGGAAGGTCTCGTATCCGCGGTGGAGAACTGGGCACGGTCGGGATAGTATGGGCCGAGGTCCACTCATGCGCATCCTGAGCGGGACGATTCCTTCTGACGCCTTGAGCCTGAAGTCCAGCCAACTCATATTCTGGCGTTGGAGCTCGATTCTCGGGTTCCCTTCAGCCGAATCCCAGACCGGACGCGACCCATGAAGGATATCACCAGGGACGATGTGACTTTCGGAGTGATGGGGCTCGGCTATGTCGGCCTGCCCTTGGCCGTGAATGTCGGTGAGGCGGGGTTGACGGCGCTGGGTTTCGATGTGGACTCGGAGGTCGTGGAGGGCGTGAACCGGGGAGAGAGCCACATCCAGGATATTCCCTCCGCGGATGTGGCCGCCCTCCGGAAGAGCGGTCGGCTCGAGGCGACGACCCAGATGGAGCGCTTGGCCGAATGCGACGTAATCTCCATCTGCGTGCCCACTCCCCTCTCCAAGACCCGTGACCCGGACGTTTCGTATATCCTGGCTGCGGGGCAGGCGGTGGCTCGAGCTCTGCGCCCGGGACAACTCATCGTCCTCGAGTCGACCACCTATCCGGGAACGACGCGGGAAGTGTTGCTGCCGCTCTTCGAGGCGAGAGGGCTGACGGTCGGGACGGATTTCTTCCTCTGCTTTTCACCCGAACGGGTGGATCCCGGAAACGAAGAGTGGAAGACCCACAACACCCCGAAGGTCATCGGAGGCGTCACAGACCGATGTCTGGAGGCGGGGGTGGCGGCCTACCAGAGATTCATTCGGACGATGGTCGCGGTTTCTTCCCCCGAGGCTGCGGAGACGGTGAAGATCCTCGAGAACACCTTCCGGGCGGTGAATATTGCTCTGGTGAACGAAACCGCGCTCATCGCGGACCGCCTGGGAGTCGACATCTGGGAGGTAGTCGAAGCTGCGGCCACGAAGCCCTTCGGGTTCATGAAGTTCACCCCCGGCCCCGGCCTCGGAGGGCACTGCATCCCCGTCGATCCCCACTACCTTTCCTGGAAGATGCGGACGCTGGACTATCGAACTCGATTCATCGAGTTGGCCTCCGAGATCAACGCCGAGATGCCGCACTTCGTGGTCGGGAAGGTCCGGGAGGCCCTGAACCAGCATCGGAAGGCGGTGAACGGATCCAGGGTGCTCGTTCTCGGGGTTGCCTACAAGCCCGATATCGACGACGTGCGGGAGTCCCCCGCCCTCGACATCATGACGACGCTGGAGAGGGAGGGCGCCGAGGTGGCCTTCCACGATCCGTATGTGTCGCAGTTCAAGGAGGGTGAGAGGGTCTGGAAGGGGGTGGAGTTGACCGACGAACTCCTCGAGTCGGTGGACGCGGTAGTGATTGTGACGGATCACGCCGTCTTTGATCTGGAGCGGATCCTCGATCGCTCTCAGGTGCTGGTCGATTCCCGTCACGCCATGAGCCGGGTAATGCGCGAGCGAGGTATGGAGTCTCCCGGAGCGTGGATCGTAAAGAGTGGGGTTCCTGTCTCAGCAACCGCCTAGCAGGGAGGCGGTCTGGACAAGGCCCCCAAGTCGCCCGCCTCGCCGGCGTTCATCACGGTGCCGGGACCCTGTCATCCATGTACTCTCGATGCCCCGGTCACCCGGCGTACCTTCTGAACCTTGCCCAATCGGCGGCCGGTGACCTGCGCACGTCTCGTTGCGAGCCTGTACGCCCGAACTTCCCCTGAGGGGCCTCGGTCTTGACTCTCCCGGCACTCTTCACCCTGGTCGTGCTCGTTGCGGCGATCGCAGCCATGATCCGGGACCTCCTTCCTCCAGCGGGCGCGGTGCTCGGCGCGCTGGTGCTCCTGCTCCTTTTCGGGGTGGTCACCCCCGCCGAGGCATTGAGCGGGTTCAGCAACCCCGCGCCGATCACGGTGGCCGCCCTCTATGTGGTCGCCCGAGCGGTCGAGAGGACCGGAGCCCTCCAGCCTCTCGTTCGCAGCATGCTCGGAGAAGGGCCGAGCAGCCGGACGGGACTTGCCCGCCTCCTCGTGCCTACGGCGGGTGCGTCGGCCTTCCTGAACAATACGCCGATCGTTGCAATGCTGACCCCGCAGGTGTCTGACTGGGCCTACCGGCAGGGACATCCGCCCTCCTGGTTTCTCATGCCCCTTTCCTTCGCGGCGATCCTCGGAGGGACGATTACCCTGGTCGGTACCTCCACGAACATCGTCGTCTCGGGGCTCATGGTGGCTTCGGGCATGGAGCCTCTCGGGATGTTCGAGCTCTCTGTGGTGGGGCTGCCCCTCGCCGTGGCGGGGTTGGTCGTCATAGTGGTGCTGGCACCACTGGTTCTACCGGATCGTCGGGGTGTGCGGCGGGAGTTCGAAGATGAGACTCGGGAGTTCGTCTTCGGGATGGAAGTGGAGGTGGGTGGTCCGCTGGACGGATCGACCGTCGAGGATGGAGGGCTTCGTCACCTGAATGGCGTCTTCCTGGCCGAGATTCACCGGGATGGAGAGGCGTTGGCGCCGGCACGCCCGGACACGACGCTCCGGGGTGGCGACCGGCTGATCTTCGTCGGGCAGGTGGATCAGGTTGTGGACCTTCAGAAACTGCGGGGCCTCCGCTCCACGGAGCACGCACATGCGCTGGATCTTACCCGTCCGGGGCATACCTTCTACGAGGTGGTTGTGAGCGACAGCTCCCCGCTGGCGGGCAGCACGCTGAAGGAATTGGGATTTCGGGGTCGCTACCAGGGAGCCGTGCTCGCAATCCATCGAGCCGGAGAACGTATTCACGCGAAGCTCGGGGGGGTCCGGATTCGCCACGGTGACACACTTCTGATCCTGACGGACGATGGTTTTGGGGACCGATGGAGGCACCGAAGTGACTTCCTCCTCGTGTCCCACCTGGGTGGCTCCCCGCCGGTTGGGACCCGGATGGCTTTCTTCACGGCGGCGGTGACGGCCGGAATGGTCGGGGTGGTCGCCGTGGGACTCATGCCCATGCTTAATGCCTCGCTCCTGGCAGCTGTCCTTATGACCGCGGGGGGCGCGCTCACGGCCGCGGAGGCCCGCAGCGCGGTGGATCTGGACGTGATCATCCTGATCGCCGCGGCGTTCGGGTTGGGCGAAGCCCTGCGTAGCTCCGGCCTGGCCGACCTTCTGGCTGGGGGAATCGTCGCTTCATCCCAGACCCTCGGGCCGCTCGGCATCCTCCTGGGGGTGGCGGTGGTGACGATGATCCTGACCGAGTTGATCACGAACAACGCCGCTTCCGTTCTGATCTTTCCGATTGCGATCTCGACAGCCGCCGCGGCGGGGCTGGATCCTCGCCCCTTCGCGGTCATCGTGGCTTTCTCCGCCTCGGCGGCATTTCTGAGCCCTGTCGGGTATCAGACGAACACGATGGTCTACGGCCCCGGTGGGTACAGGTTCCTCGACTATCTGCGGCTGGGAGTCCCGCTCACCTTCGTCCTTCTGGCCGTCCTGGCCATCCTCGTACCACGCTTCTGGGGCTTCTGATGAGAACGTCTTTCTGATGGCGGCTTCGACAGAGGAGCCGAACCGACTGGTGAGCATCGATGACCTCCTGGCCATCGTCCATGGAGCCGGGAAGGAGATCCTTCGATGGTACGAGGAGCCGGTGCGGGTGGAGATCAAAACCGACAACTCCCCGCTCACGCAAGCGGATCGCGCGGCGCACCGTCACCTGGTCCGGGAGCTCGCCCTCCTCACACCCGATGTGCCCGTTCTCTCGGAGGAGTCTTCGGAAGGGGAGGTGAGAGATCGGCGACGCTGGAGCCGCTTCTGGTTGGTGGATCCCCTGGATGGCACCAAGGAGTTCTTGAAGGGGTCCGGAGAGTTCACCGTGAATGTGGCCCTCGTCGAGGACGGGCGTCCGGTCCTGGGAGTGGTTCACGTTCCCCCGACCGGCCGCACGTACCGTGCGACGCCGGAGTTGGGCGCGGAGGTGGGCGGGAGGGATGAGCCCTTCCGAACGATCCGGGCTCGCCCCTTTCGGGAGTCCGCGCCCGTGCTGGTGGCGAGCAGGGACCACGCGGGTCCGGGAGTCGAGGCCTTGGCGCGAGAACTCGGGGACCGCTCGGGACGGGAGGTGGAGTTCACGAGCATGGGAAGCTCCCTTAAGTTCTGTATTCTGGCCGAAGGGGGGGCGGACCTCTACCTCCGGGATCGACCCACCATGGAGTGGGACACGGGTGCGGCACAGTCTGTGCTTGAACGAGCCGGCGGGGGGGTGTACTCCCTGGAAGGATCGGTGCTCGGCTATAACAAGGCCAGCTTGAAGAACCCTCCATTCCTGGCTGTGGGTGATCCGTCGGGACCCTGGAAGGACCTGATTCATCGAACTCGTCTGTGAAGGCATGACTCTTCGAATAAAAGGCCATCTGAAGGCCCTCGAGAACGAGGCCGTACACGTGTTTCGTGAAGTGGCGGCTCAGTTCGATCGCCCCGTGCTCCTCTTCTCGGGCGGAAAGGACTCGGTCGTGATGACGTGGCTCGCCCGGAAGGCGTTCCGGCCCGGGCCGATTCCCTTTCCGCTGCTCCACATCGACACCGGACACAACTTCATCGAGACGATCGAGTTCCGGGACCGGTTCGTGGAGGAGTTGGGCTGTATGCTGCTCGTCCGATACGTCCAGGACTCCATAGACCAGGGCCGGGTTCAGGAGGAGACTGGTCCGGATGCGAGCCGAAATGTTCTCCAGACCGTTACCCTGCTGGACGCGCTCAAGGAGTTGCGGGCCGACGCCGCACTGGGAGGTGCTCGCCGGGACGAGGAGAAGGCTCGGGCGAAGGAGCGGTTCTTCTCACATCGGGACCGCTTCGGTCAGTGGGACCCGAAGAACCAGCGCCCCGAACTGTGGCGTCTGTACAACGGTCGAAAGGCCCCGGGCGAGCATTTCCGGGTCTTCCCCCTCTCCAACTGGACCGAGCTGGATGTCTGGCAGTACATCCAACTGGAGGAAATCCCGATTCCTCACCTCTATCTCGCGCACGAGAGGGAGGTCGTCCAGAGGAACGGGGTGCTCTTGGCGAACACGGAGTTCATCGAGCCCATGGAGGGTGAGCGGATCGAGCTTCGCACCGTACGTTTCCGCACCATCGGCGACGCCACATGCACCGGGGCAGTGGAATCCGAAGCCGCTTCGGTGGATGAGGTGATCCTCGAGACGGGTGCCGCGCGGCTCACCGAGCGAGGAGGACGGAGCGACGACAAGAGATCCGAGGCCGCGATGGAAGAGCGCAAGCGAGAGGGGTACTTCTAATGACGATGACCAAGGCGCCGGTCGAGACGGATCTGCTTCGATTCACGACGGCCGGGAGTGTGGATGACGGAAAGAGCACTCTGATCGGGAGACTTCTCCACGATACCAAGTCGATCTTCGAGGACCAACTGGAGCAAATCGAGGGTGCGAGCCGCCTCCTCGGCGAGGAGGGTGTGAACCTCGCGCTGCTCACCGATGGACTCAAGGCCGAACGGGAACAGAAGATCACCATCGACGTGGCGTACCGGTACTTCGCGACGCCGAAGCGGAAGTTCATCATCGCCGATACCCCGGGGCACGTGCAGTACACGCGCAACATGGTCACGGGTGCCTCAACGGCGGATCTCGCCGTCATCCTTGTGGATGCTCGCAAGGGAGTCCTGACTCAGTCGAAGCGGCACGCTTTCATCACCTCGCTTCTGGGCATCCCGCACATCATCGTTGCGGTCAACAAGATGGACCTCGTGGACTACTCCGAGGCCCGCTTCGAGGAGATCCGTGCCCAGTTCCGGGAATTCTCGGCGAAGCTCACCGTCAAGGATATCTCCTTCGTCCCAATCAGTGCCCTCCTCGGCGACAATGTGGTCTCGTGGTCGGATCGGATGCCGTGGTACGAGGGCGGCTCCTTCCTCCACAAGCTCGAGACTGTGAACGTCGGGTCCCGAAGGAATTACATCGACTTCCGATTTCCCGTGCAGTATGTGATCCGGCCAAACCAGGACTTCCGCGGCTACGCCGGAACCGTGGCCTCCGGCTCGGTGACTCCCGGGGAGGAAATCCTGGTCCTTCCCTCGGGGCACGGGACGCGGATCAAGTCCGTCGAGGGTCTCGAAGGGCCGCTCGAGGAAGCGGTGGCCGGCGACGCGGTCACTCTCACGACCGAAGACGAGTTGGACATCTCCCGCGGGGATATGATCGTCCGCCGGAAAAACGTCCCCACGGTGGAGAACCGGTTCGAGGCCTACCTCTGTTGGATGAACGAGGAGTCGCTGGATCCGGACCGGCCGTATCTCCTCCTGCACACGACTCGCCAGGTGCAGGCCTTCGTCGACCGGATCGAGTACCGAGTGAATGTGGATACGTTGCACCGGGAAAGTGCGGAGACACTCGGGTTGAACGAAATCGGACGGGTGGAGATCACAACCGCCAGCCCGGTCTTCTTCGATTCGTACCGGGTGAATGTCGCCACAGGCAACTTCGTCCTGGTCGATCCCCACACGAATGTGACGGTCGCTGCCGGCATGATTCGGGGTGAGGTGAAACGCCTCGAAAAGCTGGAGGATCCGGCGGAGGAGCCCGATCTGGTCGGGCGCCCGGTCACTCCGGGCGTGGTGTGGCAGGGCTGGAATGTCCCTCGGGCGGAACGGGAGCGGAGGAACGGGCATCGTGCTTCGGTCGTCTGGTTCACGGGAATGTCCGGGGCCGGAAAGACCACCATCGCCCGCGAGGTCGAGCGACGTCTCTTCCAGAGGGGAATCGGCACGATGCTCCTGGACGGGGACCAGGTACGGCACGGTCTCTGTGGGGATCTGGGGTTCACCCCGGGGGACCGCTCGGAGAACATCCGCCGCGTGGGAGAGGTGGCGAAGCTCTTCTTCGAGCACGGCAACGTCGTCCTCTGCACCTTCGTGTCCCCCTATCAGCGGGATCGGCTCGCCGTTCGATCCCTCCTCCCCGAAGGTCGCTATCTGGAGGTGCACGTCCACGCACCCCTCGATGAACTGAGGAAGCGGGATCCAAAGGAGCTGTATCGGAAGGAACAAGCGGGAGAAGTGAGTGCGCTGCCCGGGAGTGGAGCCCCCTACGAGGTGCCCGACTCGCCCGACCTGAGCCTCAATACGGCCGTGACCAGCGTGAACGACGCCGTCGAGATCGTCCTCGCCCGGCTCGAGAGGGACGGGATCGTTCCAAGTGCCGCAGGCTGACGCACCACACGAGGCGCGGAGGCCATGGGGCGCGCGAAGGGGGCACTAGGCGCGAAGGGGACTAGGCGCGGAGGGCTCCGCGAAGGAGGGTGAGCGGGTGCTCGGCCGTTCGTCCTGTGCCGTGGGCGACCTGCTCGCGGCAGGATACCCCGGTGGCGGCGATCAGCGCGTCCTCGGGAGCGCCTTCGAGGGCCGGGAAGAGCCTCAGGCCTCCGATCTTCATGGAAAGGTCGTAGTGTTCGTACCCGAACGATCCGGCCATCCCGCAGCAGCCTGCGTCGAGGACCTGGACCCGCGAGCCGGGGATCGCTTCCAGGAGCCGGATGCTCCCCGCGGTCGCGTTCCACGCCTTCTGGTGGCAATGGCCATGGAAGAGGATAGGGCGGCCCGACACTTCGGCGGAAGGGTCCAGCTCCAGTGCTCCCTCGTCGAGCGCCGCGGCGAGAAGGTCGTCCACCAGGCTCGCCTGCCGAGCCACGGCCTGTGCGTCCTCGGATCCGCGGGCGAGCTGGGGTAGCTCGTCCTTCAACGTGAGGATGCACGACGGCTCGCAGCCCACGATTGGAGTTCCCTCTCGCGCCTGCGGAGCCAGCTGCTCCAGGAGGGCGGAATGCGTCGCCCTGGCCTCTTTGAGGAGCCCTTTCGAGATCAAGGAGCGGCCGCAGCAGACACCGCCGGTCAAGCGCACCCGCCATCCCGCGGCCTCGAGAAGCTCCACGGCCGCTCGGCCGATGTGGGGCTCGGTGAAGCTGGTGAACGAATCGGCGAGGAGGAGGAGGTCACCCCGCTCCCCATGACCACGAGGACCTCCTCGACCCGCAAACCACCTTTGCAGGGTCAGTCGTTCGAAGCGCGGCAGGGGACGCCGCCGGTCGATCCCGACGAAGCGATCGAGGAGAGCGCGCACCGGCGGGAGGGCCCCCGGCAGGTTCGAAAGTGGAGCCCAGGCGGATCCCAGCTCGTTTAGTTTCCGCACATGCCCGAAGAGGCGGGTGCGGAGGGGAACTCCGTTCCGCTCGTGGGACTGCGCCAGAACCTCGGACTTCATCGCAGCCATGTCGACGGAAAGGGGGCACTCCGTTTGACAGGCCTTGCACTCCAGACAGAGGTCCAGGATCTCGTGGAGCCGTTCGTCATCGAGGCCGGCGGCCGGATCAGGGGCAGAGAGGGCTTTTACCAGGGCATTCGCTCGACCCCGGGTCGAGTGCTCCTCCTCCCTGGTCGCCATGTAGGACGGGCACATCGTGCCCCCTGCCATCGGCGACTTCCGGCACTCCCCGATTCGCATGCATCGGTTGGCCGAGCCTCGCAGCCCCTCCCCGGGGTCGAAGGGGAAGTGGCTGTCGAGTCGGGGCGCGCGCGGGAGGGACAGGTCCCGCAGGTGCTCCGTCATCAGGGGCGCATCCACCTTCTTTCCGGGGTTCAGGCGGTTTCGCGGATCGAAGATCCGCTTCACTTCCTGCATGGTCTCGTAGAAGGCGTCTCCGAAGAACCTCCGGTTGAACTCTCCGCGGGCCAGACCGTCTCCGTGCTCACTGCTGTTCATGCCCCCGAACTCGCGGACCAGCTCGAGGACCGCCTCAGACACCGCCCGCATCTTCTCGACTTCTCCTGGCCGGCGGAGGTCCATGAACGGCCGGACATGGAGGCACCCGGCCGAGGCATGGCCGTAAAAGCCTGCGCGCAGCCCGTGCTCCCTCAGGATATCGCCGACCCGGGCCGTATACTCCGGGAGGCGCTCGGGATCCACTGCGGTGTCCTCTATGAATGCGAGCGTCTTCTCCCGACCCTCGCCGGCCGACATGAGGTATCCGAGGCCGGCCTTCCTCAACTCCCGGAACCCCTTTTGCTCTGCCGGCGTCGGAGCGGAGATTCCGGCGTACCCCATTCCTTCGCTGCGCCACCGGTCACGCAGGCCTTCCATCGCTGAGGTGGCATGCGCCGGGGAGTCCCCGTAGAACTCGACCCAGAGGATCGCGCCGGGGTTGCCTTCCAGACTGTCGGCCAGGTGTCGGTGGAAGGGGGATTGACGGGCCAGATCCAGAATCATCGAGTCCACCAACTCCACTGCTGTTGCCCCACACTGCATCGCCACCGGGACAGCATCTACGGCCTGCGCAACGGTCTCAAAATGCCCGATCAGGGCCGCCACCGCGGCCGGCCTGGGGACGAGGCCGACCGTCGCCTCGACG
>SLFU01000091.1 GCA_007124095.1 Gemmatimonadota bacterium
GGTGGGGGGGCGGAGAGGTCGAGGAGGGACTCGATCCGGTCGAGCGTGGCCGGGCCGATCCCCGAAACCCGGAGCAGATCCGAGGGCCGGCCGAACGGTCCCTCCTCGTCACGGCTCTCCACGATCCGTTCGGCCAGGACCGGCCCCACCCCTGGCAGCCGAGCCAGCTCCACCCCGGAAACCCGGTTGGGATCCAACCGCTCGCCGGGCGCCAGAGGGGTCCGCATCCGCTCCTGCCGCTCCACCTCCAGCCGCGTCTCCTCGATCATCTCGGCCGGAACTTCCTCGGGCGGGAAGATCGGGGGGAGGGGTCGGGCCTCCCAGCCAAACCGGAGGAGACTGGCGATCAGGAGCACCGAGGCGGTTACCGTCACCGTTCGTCGTTCCTCGTTCGACATCGTGCTCGAACGATGGAGCCGCACTCAGGGCCACGGGATGGCGGAAGGAGCAGGCTTCGTCCCGGGATCGCACGCGCGCGACGAGGGTAGCAACCCGCCTCGCCGCCTCGAGCGGAAAGGAAGCCGGCCACCTGGTAGTCCTTCGGGGAATCCCCTGGTCAGATGAAGATCCTCAGCAATTACGTGCTTCGGGCCCACCTGGGCCCCTTCCTATTCGCCTTCACGGCGGTCACGGGGCTCCTCTTCCTCAACGCGGTGGCACAGCGGATGGAGGACCTTGCGGGGCGTGGGCTGGAGTGGAACGTCATTGTGGAGTTCATGGTCTTCTCCTTTCCCCATATCGTGGCGCTGACCTTCCCGATGGCGATCCTGGTGGCGGTCCTCTACGCATTCTCCGATATGACCGCGGAGAACGAGATCGCGGCCATCGCGTCCGGGGGCATCCACCCCCTCCGCCTGATGGTGCCCCTGGTCGGGGTAGGGATCATCCTCTCTCTTCTGATGTTCAACTTCAACGATCGGGTTCTCCCGGAAGCCAACCATCGGCTCAGCACCCTCCTCTCCGACGTGGGAAGCACGAACCCGACGTTCGAGCTGCGAGAGGAGGTGATCAACGAGATCCATACCGGGGACAACACGCGCTATTTCCTCCGGGCCCGATCCATCGATCCGAGTACGAACCACCTCCAGGATGTGACCATCTTCGATCTGAGCCGGGTGGGCGAGGTCCGCACCATCGTGGCCGAAGAAGGCCAGATGTCCTTCACTCCCGATCGCCTCGACCTCTACCTCATCCTCGACAACGGGGTCGTCTACGAGCAGACCGAAGAGCGTCCGGGCGATTTCCAGCGCCTGGAGTACAAGACGCAGATTCTGCCCCTTCGGGGGGTGGGCCAGGAGCTCGAGCGTCGGGCAGGGGGGCGCCGCAGCGACCGGGAGATGACGATCTCGATGCTCGAGCTTCGGGCCCGCGAAGACCTGAACCAACTCGCCCGGATCGCTGACGAGAGCCGGAGATTGTCTCTGAACTTCGTGAACCGGACGCTGGGGGGCGACGCCGACGCGGAGGCCATGGCGCAGGCGGAAGCCGTGGCGGACCCGGACCGGATCGACTGGGACCTGGAGGCGGTGGCCGACGCCGCGCTGATCGACCCGGGAGGGGCGGGCCTCCTCTCTGACGAGGCGGTGGGGGAGGTGGCCAACGTGCACCGGACCAACGACACCCTCTGGAACATCTACCGGCTGAGTTCCTACCGGTACCGGGTGGAGATCCACAAGAAGTACGCAATCGCCTTCGCCTGCCTCATCTTCGTGCTCCTGGGACCTCCGCTCGCAATCCGCTTCCCTCAGGGCGGCGTAGGGATGGTCATCGCCGCTTCGGTGGGCATCTTCTTCTTCTACTGGGTCGGCCTTATCGCCGGTGAGCGTCTGGCCGACCGGGGTCAGGTGAACCCGATCGTGGGGATGTGGGCACCGAACGTCCTTCTCCTCATCCCGACTGTCTTCTTCCTTGCCACGGCGGGCCGTCAGATCTCGACGAACCGGGGCGGCGGCTTGTGGGGCCGGATCCGGGCACGGTTCGCCCGGACGCTCCACGGGATCCGGCAGGGCCGTCGGCTGAGGCTCGAGGAAGAGGTTCCATGAGGGTGCGAATCCGGATCCTCGACCGATTCCTCGCCTGGACGTTCCTGCGACTCTTCACCCTTTTCGTTCTGGGAGCTCCCCTTCTCTTCGTGGTGGGAGATGTCACGGAGAATCTGGACCGATACCTGGACCGGGGTGTCCCCTTCGATCAGGTGCTCATCTCCTACGCCTACCAATATCCGCAGTTCGTCTTCTGGGCCTTCCCCATCGCCGCCCTCCTCGCCACGGTCTTCACGATCCACCCGATGACGACGCACCGGGAGGTCATGGCGGCCAAGGCAGGGGGGGTGTCCTTCCATCGCCTCACGGCCCCCCTCCTCCTGATCGGGATCCTCCTTACGGGAGCGGGGCTCGTCCTGGCGGAAGTCGCTCCCCGGGCCAATCAAGTGGCGGCCGAGCTCCGGGGCGATCGGGAGCGCCAGCAGGCGTGGCGCAACAACTTCGTCTACATCACCGACTCGGGGCAATCGCTGAGCGCCCGGCGCCTGACCCTCGCCGACAACCGGATGGTCGGAGTGGTCCTCCAGGAGTTTCCACAAAACTCGGAGGGTCCAACGCGGAACACCCGGGCCGAGGAGGCGGAATTCCACGAGGGGTACGGGTGGATGCTCCTGAACGGCTCCGTTCGCCAGTTCCACCCCGACGGACGGGAGATGACCGTCCGCTTCGATCACGCACTCCTCCGGAGCCTGGTGGAGCGGCCCGAAGACCTGATGGACCGGCCACGCGACGAGGATGAGATGACGTATGCGCAGCTCCAGCGGTTCGGGGAGCGGCTGCAGAGGTCGGGGGGGGATGTCGGCCGGACCTTCACGAAGAAGGAACAGCGGTTGGCCATTCCCGTGGCGACCCTGGTCATCATCCTCTTCGGCGCCCCACTCGCCACGTCCTCCAGACGAGGAGGGGCAGCCTTCGGGATCGGGGTCTCGCTCGCCACGACGATCCTCTACCTGATGCTCTTTCGCTTTTCGGGCGCGCTGGGCTACGCCGGAACTCTGGACCCCCGGCTGGCAGCGTGGATCCCAAACCTCCTCTTCCTGGCCGCCGGACTCGTCCTCCTGAAGAGAGTGCGAACCTGACGAGGCCGGACAGCCTGTCCCTCTAGAGGCTCATAAGAAAGCCGGGGGTCAGGTGCCCCTCCGCCACCTCCTCCACCGGCCCCCGAAGTATCACCCCGAGCGCCCGATCGACGGTGACTTGGAGAACTCCCCCTTCCATCTCCACGAAGATGGTCCCCGGGTCCAACTGTCCGCTGGAGACCGCGGCCACCGCGGCGGCGCAGGAGCTCGTGCCCGAGGCCGAGGTTCGACCCACACCCCTCTCCCAGATCCGGATCCGGATCCGGTCGGGCCCGGACACCTCCGCGAGCTGAACGTTCGTCCCCTCCGGGAAGGCGGGGTGGGTCGCCAGAAAGGGGCCCAGCTCGGCCAGCAGCTCGTCGCTGGGCCCGGAGGGAAAGACCACGGCATGTGGGTTTCCGACCGAAACGGGCACGAAGGTCACCGGCCCACGGGATGGATGGGGCACCCTGCCCTCCTTGTCGAGCGCCTCGATCCGGAGGCCTACCGCATCCCCTCCCACAACAGCGCGGCCCATGTCGACGGAGATGTCGTAGCGACCCGGATTCGGCAGGCCGTGCACCGTCATCGGGATCACGCTTCCCCCACTTCGGACCTGGAAGCGTTCGGTGCCGACGAGCTTCGCTCGGTGAAGATGGGAGGCGAGGACGCGAAGTCCATTTCCGCTCCGCTCGAACTCGGACCCGTCGGGGTTGAACATCCTGAGCGGAAAGACACCGTCCTCGGGCGCACGATCGAGGAGGACCACGATGCCGTCTCCCCCGAGTCCCCGCCAGCGGTCGCACACCCTTCGCACGGCATTCGGAGTGACCTTCCACCCCCCCCCGGCCCGGTCACCTCCCTCGAAGACGAGGTAATCGTTGCCCAGCCCATGGCCCCGATAGAACTCGGGCCGCGCCGTCAACCTCTCATTCCGCATCTGCTCCTCCCCGTGCGTCCCGAACCGAATCGCTCCGGCCGCGTGGGCGCCGGTCAGCGGCCAACCAGCTTTTCGATCTCTTCCACTCCGGTGGGGAGGTCCTTCGTGAGGACCTCCCGTCCGTGCTCGCTCACCAGGACATCATCCTCGATCCGAACGCCGATCCCTGCGAAGGCCTCCGCCGAGCCCCCGAGCGGATCATCGAAAAGGGAGGAAGGAAAGTACAGCCCCGGCTCGACGGTGAGAACCATCCCCGGCTCCAGTATTCGGGACTCGCCTTCCCGGACGTAGTCTCCCACGTCGTGGGTGTTCAGCCCGAGCCAGTGGCAGGTGCGATGGGGGAAGTAGGGAGCCTGGGCGCCCTTCTCAATCAGCTCCTCCGGATCCCCGGAAAGGACACCCAACCCGAGTAGGCCCTCGATCAGGCTCCGAACCGCGCGCTGATGCACGTCCGCGACGGGAACCCCGGGAGCGATGGCGGCTACGGCTTCCCGGCGCGCTCTTTCAACGACTCGGTAGACGTCCGCCTGCTCCGGCGAGAAGACGCCGGAAACCGGGAGGGTCCGGGTCACATCACCGGCGTACATCCTTCGCTCCGCCCCTGCATCGATCAACACGAGCTCCCCATCCCGCATGCGTCGGCCATTGTCTGTATAGTGGAGCACGCAAGCGTTGGCACCAGAGCCGACAATGGTGGCAAAGGAGGGAGCGGCCGCTCCTTCGCGCCGAAAGGCCGCCTCGAGCTCGGCCTCGAGCTCCCACTCGCCCAGCCCGGGCTCGATCCGGGGAAGGACATTTCGGAATCCAGAGACGGTGATTGCCGTGGCCTCCCGCAGCGCCTCCAACTCCCAAGGGTCTTTTCGCAAGCGGAGCTCATCGAGGATTTCGCCCGGATCTTCCACCCCCCTCGGGCCCGTGCCGCGGCGGGCGCCCCTGAGCCGAGCCGTGCGGAGCGCCGCGACCACGAGCGACTCGATGCGAGGGTGGACCCCCAACCGGTAGAAGACCCGGTCCGCTCCGGTGAGGAGCCCGGGTAGAGAGTCCCAGAGCTGCTCGATCGAGCGCCCCTCCTCCACCCCAAAGATGGAGGGGACCGGGTCCGGACCCAACCTGGAGCCGGTCCAGAGCTCGGCCTTTGCGTCACGCGGTCGCACGAAAAGCACGGATCGGGCTTCGTCCGCGAATCCCCGCAGGAGGAGGAGGGCATCCGGCTCGACGAATCCCGTCAGGTAGAAGAGCTCGGAGTCGGGTCGGTAACGGAGTTCGGAGTCCCCGGCACGGTGGAGGACGGAGGCGGCGGGAAGGACCATCGCGCCGTCGCCCAGCGCCTCGAAGACCCGTGCTCTCCGTTGCCGAAAGGCCTCTGCGGGAAAGCCCTGGAAGGCACCGCCCTCGCCACCCGACCCCTCCTCTCCGTTCACCTCCGTCCCACCCGCCCTCAACCCTTCAGCACTCCGAGAGGGCGAAGCCGAACCACCTTCCTCCCGATGCCCGCCGCATCCACGACTCCCACCACATCGGCCACGTCCTTGTAGGCCTCGGGCACCTCCTCCGCGACGGTGGCGAATGAGGACGCTCGGATCTCGATCCCCTTGCCGCCGAACTCGGTCCGGAGGTCACGGCCCCGGCTCGACCGCTTGGCCTTTCGGCGACTCATCTTCCGCCCAGCCCCGTGACAAGTCGACCCGAAAGTCTCGCGGTAGGCCCCGTCAGTGCCCAGCAGCACGTAGGAGTAGCGCCCCATGTCACCCGGGATGAAGACCGGCTGCCCGAGGTCTCGATACGCGGGTCCGAGGTCGGGATGGCCCGGAGGGAAGGCCCGCGTTGCGCCCTTCCGGTGTACGCAAACGACCCGCTCCTCTCCATCCACCTCGTGGCGCTCGAACTTGGCGATGTTATGGGCCACGTCGTAGACGAGGCCCATTCCGAGCCCGGAGCTCTCTTCATCAAAGATTTCGGAGAAGACCTCCCGCACTCGATGCGCCATCAGCTGCCGGTTCGTGAACGCGTAATTCGCAGCGGCGCGCATGGCCCCCAGATACGCCTCTCCCTCCGGAGATTTAAGGGGGGCGCAGACGAGCTGCCGATCCGGCAGCTCGATGCCGTAGCGCTTCACCGCCTTCAGCATCAACTCCAGGAAGTCGTCGCAGACCTGGTAGCCGAGGCCACGGGAGCCGGAGTGGATGAACACCGTGACCGTCCCCTCTTCCAACCCGAGGCGCGAGGCTGCGACCGAATCGTAGACCTCGTCCACCCAACCCACCTCCACGAAGTGGTTACCACTCCCCACGGTTCCGACCTGGTCCCTTCCCCGCTCCTGCGCCCTCGCGCTCACCCGGTCGGGGTCCGCGCCGGGTAGGGCTCCGCGGTCCTCGATGTGCTCCAGGTCCTCGGGGCTCCCGAAGCCCTCATCCACGGCCCAGGCCGCCCCTCGCTCCAGGATGTCCCGAACCTGCGATCTGCTCAGGACGAACTTCCGGTATCCCTTGCCGACCCCGGCGGGGATCGTCGCGTAGAGGGAGTCCATCAGCGACCCGATACGGGGGCGGACATCCTTCACGGAGAGGCGGGAGCGGAGGAGCCGGACCCCGCAGTTGATATCGTATCCGACCCCTCCAGGGGAGATGACCCCACCCTCCTCGGGATCGAAGGCAGCCACGCCCCCGATCGCAAATCCGTAGCCCCAATGGATGTCCGGCATTCCGATCGAGCGGCCCACGATGCCCGGCAGCTCGGCGACATTCGCGACCTGGCGGACCGACTCATCGCCCCGGATGTCCTCCATGAGGCGGTCGTCGGCCACGATGAGGCCCTCGACCCGCATTCGCCCCTGTCGGGGAATGCGCCAACGGTAGTCGTCGATTCGTTCCACTTCCAGCTGATTCACGGTGCCCTCACGCCGCTGTTCACTCCTCTTCTCGCTCGTGCCTCGAATTCTCCGCCTCCTCTGCCTCCTCCGTCTCCAGGGAATGGCACCCCGAGCGCGCAGGAGAGATCCGACCTTGACCGCGCCTCCCCCCACCAAGGCGGCCCGGCCTCAGGGTGTGCTCCGGCGTCGAAAGGGTCGGCGTGACTCCGGTGCCGGGTGGAGCGATTCCCCGGTCCGGTTCCCAGACGTCGAAGCGGTTCCTAGACGTCGAAGATGACCCGCCCGAACCAGGGCCGGCCCTCCTTTCCTTCCCGCCGCTCCGCTATGAGGCCGTGCAGCGTCACGCCCTTGAGCTCACGGTCGGGTGGGCCGGGATCTCTCCCCCCGGTCACCCGGCACCTCACCCGGAGCACGCTTTCCCCTCCCGCCGGCATTTCCTCGGGCGCGAGGAATTCGACCCGGCAAAGCGCAAGCGCGAATCCTCGCGCCTCGTGCAGAAAGAGGAGCTCCCTCAAGACGTTGCGGAGGAGGAGGGCGGGGTCCGTTCCTTCGGCCCGAATGGTGCGTTCCTCTTCCTCCCGGGGCCGGTCGTCGCCGAGGATGAGGCGCGTCATCCCCATCGCGGCGCCCTCGATAAGGAGCTCCAGCGAGGGTGCCTCGACCTCGACCCCCACATCCGCCGTGTGGTCCATGAACCGTACCTCGACAAGGGCTTCCAGGCTTCGGTCCGACTTCATGATCGGGCTCCATCGCGGACGGGGTAAGCGTGAGGGTCCGGCGCCGGCGACGATCCGGGCCGGCCACCCGCTGAACCTACGGCACCCCCCGACCCCTCGACAACGGTTTGCGGGCCTCCTAACTTCGAGTTCTCCGGAGTCGATCCCCGCACTTCTCTAGCGATCCCCATACCGGGAGACGATGTCTCCAAGTCGACGAGCTGTGCAGCCATGGATTCCGATCCTCCTGCTCCTGGCCCTCCTCCCCGTCTCCCTTCACGCGTCCCCCTCGGACGGAGCCGCCCCGGTCCGCCCCGGCGCTTTTCAAGGGCAGGTGCCAGACACCGTCCCTGCACCGGATACGGTTCCCGGAGCGGACACGATCCCCCTTCCCGACTTCGGGCCAGACCCGGGAGCTATCCAGACGCCCGAGCTCCCCGCCGTCCTCGACACGCTCCCGGTCACCGACCCCCTGGCTGAGGACACGGCCTCCCTCGTCGCTCTCGACGCCGTCGTCGTCGACATCCTCCAGAGCCCCGTTTCCCTCCAGCAGGTGCCCTTTGCAATCTCGATCCTGGGAGACGAGGTCCGAAGCACGGGGCGTTCGAGCTCTTCGATCGAGGAGGCGCTGCACGGGCTCCCGGGGGTACAGGTCCAGAACCGTTTCAATGCGGCCGTCGGGGAGCGGATCGTGATCCGGGGCTTCGGGGCGCGCTCTCCCTTCGGCGTGCGCGGAGTCAGGATTGTCGTGGATGGCATCCCCGCCACCCTTCCCGACGGCCAATCCACTCTGGATCACCTGGACCTCGGGAATCTCGGGAGGGTCGAAGCTCTGCGGGGCCCCGGCTCCGCCCTCTACGGTAATGCAGCCGGCGGCGTCCTCGTCTTCGAGACGCGGGCCCCCTCCGCCTCCCCGATCCGTCAGGACCTCGAATCGGTCTCCGGGGATCACGGTTTCCGTCGGCTGCAGGCCACGACGAGCGGGTCGATCGGAGACGGAGGGTACCTAGTCAGCCTGGGGCGCTACGAGCTGGACGGATTCCGCTGGGTCCCCGACGGGTTCGCCCACGAGCGCTACGGAGCCACGAACAAGGAACAGCTCAACACCCAGTTCACCTTCCCTCTCCTGGGTGGGGACACGCGCATTTCTGGAAACGCGCTTCGATTGCAGGCGGACAACCCAGGCTCCCTCGCCCGGCCCGCCATGCTCCTCGAGGATCGGCGGGCCTTCCAGTCGAATGTCACGCAGGGCGCGGGAATGGACCTCGAGCAAGGGCAACTCGGGGTGGGATGGGAAGGCCAGGTCGGGGAGCGGGCCGTGGAGCTCATGACCTACGGGATTCGCCGGGTCGAGGACAGCCCGGGCACCTCAGCGGTCGTGGACCTGAACCGCTCCGCGGGGGGGGTGCGTGTGACGATGCGAAGCGAGCAGGAGGGGGACGCCGGACTCCTTTGGTGGGCGCTCGGGAGCGAGTTGAACCTGCAGCGGGATCAGCGCCGGCACTTCCGGAACACGGCGGGACAGAGGGGCTCGCCCCTCCTCGATCAGGTCGTCGA
>SLFU01000113.1 GCA_007124095.1 Gemmatimonadota bacterium
ATCCTATCTCGTATGCAGTGGCCCATCGGAGCTGGATGGAGGGGCCTCCGGTCGAAGCGTTCACGGTGCGCAAAGGGGAACGGGATCACGGAACCGCTCGCCGAATCGAAGGAGGACTTCCCTCCGACGCATGCGTGGCCGTGGTGGAGGATACCCTCACCACCGGCGGCAGCGCCCTGGAGGCAATCGCCGCGGTGGAAGCCCATGGAGCGGAGGTCACGAATGTCCTGGTGCTGGTGGACCGGGAGGCCGGAGGGGCGGACCGGATCCGGGAGGCCGGCTACTCGTTGATCACCCTCTTTACGGCTTCGGAGCTCCTCTCCGAGGCCGGTGCCGCTCCCTCAGGGTGACGGGGCGCAATCGGGGAGAACGAAGGGCGGCGCGCCTTCAGTCCACCAGGCGAAGGGGCATGACGAGGCAGAGGTAGTCCATCGGTTCCTCGTCACTTCCGGTTACGGGCTCCACGGTAGCGGCCCGCTCCGGGGCCTTGAATCCCATCTTCACTTCCTCGGTTCCCACGAAGCGCAGCACTTCGAGGAGGTAATTCGCGTTGAATCCGATCGTGATCGGCTCTCCCTCATAGCTGACCTCGATCTCATCGTGGGCCTCTCCCAGATCGGGAGTGAGGACATTGAACTGCACCTTGCCCTCCCCGAACTGGAGTCGGATCCGGTGGGTCTGATCCGACGCGACGGCAGCGACCCGGCGCACCGCCGACTCCAGGGGTTTGCGCTGGACCACCGCGAACTTGTCGTTGTCCTTCGGAATCACCTGCTCGTAGTTGGGATAGGTCCCCTCGATGAGACGGGTGTAGACCTCCGTTCCATTCGATACGAAGCCGAGGTGATTTCCCTCCCTGGAAACGCGCACTGTGTCTTCCGGACCAAAGAGGCGTTGGACGTGCTGAAGTGCGTCGGGGGGAACGATCAACTGCGTAGTGGTCTCCGGTGACGAGTCGGCGGAGATCGTCATCTTTGCGAGCCGGTGCCCGTTGGTGGCCACCATCCGCATCTCCCCGTCCCTGAGCTCCCAGAGGACCCCATTCAGGACCGGCCGGCTCTCCTCCGTGGAAACCGCGAACGAGGTGTGCCGGATGAGGGAGAGGAGCTGGGATCCTTGGGCACTCCACCCCTGGTCCAGGGGAACTTGAGGAAGCGTGGGAAAGTCATCCGCCGGGAGGCCATTGAGCTTGAAGTGGGAGCGCCCGCACCGCAGCTCGATCTGATCTCCCCGGGTTGCGATCTCCACCGGTTCGTCGGCCAGCTCGCGAGTGATCTCCCGGAGCTTCTTTCCCGGGGCGGTCAGCTTCCCTACCTGGGTCACGTCCGCCGGAACCTGGATACGGACTCCGACGTCGAGGTCCGTCCCACTCATCCGCACCCCGTCCTCACCCGCTTCAAAGAGGATGTTCGACAGGACGGGGAGCGTCGTCTTGGAAGGGATGCTCGCCGAAACGGCGCTCAAGCCCTGGTGGAGGTTCTGGCGGGTGATGCTGAATTTCATCCGGACCTCAAGACTGAATTGGAATCGGTTTCTCCACGGGAGAACGTACTTCTATTTCTCTATAGATTAAAGAAGCTAGTAGTAGTAGGGGACGTGGAAGTGTGGAAGACATCGCTACAGAATATCCCAAAAGGAAGCGGCACACCACTCTGCGGGGTGGCCGAAGTGTGTGGAAGAGAGGTGGAAAGCAATGGCGTTTTCCAGCCCCTTCCGGAACGGCGTGGAAAAGGAGAGCCAATTCGGAACTTCTCCACAGCAGGATCCATGAACTCCACACGCGGATGGGGAAGACCACTCACTCTTCGCTCGATAGGCGGTCTCGAAGCTCGGCCACCCGGAGCGCGAACTTCTCGTCGTCGTTCATCGCTTTCTCGACCTTCCGGATCGAGTGGATCACCGTGGAGTGGTCCCGGCCCCCGAAGTGGCGGCCAATCCGCACGAGGGATTCATCGAGGAGCTCCTTGATGAGGTACATCCCTACCTGCCTGGGGACGGTCACGTCCTGGGTGCGTCGCTTGGAGACGAGCGCCCCCGGCTCCACTCCCCAGCTCCGGGCCACCATATTGCGGATGGCCTCCGGGGTCAGGAGTGGACGGGAGTTCCCCGAGCCGGGCCGTAACATGCTCTGGAGGGCCGTCCGGGCCAGCTCCAGGGTGATGTCTTGATTCCGCAGGGAGGAGTAAGCGAGAAGCTTGATCACGGCCCCCTCGAGCTCCCTCACCGAAGCGGTGCACGACCGGGCGACGAAGTCGATGATCTCCGGGTCGATGACGAGATCGTCGTCGGAGGCCTTCTTCTGGAGGATTGCCACCCGTGTTTCGTAGTCGGGAGGCTTGATGTCCACGACGAGCCCCCACTCGAACCTGGAGACCAATCGGTCCTCGACTCCGGGAAGCTCCTTCGGAGGCCGATCGCTGGTGAGAACGATCTGCTTTCTCGCGTCGTAGAGTGCATTGAAGGTGTGGAAGAACTCCTCCTGCGTGCTCTCCTTCTGGGCCAGAAAATGGACATCGTCGACGAGGAGGAGGTCGATCTTCCGGAATCGAGTTCGGAAATCGCGCGTGGTTCCTTTCTGGATCGCGTTCACCAACTCGTTCATGAAGTACTCACAGGTCACGTACGCCACGCGCGTAGTTGGGGCTTGCTCCAGGACGCTGTGACCGATGGCATGCATCAGGTGGGTCTTGCCGAGCCCCACTCCTCCATAAAGGAAGAGAGGGTTGTAGATTCTGGCCGGCTGCTCGGCCACGGCATGCCCGGCCGCGGAGGCGAGCTGGTTGTTGTTTCCCACCACGAACCGACCGAAGGTATAGCGCTCGTTGAGGTTCGTGGAATCCTCCACGGGAGCCGGAGGCGCCGTCCGTCCGGGGGAAGGGGGGTGTGGAGAGGCTGGAGAGGGATCGGTGGGCGTCACCTCGACCCATGGGAGTTCCCGCTCCCCCGGCACCGACGGGCAGCGGAAGGTCAGGGCGAGGGGGCGCCCGAGGATCTGCTCGAGAATGCCCTTCAGGAGCGGCCCGTACTTGTCTTCCGCCCATTCGGCGTGGAAGGCGCTCGGCGCTTCCACGATGAGCTCTCCCTCCGAGAGGCCGACGGCAGTGGAGTGCGAGAACCAGGTCCGGAAGCTCTGTTCGGGCATCGCCGTCCTCGCGGACTCGAGAACCTCGGACCAGAGCTCGGACGCGGTGAACTCCATGACGGCGATCGGTGGGCTGCGGGGTGAACACTGCGGGCCCGGGGAGCCCGGGTCGGGAGAGATCGTACCGGCTCGATGTGGAAAAGTCAATCGGCCCTCTCGCCTTGACGCAGTCGCCGCGTTCTCGGTACCTTTTCAAGCTATCTATCGCTCAGGGAAGTCCGTTGAAATACAGGTGGGACAACGATGAAACCGACATACAAGCCGCGGAACCGGAAGCGGGTGAACAAGCACGGGTTCCGGGCCCGGATGAAGACGAAAGGGGGGCGGAAGACCCTCCTGCGCCGCCGAAAGAAGGGGCGTGCTCGCCTCACCGTGAAGGTGGGCTCGAAGTAGCCATCCGTTGGGTGCCGGCCGCTCTGAATCCCCCGGGGCTCGGGGGGAGCGATTTCCCCGTGCGAGTCGCATCCGACGCGCTTCGGAGATCCGCCTTCTTCTGCGCCGCGGAGTGCGAAGGCGAGCCGCCCACCTCGAGATCTTCACCGCTCCCCGGGAGAATTCCGAGAATCGGGGCCCACGTTTCGGCACGATCGTTCCCCGCTACGGGCGGACCGTGGTGGAGCGAAACCGGCTCCGGAGGCGCCTCCGCGAGATCGGGCGACGCGAAGTCCTTCCGCGCCTGCGATCCCGGAGCTGTGCAAGGGAGGTTCTGGTTCGCGTTCGGCCCGGAGCCTACGACGCACCCTTTGGGGAGCTTCGCGCCGAACTGCTAACCATGACGGACCAATTGTGCTCCGACGCTTCCTCCTGAGCCTGATCGACCTTTACCGGAAGGGGATCTCTCCCCTCACCCCCCCGTCCTGCCGGTTCGTGCCGAGCTGCTCGAGCTATGCGTACGAGGCGCTGGAGCGGTTCGGAGTGCTCCGGGGCGGTTGGCTCTTCGCGAAGCGATTCGTGCGGTGCAACCCGCTGGGCGGAAAGGGATTCGATCCGGTCCCCCGACCCGAGCGAGAATGCGCGCGGCCGCCCTCTCCTCCTGATCAACAGCCGGAAGCCGCCCCTTTCTCATGACCTCGGAAGTCCGATTCATCCTGGCCGTCGTCCTCATGCTCGGGGTTCTGGTAGGGGGAAACCTCCTCTTTCCTCCCACTCCGCCTGAGGAGCTGGAAGACCCCGAAGTCGCGGAAGTCGTCGAGGAAGCGGAGGAGGAACCCGGCCCCGCTGAGGCCCCTCCGCCGGGGGAGCAGCCCGGGGTGCCTGACGCTCTCGAAGTTCCCGACGGCCTCGTCGAGGAGGCGGCTCCCGATCCGGACGCTCCGGAGGAAGACCCGGAGCCGGAGGTGGAGCCGGTGGCCGAGGCAAGTGTGGTCGTGGAGGGGCCCCTCTTCCGGTTCACCTTTTCGAACCTGGGGGCTCGGATCACCTCCCTGGAGCTGCTGGAGTTCGAGTCGTTCGCCCGCGCCGGGCCCGTGCAGCTCGTTGGCTCGGAGGCGGCGGGATTCCTGGGCTCCCGGATCGTGGTAGAAGGGGACACGCTCGATCTGCGGGGGGCGCCGTTCCAGGTGAGCCCAGAAGAGGGAATCACCCTGGAGAGCGGGGGTGAGCCGCAGACCCTGACGTTCCGATACGAACATCCGACCCAGCCCCTCTTCCTCCAGCTTCGCTACACCTTTCTTCCGGACTCCTACCTGGTGCGGGTCGGTGGCGAGATAGGCGGGCTGGAGCGTGGCCTCCTGGTGAGCGACCTCGGGGAAGGCCTCGCCTTCAACGAGGCGGACGAGGGGCAGGAGGCTGCGAGCATGGCGTACGTGGGGAATCACCTTCAAGAAGGGATTCGGACCACGGATCTGGGGGATGTGGAGGGGCGGACCGTGGTCGACGGACCCTTCCACTGGGTCGCGATGAAGAGTCGGTACTTCGTGGTCGGGGTCTTCCCCTCCATGGAGCTCGGGGGCGCCGAGTATCTGGGTGGGATCCTGGCCGATGTCGTATTGGCCGAGGAAGGTCGGGCGGCAGTGGCGGTCGCGCAGTCGTTCGGATCGTCGGGAAGCTTCGCCTTCGAGGTGTTCGCCGGCCCTCAGGACTACGCGCTGCTCTCCGAGATGGGGAGGGATTTCCAGGAGGTCAACCCGGTCGGATGGGGCTTCATTCGGCCGGTGCTGCGACCCTTCGTAGGAATCATCATGTGGGTCCTCGTCTTCTTTCACCAGACGCTGGACATCGGGTACGGGTACGTGCTGATCCTGGTCGGGGTGCTGATGCGCCTGATCCTCTTCCCCCTGAACCACAAGGCGATGCGGGCGCAGCTCAGAAACATGGCCGTCCAGCCTCTCCTGAAGGACATTCAGACGAAGTACAAGGATCAGCCCGAGAAGATGCAGAAGGAGCTGATGAAGCTCTACAAGGAGCACGGATTCAACCCCCTGGCCGGATGCTGGCCGATGCTCCTGCCCTGGCCCGTCCTGATCGCCCTCTTCTTCGTCTTCCAGAATACGATCGAGCTCAGGGGCGTCCCCTTCGCCTGGCTCCCGGACCTCGCCGCGAGCGACCCCTTCTACGTCCTCCCCCTCCTGCTGGGCGTGTCGATGTTCTTGCTTCAGTGGGTGTCGCTGAGGACGATGGAGGAGGTGGCGCCCCAGATGAAGATGATGATGTGGGTGCTTCCGGTCTTCATGGTCGTGATCTTCGCGAACCTGCCCTCGGGGCTGAACCTCTACTATCTGACGGCGAACGTCGCCACCCTGCCCCAATCCTGGTGGATCGCGCGGGAACGTCAGAAGGTCCAGGCCAATCGATCGCCGGCTCCCGTCGAGGCCTGACGGGACTCCCCTCGCCCCCCGAAGACGAGATGGAGGCAACGGACACCATCGTGGCTCTGGCGACCCCGCCCGGCCGGGGTGCGCTCGCCGTGGTGCGGGTCTCGGGACCCGGGACTCGAGCGATCCTCCAGGCGCTGATTCCGGGCTGGGAAGGGCGAGCCGAGGAGCGGCGGCCGGTGCTGGCCCGCCTGATCGATCCCCGAGACGAATCCCTCCTGGACCGGGCTCTCGTGACCTTCTTCCCAGGGCCGAACTCCTATACCGGCGAGGACTTGGCCGAGATTTCCACCCACGGCGGGACCCTCGTCCCCGCCCTGGTGGCCGATGCCATCGAGGGATCCGGGGCACGGGCGGCGAGACCGGGAGAGTTCACGCAGCGAGCCTACCTCAATGGGAAGCTGGATCTCGTCCAGGCAGAGGGGGTTCGGGACCTGGTGGAGGCCCGGAGCGAGGCGCTACATCGGGTGGCGCTACACCAGGTGGAGGGAGGGCTGTCGCGTCGCCTCTCGGACATCCGGGAGGCCTTGGTCGGACTGGAGGCCCTTCTCGTCCATCACCTCGACTTTCCGGAGGAGGACGATCCCCCGGTGCCGCTCGAACGGGTAATTGGAGAGGGTCGAGCGCTGCTCGGCACCCTCGACGCGCTCCTGGCCACGGCACCCGAGGGAGAGCTCCTCCGAGAGGGGGCGCTCGTGGTCCTGGCCGGTCGCCCGAACGCGGGGAAATCGTCTCTGTTCAATGCGCTCCTCGGCCAGGAGCGGGCGATCGTCAACGAGCAACCGGGCACGACCCGCGACGCGGTGGAGGCGCAGGTCTCACTTGGAGGGTATCCGTTCCGGCTCGTGGATACGGCGGGGATCCGGGGGGACGCGGGAGAGACGGAACGGCTCGGGATCGAAGTGGCCCGGCGCTACCTGCGTGCGGCGGACGTGGTTCTCCTTTGTGTGTCGACGGAGTGGGGCTGGGGCGCGATAGAGGAGCATTTCCTGAGCGAGCTTCGGGAGGATGCTGCGGTCGTGGCGCTCCGCACCAAGTGCGACCGGGACGGAGGACGGGGAGCGACGCTTCCCGAGGGAGAGGCCCAAGGGGCGGATCCCCGGATCCGGAAGGTGCTCTCCGTCTCCGCTTTGGGAGGTACGGGCCTGGGAGAGGTGGGAGCGGCCCTTCGCGAGCTGGTGTTCGCGGGGAGCGTGGAGCCGTCGGGCTCGGTTCCGGTCCTGACCCGGCGGAGGCAGACGCGAGGTGTGGAGGTGGCCAGGCGGGAGGTCGCCGCCTTCGTGGACGCCCTGAGGTCGGGGGTACCGGCGGAGATGGCCGCGACGCATCTACGCCCGGCGGAGACGGCGCTCGAGGATTTGCTGGGCGTCATCTCCCCGGACGAGGTATTGGACCGGCTGTTTTCGGAGTTCTGTATTGGAAAGTGAGACGGTGCAGGAGGAGATCAGGATGGCGAGTGAGCATGGGGAGGTGAGCCGCAGCTTCCGTGTGGAGGGTCGTGTGCAGGGCGTGGCCTTCCGGATGTGGACGCGTGGCGAGGGGAGCGCCCTCGGACTTCGGGGCTGGGTGCGGAACCTCCCGGATGGTGCGGTGGAGGTGCATGTCGGGGGACCGGCGGATGCAGTGGAGGATCTGGAGCGGAGGCTAGGCACCGGTCCACCGGCGGCCCGGGTGAAGCGAGTGGTCAGGCGGGGGGAGGGCCGGGAGCTGCCCGCCGGAGGGTTCGAGATCCGCCATTGAGAGCCAGGGGGACAAGGTGGAGACAGAGTACCGGGTCATCGTCGTCGGGGGCGGCCATGCGGGTGTGGAGGCGGCTGCTGCGGCCGCCAGGATGGGCGTACGCACCCTTCTGATCACACCGGATCTCTCCCGGGTGGGCCAGATGAGTTGCAATCCCGCGATCGGGGGTGTGGCGAAGGGGGTCGTGGCTCGCGAGGTGGACGCGCTTGGAGGGGTGATGGGGCGTGCCACGGACGCCTCCCGCATCCATTTCAAGATGTTGAACGAGTCGAAGGGACCCGCGGTCTGGGGGCCCAGGGCCCAGTGCGATCGCGGTCTCTATCCCCGAGCGGTCTCTCGAATCCTCCAGGAGCTGAGCGCCCTCGATCTCTTCCAGGAGATGGTGGCTGGGCTGTGGATGGAGGGGGAGCGGGTCCGGGGGGTGATCACCCGGGGAGGCCTGCGCTTCCGGGCGGAGGCCGTGGTGGTCACGGCGGGCACCTTTCTGAGAGGAAAGATCCACATCGGAGGGGAGGGGGCGGTGGACGCTGGCCGGGCGGGAGAAGCTCCCTCCCTGGAGCTGGCGGAGGCTCTGGAGGCGAGGGGGCTCGAGGTGGCTCGCTTCAAGACCGGGACACCGCCCCGGGTGGACGGGCGGACCGTGGATTTCTCCAAGGTGAGGGTGCAGGAGAGTGGAGGGGGAGCTTACCGGTTCGCCGGATATGTCCGGGAGGAGATGCCTCCGCAGCGTCAGTGTTGGATGACGTGGACGGGTGGTGAGCTCAAAGAGGTCGTGCGCAGGAACCTGCAGAGGAGTGCGCTCTACGGGGGCGAGATCGCGGGCCAGGGTCCGCGTTACTGCCCCTCGATCGAGGACAAGATCGTGAAGTTTCCCGACACCCCCCGGCACCAGGTGTTCCTCGAGCCGGAGGGGTTGGAAACCAGCGAGATCTACGTGAACGGCCTGTCGACCTCTCTCCCGGGTGACGTGCAGGCCGAGTTCCTCCGGACCGTTCCGGGGCTGGAGCGGGCGAGGATCACAAAGCTGGGTTACGCGATCGAATATGACTACTTCCCTCCGCACCAGCTGCGCCACACCCTCGAGGTCCGGGAGGTGGAGGGACTCTTCTTCGCCGGCCAGATTAACGGTACGACCGGGTACGAGGAGGCGGCCGGACAGGGGCTCGTAGCGGGCGCGAATGCCGCGGCGAAGGTGAGTGGAGCGGGGGCGTTCGTGCTGGGGCGGGATCAGGCATACATCGGAGTGCTCGTTGATGACCTTGTGACGCGGGGGGTCGACGAGCCCTATCGCCTCTTCACCTCACGGGCCGAGTTCCGGCTCCTCCTCCGACAGGACAATGCGCTGGAGCGCCTCGGTCCGCTCGCGCGGGAGGCGGCCCTTCTCACTCCGGAGCAGGATGTGGCCCTCGAGAGGCGGCTCGGACAACGCGCGATGGTGGCGACGTGGTTCCGGGAGACCTCCCTCCCTCCTGACAGGGTCAACCCGCTCTTGAATGAGGCCGGAGGCACCCCGGTCCGTGAGTCGGCGCGTGCCGAGGAGCTCCTGAGGCGTCCTGAGCTGGGGGCGCGGGGACTCGCGGACGCCGGGGGGATCCCGGGGCCGGTCCCAGACGAGGTCCTGCACGCCGTGGAGGTGGAGGTGAAGTACGCGGGATATGTGCGAAGGGAGGCGGAGCGAGCGGGAAAGCTGCGTGAGCAGGCGCGTTTCCGGATCCCCGACGAGGCCCCCTTCGAGCGCTTCGTAACCCTCTCCAGGGAGGCTCGCGAGAAGCTCGCGCGGGTCCGACCAGGGGATCTGGGACAGGCCGGGCGTATTCCGGGGGTCTCTCCGGCGGATCTGCAGAACCTGGTGCTCGAGGTGAGGCGCTGGCGGGGAAGTCGGGAGATTGGCCCGAAAACCGAATAAAAACCGAAGAAGAAGGGTTCCACGTGGAACATCGAGCGAGTCGGGGCGCGGATCCCGGTTGTTCCACGTGGAACAACCCCCGTCTCCCCGGTCCCTTACTTTGCGGTCCCTCCCCCCGTATATTGCCGGCCATCGTGTGATGGACCCACTCATCCAAGGCTCAAGGGACCGAAATGGCTCGGGTTCTCGCCATAGCGAACCAGAAGGGGGGGGTCGGGAAGACTACCACGGCGATCAATCTGGGGGCGTCGCTGGCCGTAGCGGAGCGGCGAACCCTGGTGATCGACATCGACCCGCAGGGGAATGCCACCTCCGGATTGGGCGTCGAGAAGTCCGACGACCTCCTCTCCATCTACGAAGTGCTCGTTGAGGGGCGCCCGGCGCTCGAGTGTATCCAGAAGGAATTGCACTTTCCCTTTCTGGACCTTCTCCCCTCGAACCGCGACCTCGTCGGCGCCGAGATCGAACTGGTGGGCCAACCGGAGCGGGAGAGGGTCCTCTCCAGGGCGCTGGAGCCGGTGCGGGACGACTACGACTTCATCTTGGTTGACTGCCCCCCCTCCCTGGGGCTTCTCACCTTGAATACATTGACGGCCGCCGACAGCGTGCTCATCCCGATTCAGTGCGAGTTCTACGCCCTGGAGGGGTTGTCGCAGCTCCTGAGCACGATTCGCCTTGTGCAGAGGGGGCTGAATCCGAGTCTTGCCATCGAGGGCGTCCTGCTGACCATGTACGATCGGCGCCTGAACCTCTCGAAACAGGTGGCCGAAGAGGCCCGGGAGTATTTCGGAGGGAAAGTGTTCGAGGCAACGATCCCGCGGAATGTTCGGCTGGCCGAAGCACCCAGCTTCGGCCAGCCCATCGTGACCTACGACATCCTCTCAGCGGGCTCCCAGAGTTACCTGGCGCTGGCTCGGGAGCTCCTCGCGAAATCGAAAGGGGGATCCGAATGAGTCGGCCCAAACAGAAGAGGCTCGGGCGCGGTCTGGGGGCGCTCCTCGGGGAGGACTACCTGGCTCCATCGGGAGAAGACGCGGAGGTGAGGAGCTTGCCTGTGTCCGCGATCTCCCCCAACCCCTTTCAGCCACGGAGGGAGTTTCAGGAAGAGGAGCTCGACGACCTCGCTCGCTCTATCGAGGAAAACGGGCTCCTCCAGCCGATCCTCGTACGGTCCGCGCCGGGCCGCGAGGCTGACCGATACGAGCTGGTTGCCGGGGAGCGGCGACTCAGGGCCGTCACGCAGCTGGCGTGGGATGAGGTGCCGGTGGTGCTACGGGAAGTCGACGATCGGACCCTCCTGGTTCTCGCTCTCGTGGAAAACATCCAGCGGGAGGCGCTCAACCCCCTGGAAGAGGCGGAGGGCTTTCACCTCCTCTCGGAGGAGTTCGGGCTGACCCAGGCCGAGATCGCGGATGCGGTCGGAAAGAGTCGGGCCACCGTGGCCAACGTGCTCCGGCTTCTCCGGCTCCCCCCATCCATTCGCGGGTTCCTGAGGGACGGATCCCTCTCGATGGGGCACGCACGGGCCCTCTTGGCGATCGAGGATCCGGGGCGGCTCGTGGAATTGGGGCGACGGGCGGTCCGGGAAGGCTGGTCGGTGAGAGAAGTGGAGGCGCGAACCCGATCCGATGCAGCGTCCAGGAGCTCGGGCAGAGGGCCTTCTGGAAGGCAGGCCGCGGGCGCTGGAGCGGATCCAATGGCGCGGGCCCTCCAGGAGGCGCTGCGGGATGCCCTGGGCACACGTGTCCAACTCCGGGAGAAGGGGGGAAAGGGGGTGATCGAGGTGCCCTTCCGGTCTCCGGAGGACTTCGAGCGGGTCTTCGAGACCATCACCGGCCGGGACCCCTCGGAAATCACTGGATAGCCGGTGGGCGCGCGCTTACGGGATTTGTTCGGTATCGACCACTTCTTCCCCCATCTCTCGCCCCCTCAACCCTCACCTGGTTCCTCGAACTGAAACCGACCAGGTTCCTCCTGGCACCGCACTTCCCAGCCTTGGCCGCAGGCAGGCGTGGGCCAAAATGCGGCTACGAGCGACATGATCGGCTAGACACGGGCGTGATCGCTACCAACGGGTAGAGTGCCCTTAACGGAGTGGTGCCCGAGGTGGCGGAGTAGTGCCCGAAATCTAGAAGCGCCCTCCGACGGCGCCCACTCCCCCGGTCGGCCAAGCTCCGACACCCTCCGGTCTCCCGGAGCGGTTCCAGGGCCAGACCGGCTTCCTGAGGCGGAGCTGGGTACGGCCCTTCTTGACTGGCGGGCGCCGCCCACTTCTCTTATGGGTCCGAGCCTTCGTCGGCCAGGTCGCACTTCCCCTTGTTGGGTCGGCGTCCGTTCGTACATTGAAAACTGGTCCCCGCGGGCTGCGCTCGCTGCCCGGGGACTCGGCCATTGGCGAGTTCATCGGGGACGTGTTTATCTGGCGCGTGTTTATCTGGCGTGTGTCCGCAAGCGGGGAGTGATCGGTTGGGAGATCCAGAAGCTGGGGGGATAGTGATCGGGGCGGGCGTGACGGTTACAGGGAGCGTCTCCGCGCCGGCCGATGTCACGGTCCACGGTACGGTGAAGGGTGAGCTCGTCGCCGGAAAGGTGCTGGTCGGGGAGACCGGAATCATCGAGGGTTCGCTCAAGTCCGAGAATGCCGACATCTTCGGTGAGGTGGGGCAGGAGCTGGAAGTCACGGATCACGTGACTGTCCGGACTTCAGCCCGGATCCAGGGAATTCTGATCTACCGCTCGATCGAGATCGAAGCCGGGGCCCGTCTCTCCTGTGAGCTACAGCACACGCCCGATGCCGAAAGCGGGTCCTCCGAGGAGGACGCTGCCGCGGCACTCGTCGGCGCCTCGCAGAATCTGACGGACGCCGATGAGGCCGCTTCGGAAGAGTTCGAAGTCGAGGACGCTCGTCAGACGACTCGTGAGGCGAGTGGTCATCGGGACTCCGGGGATTCCGACTCCGAAGATGCCGCGCAGGACTGGAATCGATGAGTGCTCGCAGGCCCCCTTTGCCTCAATGGGCCGAATCGATCCATGAGGCGCTGCCCGAGGAGGGCTCCGCGAAGGTTCTTATCCCCGGAGCCGAGGGAGTTCGGTACGTGGAGCTCTCCCGGCAGGATCTCGAAGAGAGCGTCGACCAGGAGAGCCTGCGGCGGGCGAGGCGCCGCCGGCGCGTTCGCAGCGTCTTGGCTCACCACCACACGCGACGACTCGCCGCCGCTGTGGGTATGACCTGCATGTTGTTCATGCTGGCCTTCGGCAGCGTCGGCCTCTTTCACCAGCAGCGGTCCACGGCCCACGAGCTCGCGGAGCGTGAGTCGAACATCCAATCGCTGGATGGCGCGTTTCGGGCCTATCTGGACGTCACCCGCCACCTCCTCAGCGAGGACAATGTCACCCTCTTGGCCACGATGGAGGATGTCGGGTTGGATGCCGACGCGGTGTATGCCGAAGCGTCCAACGGGGGCGGTCTGGGCTCTGGAGACGAGGGGGGCCGGAGTCCCGTCCTCCACTCCCTGCTCGAACGCATCGACACCGAGCACGAGGATCTGCTGCTTCAGAACATGAAGCTGAACACAGTCGTGTCGATGTTGCCCTCGTACAAGCCGCTCGCGGAAATGTCGCGACGATCGGACTTTGGGCTTCGCCGCCACCCCCTGACCGGCCGCCTTCAGCACCACGCCGGGGTGGACTTCGTGACGAGCGGAGATCCAACCATCAGGGCCTCGCAGCAGGGCGTCGTCACGCTCGCCGAGCGGAACGGTGGATACGGTCTCTCCGTGGAGGTCACCGGAATTACCGGAGTGGTGACTCGGTATGCCCACCTTCGCTCCATGAGCGCCGAGGTCGGGGACGAGGTGCGGCCCGGCGACCCCATCGGCATCATGGGAAGCACCGGTGCTTCGACCGGGCCTCACCTCCATTACGAAGTCCTCGTCGATGGTGAGGCGGTCGACCCTCTCCGGGTCCTCGAGCTCACGAACTATGGGATGGATTAAGAAGCGGGGAGAGGCTTCGGGGGTCGAGCAGGCCGTCGATCGGTCCGATGACTCGGAAGGCTCCGGGGGACGGACGGCCGACGGGGAAACCGGCGAGGAGTTCGACCAAGGCTCCGCGGCCACCGCATCCCCGGAGCCTGCCTCCTCGAAGGAGGATGTGCCTCGCGAAGCCCAGCCGTCCATTATCAGCTTCGGCGTCGAGATCGAGGGCCACCTCCGCAGCGCGGGCCCCATCCATGTGGAGGGCCACATCGAGGGCTCCCTCGAGTCGGACCAGGTTTCGATCGGCTCCACCGGAGAAGTGCTGGGTGAGGTCCGCGCAGTTGGCCTGTCGATCTACGGCACCTTCGAGGGGGAAGGCGCCTGCGTGAGCCTCACGATGGGCGCCTCCGCCAACTACCGCGGCAAACTGCAGTGCGAGACACTGGAGTTGGCGTCGGGCGCGGTCCTCGAAGGAACCGTAGAGGCCGGCCCTGCTTGACCCCTGATCTCGACTGGATCCTCCGGACCGTCTCGTTGCCGTAAGGCCCTGAACCCAGGGTGTACCCTTCCCTCCGACTCCCGGACTCGGGGGGCTCCCCGCGGTGGTGAATTAGGCTGCCGGCGCGGGGGTCAAGCCTGTTTCCAGGTAGGAATCAGTATCGGAAGCCAGGGTTTCTGCGGGGAGGGGGACATGCGGAGGAAGGCGGGGGAAGCGGGGTGGTTTCGATGCTCCCTTCCTGGGAGTTGTCCACAGCTGTGGACAACGACCCATCCCGTTGTGGGACAATGTCTTCCGGCCCATCGGCGCGACGCCTTCCGGGGTTTTTGACATCCGAGTGTGGAATACTCCACAGTGCTGCCCCTTCGTTTCCCCGGGTTTCGATGTCCGCAAAAGAAATAGAATTAGAATCTTTGCTCTCGTATCTGGACGCGATGCTCGGCATTCCAGGGTTCCCGGATTATTCCGGCGCCCTCAACGGCCTGCAGGTCGAGGGAACACGGAGGGTCCGGCGACTCGGAGTCGCTGTGGACGCGGGGATCGAATCCATAGCCGCAGCGGTGGAGCGCGACGTCGACCTCCTCCTTGTCCACCACGGGATCTACTGGGATGGTCTCCTCCCTCTCACGGGTCGGCGCTACCGGCGCGTGGTTCCCCTTATCCGGAGTGGGATCGCTCTGTACAGCGCCCACCTGCCCCTGGACGCCCATCCGGAGTTCGGAAACTGTGCGGTCCTGACCCGGGCCCTGGGGCTCGAACCCCGGGAGCGATTCGGCCGGTACCAGGAAGCCGACATCGGGTTCGCTGCCACCACAGATGAGGATCGGGAGGGTCTACGGGCACGGGTCGAGGCGCTCGTCGAGGGTCCAGTGCGCCTCATCCCCGGCGGCGAGGAGCGGGTGCGCCGACTGGGAGTGGTGACGGGCGGCGGAGGCAGCTTCATTCGCGCCGCCGCCGACGCGGGACTCGACACGCTCCTGACCGGGGAGGGGTCGCATCACACCTATCTGGATGCCGTGGAGTTCGGCGTGAACGTGCTCTATGCGGGGCACTACGCGACTGAGGTCTGGGGAGTGCGCGCCCTTGCAGTCCACCTCGAGGACCACTTCGGTCTCGAATGGGAATTCCTCGATTTCCCGACCGGCCTCTGACCGACCCACCGCAGGGGTCCCGTCGGGCCCTGAGCCGGATTATACTACCGGATTATCCTAGCAGTTTCCCGTTGCCCCCGAGCCCGAGTCTTCCATGGCCTGTCCCCAGTGCGGTAAGGCTTCGCGCGGCCTATTCTGCGGTTCCTGCGGAGCCTCTCTCGTGGAGCTGCCCTGCTCCGGGTGTGAACGAGAGGTGCCTGCGGGCACCCGATTCTGCACCGAGTGCGGGACGCCCGTTCGTGCGCGCGGCCGCAACCGCGAGACCTCCGGGCAGCCGGGGACCGCAGAAGGGAAGGAGCAAGGCTCCTCCCTCGCGGAGGTGAACGCCGGATGGTGGGTTTCAGGGGCCCTGCTTCTCGTCCTCCTGGCGGTCCTGGGGGTCCAGGTCCTCTCCGGAGGCCCGGACGCACCGGGTGGCACGGCTTCGGTTGGACCGGGGACTCCCGGCGCCCCCGGCTCCCCGGGGGCCCTTGGACCGGCTCCGAATGTCGACCTCTCCACGATGACCCCTCGGGAGGCTGCCGATGCCCTTTTCAATCGTGTCATGGGCGCCGCCTCGGAGGGAGACAGCATCCAGGTCCTCAACTTCCTTCCGATGGCCCTCGACGCCTACGAGTTGGCCCGGCCCCTGGATGAGGACGGACTCTTCCACATCTCCCTTCTCGAGAGGGTTGGAGGCAATTACTCCGCTGCCCTCGGCGCGGCCCTGGAGGGGCTCGAGGGTAACCCGGACCACCTCCTCAACCTCTCGTCGGCCGCTGAGGCTGCCGTCGAGCTGGGAGACGTCGAGGGCGCCCGGGAATACTATAGTCGGATGCTCGACGTCTGGGACGAGGAGATCGAGGCAGATCGCCCGGAGTACGCCGAGCACTCGCCCCTCCTTCCCCTGATCCGGGCCGACGCGGAGGAGTTCCTCGAACAGGACGGGGGATGAACCCGTCTCCATTGCCCGCTGGGGCACCCGTCTTCCTGACGGGCGGAACGGGGCTGGTGGGGTCGCATGTGGCCACTCTCCTCCGTTCGGAGGGTCACCCGGTCCGCGCTCTCCACCGGGCGAATTCGGTGACCGGATACCTGGAGGGGCTGGAGTGCGAGCTCGTCCAGGGGGATCTTCAGGACCCCGTCGATGAGCTGGCTCGAGGAATGGTGGGGTGCTCGGGCATCGTTCACTGCGCTGCCGTCATCTACTCCGGTGGTCCCTGGGCGCAGGTTCACGCGGTCAACGTCGAGGGATCTGACACCGTCTTTCGCGCCGCCGCCACCGCCGGTATCGGGCGAGGAGTGCATCTGTCCTCCGTAGCCGTGTACGGGGGCGCCTTCGAAGGCGCGGACGAGGAGTTCTCCCTCGACCGGGCCCCGCTCCACCCTCGCGAACACTACGCTCGATCGAAGCGGGAGGCGGAGGCCGTTGTCTCACGGCGGGCGCGGGAGTCCGGGATGGCAGTCTCCATTCTGCGCCCCTCAGTCCTCTACGGGGAGCGGGACCGCCTCTTCATTCCAACCGTGGTCCGGGTTCTCGACTGGCCGTGCCAGATCCTGCTCGGGAGCGGCCGCACCCCGATCCCAGCCGTTTACGCGGGAAATCTGGCCGATGCGATCGTCGCCACGCTCCGGTCTCCCCTCCCCGAGGGCGCCCGGGCCTTCAACCTGGGGGGCGACCATCCCCTCTCCCAGCGGCACCTGTACACCGAGTTGGCCCGGGTCCTGGGGAAGCGGGCCCGCCTCGTTCCCCTCCCCGCCGCACTCGTGGTCTCCTGCGCAAGGATTGGCGAGGCGTTCGGCCTCCGGGTCCCGGGAGCGGAAGAGCTCTCCCTCCGCCGGGCCGCCTCCCTTGCGGTGCGGCCGAACCCCTACCGCAGCACCCGACTCAGAGCGGAGCTGGGGTGGACTCCCCCGGTGTCGCTCGCGACAGCCCTGGAGCGCACCGGCCGTTGGGTCCTGGAAGTATCGGACGCTACGGCCTGATCCCGTCTCGGCGCTTCTTCCGCCCCGGCCCGGGCCGGCGCGGGGAGCGGCACAGGCGGACCGGGCCGTCCCCCGGGAGCAGTTGCCCGGAAAGCTCGAAGGGTGCTATCATCGTGGCGAGAGCGACCCGTATTGAGATCTGCTAATCAGGCCACCGGGCCCTTTCGGCACGGTGGAGCGTCCGGGCCGCGCTCCCCGCTGACCATCGCGAGGGGGCTTTTTTTTCGGTTCAGGCGGATCCGCCCGGAAGGGGCCAACCGTGTGCGCACGTCGGCTTCGGACGACTCGAATCCGACGGGAGGTTTATCATAACAATGACGAAGACCACGGCCGAACGCTCCGGGGGATACCACCCGGGAACGAAGGACACCGGTGTCGTCAAACCCAAGGGGAGCTCACGGATCCGGGCGCACGAGAGCCTCGAGACCGTGCCTATGGGGGACCGGAAGCCCGAGTGGTTGAAGGTTCGTTCCCCGGGCGGAAAGAACTACCTCCGCCTAAAGGAGTTGATGAGAAGCCAGTCCCTCCACACCGTGTGTGAGGAGGCCGGCTGCCCCAACATCGGCGAGTGCTGGGAAGCCGGGACCGCCACCTTCATGATCCTGGGCGACGTCTGTACCCGGGCGTGCAAGTACTGCGCGGTGGCGCATGGGATGCCGACCGAGCTCGATGAGGACGAACCGCGGCGGGTGGCCGAGACGGTGGCCACGATGGAGCTCGAGCACGTGGTCATCACCTCGGTCAACCGCGATGAGCTGCCCGACGGCGGGGCGGCGATCTACGCCGAGACGATCCGGCAGATCCGGGACCGCCTCCCCGAGTGCTCGGTGGAGGTCCTGATCCCGGACTTCAAGGGTGACGAGGAGGCGCTGGCAGTCGTCATGGACGCCGAGCCCTCCATCCTCGGGCACAACCTCGAGACGGTGGACCGACTTCACCCCGAGGTTCGACCGGGCGGGCGGTACTGGCGGTCGATTTCGTTCCTCGGGGCCGCGAAGCGGTTGAATGCCTCGATCCTGACGAAGACCGGTCTCATCCTGGGGATGGGGGAAGAGCACCAGGAGGTTCGCCAGGCGATGCAGGACCTCAGGGAGGCGTCGGTGGACATCCTCACCCTGGGGCAGTACCTGCGGCCCTCGGTGGCCCATATTCCGGTGGCGCGGTGGATCACCCCCGGCGAGTTTCACGAGTGGAAGCGGATCGGGGAGGAGGAGTACGGGTTCCGGCATGTGGAGTCCGGACCGCTGGTACGATCTTCGTACCACGCCAAGGAGCAGGCACGCGAAGTCAGAGCCGGTGGCCCCGGCGCGATCCAGGAGGTCCTCGAGAAGGATGTCCCGGCCCCCGCCGAGGTGGCCGGTCTCCCGTTGGTTCAGTTGGAGAACGGACGTCCAGGCAAGAACGGAAACGGTTGACGGAAATGGCTGAGACCAAAACAGAGAAATCGAAGAAGGCCGCAACGGGCTCGAAATCCGAGAAGTCCGGCGTCGAAGACGGCCTGGAGGGCTTTTCCAAGGAGGAGCTCCATTCCTTCCTGAAGGAGATGCTCCTCTATCGCCGGTTCGAGGAGAAGGCGGAGGAGGCCTACGCGATCGGTAAGATCGGAGGCTTCTGCCACCTGCACATCGGACAGGAGGCGGTCGCCCTCGGCTTCATCGGGCCCCTCCGGGATGACGACTACGTCTTCACCTCCTACCGGGACCACACCCAGGGGTTGGCCAAGGGCCTCAAGCCGGGTCCCGTAATGGCCGAGCTCTACGGAAGGGACGGAGGTTGCTCACGAGGGAAGGGTGGGTCCATGCACATCTTCGGGGCGGAGGAGGGGTTCCTGGGCGGCCACGGGATCGTGGGCGGACAGATCCCCCTGGCGGCCGGGGTGGGATGGGCGATCCGGTACCGGGAGGAGGACCGCGTGTGCCTCTGCTACCTCGGGGACGCTGCGGTCAACCAGGGTGCCTTCCACGAGGCCCTGAACATGTCAGCGGTCTGGAAGCTCCCCGTCATCTACGTGGTAGAGAACAACGAATACGGCATGGGAACTCACTTCGAGAGGGTTTCGGCTCTCCCGGTGGTGGAGCGCGCGAAGGGGACCGGAGTTCCGGCCCATTCGATCGACGGCCAGGACGTGATTGCGACCTGGCGTCTCATGGAAGAGTTGACCGAGAAGGCCCGGAATGGGGAAGGTCCCCAGTACGTGGATGCCCGCACCTACCGGTTCAAGGGTCACTCGATGTCGGACCCGGTCCACGGGGTTTACCGCACCAAGGACGAAGTCGAAGAAAAGAAGAAGAGCGAGGATCCGATCGTCGTGCTCCGTGACCGCCTCTTCGACGCCGACCTGCTCAGCGAGGACGAGCTCGACGCTCTTGATGAGCAGGTTGTCGAGATCGTCGACGAGGCCGTCGAGTTCGCTGACAACTCGCCCTTCCCCGAAGACGAAGAGCTCTACACCCATACTTACGCAGAAATCAACGAGCACGGCCGCCTCTTCTTCGATGGACGGGACCGCTGAGGAAGGCCAGTCCTGCGACCATCCCACGCTCTGAACTCTGAACACGATACCGAATGGCAACCATTACATACCGGGAAGCCCTGAACCAGGCGCTTAGCGAGGAGATGCGCCGGGACGAGTCCGTCTTCCTCATGGGGGAGGAGGTCGCCGAGTACGACGGAGCCTACAAGGTCTCGAAGGGGCTCCTCGACGAGTTTGGCGACCGGCGAGTCGTCGACACCCCCATTTCCGAGCTCGGATTCGCCGGCCTGGGAGTGGGCGCTGCGATGGTCGGACTCCGCCCCGTGATCGAGTTTATGACCTTCAACTTCGCCTTCCTGGCGCTGGACCAGATCCTCAACTCAGCCGCCAAGATGTACTACATGTCCGGTGGGCAGATTCCCGTGCCCATGGTCTTCCGAGGGCCAACTGGAGCGGCTCTGCAGCTCTCTTCCCAGCATTCCCACGCCTGCGATACCTATTACGCGCACGCCCCGGGGCTCAAGCTCGTTCGCCCAGCCACCCCGGCCGACGCGAAGGGTTTGCTCAAGGCCTCCATCCGGGATGCAGATCCCGTGATCTTCATGGAAGGAGAGATGTTGTACAACCTCAAGGGCGAGGTGCCGGACCCCGATGACGGGGATTTCGTGATCCCGCTCGGAGTGGCCGACCTCAAGCACGAGGGGGGGGACGTTTCGATCATCACCCACGGGTCCACCGTGCATCTGGCGCTCCAGGCAGCGAAGAAGCTGGAGAAGGACGGCATCCACGCCGATGTCCTCGATCTGCGGTCGCTCCGGCCCCTCGATGTGGATGCCATCCTCGAGTCAGTAAAGAAGACCAATCGAGCCGTCTACCTCGAGGAAGGCTGGCCCTACGTCGGCATCGGCGCCCAGATCGTGGCGACCATCCAGGAGGAAGCGTTCGACCACCTGGACGCCCCGGTCCTGAGGGTCTGCCAGGCGGACGTACCCATGCCCTACGCCAAGAACCTGGAGCAGTTGGCGAAGCCGAGCGTCGACCGGGTGATCGAGGCGTGCAACCGAGTGCTCTACCGGAGCTGAGACCACGCGCTCGGCAGTCCGGGTGATGTTCCTGATCAATTCGAATGCCCTGCCCCCCGATCCCCTTTGCGGGTGAAAGGGGTCGATCGTTCCAGAAGGGAAAGAGGCGGAGAGGAAATGGCGACGAAGGTCCACATGGAGGCGCTTTCTCCCACGATGGAGGAAGGCCAGGTCGTGAAGTGGCTCAAGGCCGAAGGCGACGAGATCGCGAACGGTGACGTGCTCGCCGAAATCGAGACGGACAAGGCCACGATGGAGTTGGTGGCCCGGGGAGAGGGAATCCTCCAGAAGGTGCTGCTCGATGAGGGCGGCACCGCCGCCGTCGGAGCCCTGATTGCGGTGATCGCCGAGGACGGAGAGGACATCTCCGACCTCGTCTCCGAGGGCGACGACGCCACCGGCGAGGGCTCGGGAGAGGAGGACGAGGCGGCCGCCAAAGAAGGCGAAGAGGAAGAGTCCAAAGAGGAAGAGGCCGAGGCTGCCCCTGAGCGGGACAAGGCGCCGGCTCCCGAGGAGGGGGAGGAGGGCGACGGTCGCGTGAAGGCCTCACCCCTGGCTCGGAGACTGGCCGCGGACCAGGGCATCGAGCTTCGCTCGATCGAGGGCTCGGGACCTGGAGGCCGCGTCGTCAAGCGGGACGTGGAAAAGGCGATGGAGGAGGGGGTCCCGGACGCGCCTCGCACGACGGCGCCCGACTCCGAAGAGGACTACGTCGACGTTTCCCTCTCGCAGATGCGGAAGACGATCGCGAAGCGTCTGGTCGAGTCACTCGGTCCGGTCCCCCACTTCTTCCTCACCGTGGATGTGGACATGAGCCGGGCGGTCGAGGCGCGCAAGCGTGTGAACGCGCTCCTGGAGAAAGAGGGTAAGAAGATCTCCTTCAACGACATCGTGCTCAAGGCTACGGCAATGGCGCTCCGGAAGCATCCGGAATGCAATGCCCACTGGAGGGAGGACCACGTCCGTCGCTTCAACCGGGTCCATCTGGCCGTGGCAGTTGCCATCGATGACGGCCTGATCACCCCCGTCGTAAGGGACGCGGATCGGAAGGGGATGGCCGAGATTTCCGCGGAAGTCCGGGAGTTGGCCGGGCGGGCACGGGAGAAGAAGCTCAAGCCCGAGGAGTACTCCGGCGGGACCTTCTCGGTCTCGAATCTCGGCATGTTCGGGATCGAGGACTTCACTGCCGTGATCAATCCCCCCGAGGCGGGGATCCTTGCGGTCGGAGCCCTCGAGGAACGGCCGGTGGCCCGCGATGGCGAGGTGATCATCGAGCCGCGCATGAAGATCACGATGAGCTGTGACCACCGGGTGATCGATGGTGCGCAGGGTGCCCGCTTCCTCCAGTCCCTGACCGGGATCCTGGAGGAGCCGCTCGCGGCCCTGATTTGACCTTTGACCGCGAGGCTCCAGGCCGTGAGTCCGATGCCGATCCGTTTCTGTGGCGACTCGGCCTGCAACGGAGCGCGGGTCACCTCCAGGGGTCTTCCGGATCCTCTCAGCCCGACTCCTGCCGCAGGGACTCCTTGACGGGAAGCGGAACTGTAACCCGAATCTCAGTTCTTTTCCATCAGGGGAGTGGGTGGACGGGCCCTTTTGCCGAGGTGGCGGTGGCCTCTCAGGGAGAGGTTTCGGGGTTGGCAAGGAGGAGGCGCTTCGTCTAAGTTGTCCGCGGTACTGCGGAGACTCCGACAGCGCGAAAGGGGCCGCCGGACCAGAAGTGTAGCCAGTCCATGGTGTAGCCGCAGAGGTGTAGCCGCAGAAAACCCCAGACCTGGAGCGAGAGCGTGGCGGGAAAAGACAAGAAGAGCTTTGATCTCATCGTCGTCGGGGCCGGTCCCGGTGGATACGTGGCCGCGATACGGGCCGGTCAGCTCGGGATGTCGGTGGCCTGCGTGGAGGCCGACAAGCTTGGCGGGGTCTGCCTGAACATCGGATGCATCCCCACCAAGGCGCTTCTCACATCCGCCCTCCTGGTGAGTGAGGTGAAGGGTGCCGAGAAGCACGGCATCTCCACGGGCGACGTCACCGTGAGCCTTGGGCCCGCGCAGGAGCGTTCACGCGAGATCGCCGGCCAGTTGAACCGCGGCGTCGGAATGCTCTTCAAGAAGAATAAGATCACCCATCTCGAGGGCTTTGGGCGCCTCGCGGGGAAGGGCAAGGTCGAGGTCGAGGGCAAGGATGGGGAAAAGGAAGTCTATGAGGCGGAGCACATCCTCCTCGCGACCGGGTCGCGACCCCGAAGCCTTCCGTTCCTGGAGATCGACGGGGAGCACATCTGGTCGTCGGACGACGCCCTCTTCGTGAAGGAGGCCCCCAAGACATTGGCCGTCGTGGGAGCCGGAGCGATCGGGATGGAGTTTGCGGACATCTTCGAAGCCTTCGGCTCGGAGGTCACCGTGATCGAGGCGCTGGATCGCCTTCTGCCCGTGGAGGACGCGGACATCTCCAAACAGATCGAGAAGAGCTATAAGAAGAGGGGGATGACGATCCACACCGCGGCTCGCCTGGAGAAGACCGAGGTCGGCGACGACGGGGTCACCCTCCACTTCAAGGACAAGGACGGGAAGGATCAGACCCTCGAGGTGGAAAAGGTTCTCTCAGCAGTGGGACGGATCCCCAACACGGAGGACCTGGGTCTGGATTCGGTGGGGCTCGACGTAAGTGAAAGTGACGGGTTCATTGAGGTGGATGAGTGGATGCGCACGAGTGTCGAGGGTGTCTACGCCGTCGGCGACTGCGCCGGAGGGGCGCTTCTCGCCCACAAGGCATCCCACGAGGGGATCGTCTGCGTGGAGAAGATCGCGGGTGAGGCGCACGCGCCTGTGGACTACGGGAACATCCCCAACTGCACTTACTGCCACCCGGAAGTCGCCTCGGTCGGGTTGACCGAGGCCCAGGCCAAGGAGGAGGGATACGATGTTCAGGTGGGGACCTTTCCCTGGGTCGGGAATGGCCGAGCGCTTGCACACGGCGATGTGGACGGCTTCGTGAAGGTGGTGCGAGACAAGAAGTACTCGGAGATCCTGGGCGCCCACATCATCGGGCCTCAGGCCACGGAGTTGATCGCAGAGTTCGTGATCGGCCGCCATCTGGAATCGACCGTAGAGGAGATGGAAAAGGCGATCCATCCACATCCCACGCTCTCCGAAGCGGTGGCGGAAGGCGCCCTGGCGGCGCTTGGGCGACCCATCCATATCTGATGCCGAGGGAGCAGGGGGCCGTGTTCACGGAGAACGGGGAAGGGGCGGCCCGCGTCTCCACCTCGGCGGTCAGCTCGGCTGGACCCATATCGGGTTCCGCTGTGCCGAGGAAGGAGGGGGAGCGGTCGGAGTGGTCGGAGTGTCCCAATCCTGAGTCCAGGGAGGAGGCGCTTAGGTTGTGGACGGTGCTCGCGCGGTCCTATCAGACCGTGTCTCGGACCGTGTCGGAGCGAGTGGCGGAATACGGGGTCACCCTACCGCAGTTCGAGATTCTGGAGGCCCTTCATCGACGTGGTCCTCGTTCCCTTGGCCAGCTAGCCGACGAACTCCTGGTGACAGGGGGGAACATCACCTATGTCATGGACCGGCTGGAAGATCGGGATTTGGTTTTCCGGCAACGCTGTCCCGAGGACCGGCGGGTCGTGAAGGCTCGCCTCACCTCCGAGGGACGCGAATTGATCGCGTCGGTCCTCCCGCGACACTCGGCCTTCGTGCTCGACCAACTCGGCCACCTGGACTCCGGCGAGCGCCGGGAGCTCGGTCGGCTCTTGAGGAAGCTCAAGCGCAGCTCCGCGGAGGCTGTCGAACGGTCCGGATGAGTCCCCTCGCCTCTCCCGGCGGGACGGAATGGCATCTTCCGGTTCGCGGGATGGCAGGATCACTCGCAGAGGGTCACTCTGCCGGAGGCCGCCGCCCCGTCAGTCGGCTGACTCCATCGTGGCCTCGGGGGCAGGTTCCTCCATGGGAATGCCTCGAATCCGGCAGATTCGTACGACCGCATCTCCGATCTTGTTGTTCGGAGTGGAGGCGCCCGCCGTCAACCCGAGCTCGAAGGGGCCCTCCGGCAGCCAGTTGGTTTCGACCCTTTCCGGCGCCTCCACCGCCAACTCGGGCTTGTGGCGGATCGTCCCGGCCTCGACGTCGATGGCGGAGGAATCCTCCACGTGGTAGGTGGTCGTATGCTGCCTGCACATGTGGGCCAGATGGTTGGTGTTGGAGGAGTTGTAGCCTCCGATGACGATCATGACATCGGGAGGGTCCTCCATCATCTTCGAGACCGCGTCCTGACGCTCCTGCGTCGCCGAGCAGATCGTACCGAAGGCCCGGAAGTTGGCCTCGGCGTAGTCCTCTCCCTCCTTTTCGGCCAGGGCCTTTCGAAGCTCCTCCCCGATCGCCATGGACTCGTTCGCGAGCATCGTCGTCTGGTTCGCTACGCCGAACTGCCGGAGGTCGCGGTCGGGGTCGAAGCCGTCGGAGGCCTTGTGCGCAAAACGTTCGAAGAACTCAGCCCGCGAGATCCGGCCCGGCCGCCTAGCGATGTACGAGCACAGAATCTGGGCCTCATCCATGTCCCGGACCATGAGGTACTTCCCGTCCGGGTGCTTGAGGACCTGCGATGCCGTTGCTCGGCTCTCCTCGTGGGTGTGTTTCCCGTGGATTACTGCCGTGAAGCCGTCCCGAGCGTAGCTTTCCACCCGCTTCCAGACGAGGAGGACCGAGCCGCAGGTCGTGTCGACCAGCACGCATCCGATCTGCTTGAGCTCCTCGAAGGCTCGGATCGTGACGCCGAATGCGGGAAGGAGAACCACGTCCTCAGACGTCACCTCCGAGAAGTCGAAGACCCCCTGGTCGTCCGGATAGATGAACTCGATTCCCATCTCCTCCATCCGGCGGTTGACGTGGGGGTTGTGGATAATCTCCCCCACCAGATAGACCTTCTTATCTGGAAACTTCCTCCTCGTTTCGTACGCGTAGTCGATCGCCCGGTCTACTCCGTAGCAGAACCCGAATTCCTCTGCGAGGCGGACCTGGATGTCCCCGAAGGTCCTGGTGTACCCCCTCGAACGGATTTCCTCCACCACTGCTGAGTGGTATTCGGCTTCGATCAGAGGCCGGACCTCGTCCTTCAGTCCGAATCCTTTTCGGAAGTATGTCTGTTCGGTCGTCATGCCTGGAGTCGCTTTGATTCGAGGCTCGAGAATGCGAGAGTTAGAGAACTGTCCCGGGACCTATACCCGGCACCACACGGTAATGTGCAAAGACTGGTCGGCGGGAGCCACCCCCGACCCGGGGGGATCCTCGGCCGATCATGGGGTGCGGCCCCGGGATTCGCGCACTTGCCTCCCACCCCAGCGAAGGTTTCCGGTGTTGGCACGACTCGGCTGCCTCTTTATCCTCCTACCCCTCCTCGAGCTCGCCCTGCTCATACGGGTCGGGCAGTGGATGGGCCTGTGGCCCACGATCACCCTCGTCGCGCTGACCGGGATGATCGGGGCCCTTCTGGCACGACGCGAGGGCACGCGGGCGCTCGCGTCGGTTCGAGCGGAGCTGGCCTCCGGTCGAATTCCGGCCCGCTCTCTCCTGGACGGGGCCGCGGTCCTGGTGGGCGGCGCCTTCCTCCTGACTCCAGGGATCCTCACGGACGTTGTCGGGTTCGCACTCCTCCTCCCCGTCTCCCGACGACCGATATACGACTGGGTGCGGAGACGGTGGGAGGCAGAGCTTGCGAGGGGCGCGATCCGGATCACGATGGCGGGGCGTGCCGGTGGATTCCGGGCCCCCGGGGATTGGGACCGGTCCGCGGATGCGGGTCCCGCGTCCGAGGGAGGCGAGGGGAACGACGACGACGAGCGGCCGCCGAGGCCCGGGGAGATCGTTCAGTAGCGGGGGAGGACGAGCACGTGCTGC
>SLFU01000110.1 GCA_007124095.1 Gemmatimonadota bacterium
CCCCCCAATCCCGCTCCCCGCTTCCGGCCGATCGAGTCCAACTCGTCAATGAAGATGATGGAGGGAGCCGCCTCCTTCGCCTCCTTGAAGAGGTTTCGGACCCGTGACGCCCCGACTCCAACCAACATCTCCATGAAGTCGGAGCCGGACATGTGGAAGTAGGGTACGCCGGCCTCTCCCGCGACGGCTCTGGCCAAGAGGGTCTTTCCCGTACCCGGAGGACCCACGAGCAGAAAGCCCCGGGGCACCTCCCCACCGACCCGTTCGAAGTGCTCCGAATCCTTGAGAAACGAGACCAGCTCTTCGAGCTCCCGCTTCGCGCCGGCTTGGCCGGCGACATCCTCGAAGGTGGTCGCCTCATCCGTCCGCTCGTAGGCGCGGGCGCGGCTCTCTCCCATCGAAAACATGCGCTGGCCCTGACCCTGCATGGATCGGAGGAAGAAGATGAAGAAGAGGAGGATGAGAAGGAACGGGAGTCCGTAGAGGAGGACGAGCCACCAGGAAAAGTCCGACTCAGCCTCGATCCGGACCTCTACGCCTTCCGTCTCGAGCAACTGGAGGAGGGCGTCGTCCCCGAAGGCGGGGACGTGCGTGAGGAAGCGCTCGATCCGCTCAGGTTCGTCCGCCCCCGCCACCGGCGTTTCGAGCGGCTCAAAGAGCGACCCTCGAACCTCGTATCCCTGGATCACGACCTGATCGACCCGGCCTTCCTGCACGAACTCACGAAAGGCGCTGTAGCTGATCGGGGCTGCCGGCTCTTCCTGAACTGGGCTCCAGATCAGGAGCCCGATGAGGACCAGGAGGAGCACCCAGAAGATATGCTGAGTCGGAGGCCTCCCGGATGCGGAGCGCCGCTTCCCACCGTTTCCCTCCTTCATCCGTTCCCGGGCGATATGCCGGAGCTGCCGCGACCCTTCCACGCGGGGGGCGTTCGCAGGGGAGCGTGCATGGGAGTCAGGAGGTTGCGCGGGACGGAGAAGAAAAGGGCTCGAGATATCGGGCCACCTCCCTGAGGCCCTCCAGGCCGTCTACGTCTCTGCGCAGAAGGGGGATCCGCACCGGATCGAGGTCTCCAAAGAGCGCTTCGATCTGAGCCAGGTACTCTTCCTCCTGGCTGCGCCGGCTTTCCAGGAAGTCGCCGAGGGACTCACCGGGGAGGACCCGGTTGACCACCATTCCCGCGATCGGAACCCGATGCTTCCGAAGCACGTCTACCGCCTTCCTGCTCTCCAGGATGGGTAGCTTTTCCGGAATGAGAACGAGGATGAATGCCGTGATGTCCGGGTCTAGAAGATGCCGGCGCGCACGAGAGAAGGTTCTCCGGCGGGCAAGGAGTGCCTCACGGATCTTTCGTCCGCGCTCGTCGCCCGGGCTCTCATCGACCTGCTGGAACCAGGAAAGCTCGTCGCCCGTGCGCTCCGACTCCTCGCCCTCCTCCTTCGGGGGCGAGTCCCCGGACCTCTCGCGACGTCGACCGGAGAGCCGTTCCACCGCACGGCCGAGGGAATCGGAGCGATCTCGGCCCTTGAGGAGTCCGTCCATCCAGGCCGCCATGATCTCCGGAAGGGTGAGGAGACGAAGCGTGTGGCCGGTGGGAGCGGTATCGAAGATGACCTGGTCGTAAGAGCGCCGTCCCTCTTCCATCAGTTGGGCCATTCGCTCCATCAGCGCCGCCTCGACGGCTCCGGGGGACTGGCGGGTCAACTCCATCTGCCGGTCGATTTCCGAGAACATGGCGGGCCGGACGAACTCCCTCATTGTCGCCTTCACCCCAGCGAGATAGGCATCCACCTGTCGGTCCGGGTCGATCTCGAGAGCCCAGAGGTTCGGGAGGATCTCACGTTCCCTGTTTCCGATCGACACGTCGAAGATGTCCCCGAGGGAGTGGGCCGGATCGGTGGAGACCACGAGAATCTTTCGGTTACGCTCCGCAGCCTGGAGGGCCAGTGCGGAGGCCGTGGTCGTCTTGCCCACGCCTCCCTTTCCGCCCACGAAGAGAATCTCTCTCTCGTCCAGGGGAGAGCGGCTCACGGAATGCACCGGGAAGGTGGGCCGACCCGCATCAGCAACAACGGAAATGCTCCAGCGGGGACTTGTCCATCCCCATGCGGGTGTGCCATTCGTGGAACTCGTCGTAGAGGATGGGGAGGAGTTCGAGGGTGTAATAGCTGGCGGGATTCGGGACTCCCATCATCTCGGAGAAGACGAGGAGCATGAAAAGGTCGTCCTCCTCCCGCTTCTCGCGGGCGAGCGCACCACGGTGTCGACCTTCGTAGAACTCGTTTACGAGTTCCTGGAACCGTTGGAGCTTCTCCTTCCAGGACATGGGGTCTCTAGCCCCCGCGCTCGGGGAGGGGCTGGGTCTTCCTTCGCTCAGGGGCCGGGGCGAGAAGCGCGTCCAGGATGTCCACGATTTCGTCCTCGGAGGGCCACTCGCCGCGACCGATCAGCCGTCCGTTCAGGAGTAAACCGCAGACCGGAAGGCGAAAGAGGGTTCGTGTGGCATCGCGAAAGCCCACGTCGTAGTTCCAGAAGTCCCGCGCGAGGATGTAGAGGAGGCTGGGGAGGTTCCGCGGGTCGACCACCTGCACGGCCACGCTCTCACCGAATCGGTCCCGGAGGGTCCGGTAGAGCGGGCCCATCTTCTCCATCATCTCACGGCGCTCGGCAAAGACTGGCTCTCCCCCGGACTCGTTCCGGAACTCTCCCGAGAGACGCCCACAGCAGCCGCTCGAAGACATCTGCTGTTCGACCTCCCGGATGAAGACGACGCTGGGTGCTTTTCGCATGGTTTCGGCTCCTTCCTCTGGACGACTCCGGTGCCCGGATGGGTGGGGTCCGGCGTCCCCATTGAAACCCCGAGCCCGGAAGGACGATCCCCGTATGAGGGCGGCTTTCCCCGCCGAGGGATGGGGGAGGGGGCCCGGTCGCGATGGCCGGCGCCATCAGACCTCGCCTACCACGTGGGTCCCGGCTCGCCCCCGGATCGCCTCCGGGAGGCTATCGGGGTCGGTGATCAGAGCTCTCCGCCCACCGGAGCGGAGGAACTCGATAGCGGCCTCGATCTTGGGTCCCATACTCCCCGCAGCGAAGTGCCCGGCTTCCAGCAAGGCCTCGATTTCCTCCAGGGTGACGGCCCCGATCGGCTTCTGGTCGGGGCTTCCGAAATTCTTGTAGACACTCGGCTCCGCCGTCAGGATGACGAGTAGGCTGGCTCCGACATCTCGGGCGAGCACGCTCGATGTCAGGTCCTTGTCTACCACGCCCTCCACTCCCACGAGTCGTCCGTCGGCCTCGGCGCGGACCGGGATCCCTCCACCTCCACCTGCCACCACGATGTGTCCCTTACAGGCGGCGTCCCGGATCATCCGATGCTGGAGGATCCGGAGAGGGCGGGGAGAGGGGACGACGCGCCGCCACTCACCGTCGCCTCCCTCTCGAGCGACCTCCCACCCCATACGGGTACGCTTGCGCTCCGATTCCCTTTCGGAGAGGGTCGGCCCGATGAACTTCGTCGGCTCCTGAAATGCCGGGTCATCCTCGTCCACTAGGACCTGGGTCACCATCGTGACGACCCACCTCCGGACCTTCCGCTCGCCCAGTCGGTTCAGGAGGCTCTGCTGGAGGATGTATCCCAGGCTTCCTTCGGTCATCGCCACCAGGACGTCGAGGGGCATCGGGGGGACCTCGTGCCGGGCCAGCTCCTGCTGCGCCAGGAGCGCTCCCACCTGGGGGCCGTTCCCATGGGTGATGATCAGGCGGTACTCTCGCTCGACGAGGTGCATCAGGACCTCGCTGATTCGGGCGGCGCTGGTTTCGTGGTCCTCAATCGTGCCGCGTGCGTTCTTCTTGACGAAGGCGTGCCCACCGAGGGCAACGAGAACGAGAGGGGGGGCGGTCGGTTGGGACATGATGGGTCCAAGGTTCGGGAGCTGCGGAGGTTCGGCCCGGAAAGCTGAAGGGTCAGGCATATGGGGGTGTCTAGCGTCCCCCTTCGGTCTCGGCTGCGGCTTTGAGTTTCCTCGCTGCAAGAAAGCCTCGCACGAGGAAGAAGAGGGCGAGCCAGCCCAGGAGGTCCAACTGAAAGGGTCGCTGGACGAAGCTGACGAGGGTGGCCGCTCCGACGAGGAGGGTGAGGGCGCCGGCCGCGATCACATTCCCCTGCCGAGTGGCCATCCCGAGGGCGGCTAGGAGGCCGATGTAGAGGATCAGGAGGAGGGAGGCGAGGCTTCCCACCCTGCCGGACCACCAGAAGTACGCGAGGAGGAAGGCGGCGATCCCGCAGAGATAGAGAGCCGCCATGCCCGCGAGCTCGACGCGCTTCTCAGCTTTGCGTCTTGCGAAGATGCTAAGTCCCATTTGCTGCTCCGTCAGGGGTTCGAATCTCTTGTCGCTCTCAAGATACGGTCCCGAAAGATCCAGAGCAGGAGGAGCGGAACGATGGTGGATATTGTCACGGCCGCGGCTACCCAGGGTGTCGAGTCCAGCGCCGCCGCACCCACGATCGAGTAGAAGACGGTGGCCGGAGCGGAGCCGGCTGCGATCGCGGCCAGGAAGGCCGGCCACCTGATGCCCGTCACACCTGCGGCATAGCTGACCACGTCGGGGTTGATGAAGGGGATCAGTCGGGCAAGGAAGACGGCAAGGATCCCGCGGCGTGCCATGAAGCCATCCACTCGTGCCAGTGTGCGGCGGGCGACGATTCGCTCCACACCCGGACGTCCAATCACCCGGGCCAGTCCGAAGCACGCCGCGGCGGCGATGAGGGCAGTCGCGAAGGTCAGGACACCTCCCAGGAGGGCGCCGTACAGCATCGCGTTCGCGATTGCAACGAGGAAGGAGGGGAGGATCGGGATGAGGGAGGTGGCGACCTGGAGGAGCCCCGAGATCACGGGCGCCAGGATTCCGAACTGCAGGAGCCAAAGCCGTAGCGGCTCCGGGTCCCCCCCGAGGAGGAGGTCCCAGACCACCCGGAGTTCCCGCCGAACCCCGGGACTGAGCCAGAGGGCCGCGATGAACCCACCTGCCAGGAGAATCGCCGGAAGGGAGGCGAGCGCCAGGGGCAGCTTGGATCCGGCTCGTCCCGAAGGCCCTTCGGGATGCGTCACTCCGTCACCTCTCGATCGGTTCGGCAGCCCGACCCGGGTCGCCGAACGCAAGGCCCAGGCCGGACCCCGTCGGCTCAGGCCCGTTCCGGAGGCACAAGGAGGATCGGGTTGGCGGCACGTCGAACGACTTCCCGACTGGCGCTTCCAAGCACGATCCCGGGGAGCACACCCTTCCCGTGCGTACCCATCACGATCAGCCGCCCGGGCTCCGCCTTTCCGGCGGCGACGATCTCCTCCGCCGGAGAGCCGATCACGATGCGGGTACTCACCTCGACGGCCCCCTTTTCCCGCAGGCGCTTCGCCTCGGCTTCGAGGCGACCTTTCGCTTCCGCGCGCTCCTCTTCCCGTCCGGAGTGGTCGCCTTCGAGTGAGACGAAGAGGAGGGTTACCGGGGAGAGCCCTTCGCTGACCAGAGTCTCTACATGACGAAAGGCCCGGCTTGCTACGTCGGAGAAATCGGTGGGATGCAGGATTCCGTTCCAGGCACCGCGAGTGGCGACCTCAAGGGTTCCCTCATCATCGGCAGGCTCGATCCGCTTGAGAAGAACCGGGGACTTGCTGCGCCCGACCACGTCCCAGGCGACGCTCCCGATGAAAGCTTCCCGTGCCAGATTGTGGCTTCGGCTTCCCATCACGATCAGGTCGATCTCGTTGGCATTCGCCTCTTCGATGATTGTCGGCGCCGGGGCGCCCGAGGGGACCGAGATGTCAACTTTGAATCCCTCCATTTCGAGGGGTGCTACCAGACTGGTCAGCTTCTCCCTGGCCTCGCTAACCCGGACGGCCACGGGAGAGGTTGTGTATCGGATGACGTGGACGAGCCGGATCTCCTCGGTGCCCAGGCTTCGGAGGAGGGGGAGGGATGAGGCCAACGCGGCGGTGGCCGGTGAGAAATCCATCGCGATCAGTGCGCGTCTGTACATGCGTGGCTCCTCGGGAGCGGTGGTCGGGGTCAGCGGTCGGTGCCTTGGGAATTCGGATGATCCACGTGAAAGGAACGTGCCATCTGATTCCCTGCTACCCGTAAACGGTCCTGGCTGCGTTGACCAGGTTCAGAAAACCGGTTCGATCGGAGTATCATGGCCCGCGACGGGCCGAGTTGTCCAGCCCCGGTTCGCAGTGGTTCATTCTCGTCGAGGGGGAATCGTTCGATCTCGGGGTGGGGGTTCTCGGGATCGAGCCAGGGCGGGGGGGAATCGTAATCATACTCGTCCACGATCCAGACTGGCGTGCCCTCCTCCAGAACCTCCCACCCGCGGTCGTCCAAGGTCCAGCCCTCACCCCATTCATAGATCCAGCGAGCGTCTCGCTCGAGCAGTCGAACACACGCGTGGCTCGCGGGCTCCCCTGGGAGCTCGTATTGATGGAAGGAAATCCCCCGCTCGTTGTGGAAGTTGAAGTACCACTCCAGGTACCACTCGGGGTTGACGGTGCTGTGGCGCCCGCGCGAGCGCCAGGTGAGGTTGTGGCGCCCCGGAGGGGTGGGGTGCTCGAGGCGGCCTGAGCTCACCGGGCCCCATCGCACCAATTCCCCATCCTCGTAAGCCCCGAACACTTGGAGGGGCTGATGGACGACCAGAGCCTTGAGCTCGCCTGCGAGGGCACTGACGCTGTGCGGTATCGGGCTGAACTGCAGCTCGTCCGCGTCCCACCTGGAGGGGACGACGATCCTCTCCTGCCGCGCGAGCCGTTCAGCATCGGTCCGGTTGAGCTTCTCCAGAATTTCCAGCTGCTCGGGTGAGTAGGCCTCCGGCGGATCCTCCGGCACCGGCTCGAGGCGGTACTCGATCGTCTGCCGAGGATGTGCGGTGACCAGGGACTGGATCGGTGGGGAGAGGCTGGGCTCGACTGCGAGTCCCGGAGCGCCCAGGAAGACCAGGACGAGTCCCATCCCTTCAAGCCCAGGCTGAGGCATTCTCCTCGCAGAAGTCCGAGAAGAACCTCGGAGCTCGGTCGAGGACCCGGTCCAGGTCGGGGTAGATGGGGGCCCTCCACCACCGCCGGATCGAGCCGAAGAGGCCCAGGACTACTTCGACCTCTTCGGACCGCCAGCCCCGCGCCTCCAGGATCCGCTGGAACTCCTCGTCGGAGACCGGCTCGTATCGAATTCTCCGTCCGGCAGCCTTCGAGACGGCCGCCGCCGCCTCTCCCATCGTGAGCGACTCTTCACCGGTGAGCGTGTAGGCCTTCCCGAAATGATCCTTCGAGGTGAGAGCCTTCACGGCAACAGCGGCCACGTCCCGGACATCGACCAGACTGACCCGCTCCTCGCCCGCGGGGAGCCGGATGCGGCCGTCTTCCCGGATTTGCTGGGAGATGAAGCCGGGATGGAAATTTTGCATGTAGAGGTTGGGCCGCAGGATCGTGTGCTCGATTCCCCGATCCTGAAGGTGGAGCTCCACCTTCCGGAGGTGGAGGTGGTCCTTCCGCTCCGCCATCATCGCCGAAAGGAGGACGATGTGTCTCACCTTGGAGGCCACCGCCCAATCCAGAAAGGGGACGATGCTCTCATAGGCGTCGGGGCTGAACGGAGGCGGCATCAGAAAAACCCGGTCCGCCCAGGTGACAGCACCATCGTAGGTGGAGGCCCAGTCGTAATTCAACTCCACTACTTCGACCTCATCCTCGAAGAGCTCCCGGGCCACATCGGGCGTCCGAGTGGCCGCCTTGACTTCGAACCCAGCTTCCAAGAGCCCACGGACCACTTCCTGTCCGACCTTTCCCGTGGCGCCCGTGACGAGAACTCGTTCTATCACAGTCAAGCCTTCCCCCTTTGCCTCCGGAGTCGGTGCGTGCCGAGGATTCGCGGGTCCTCGGCGGACGAGAGAACCGATCGGACTTTGCCGATCCGGGTCTTCGGTCCGGTTGAACACCCCCGGCCCCGGCCATCGTTCCGGGGGATGACCGTCACCGCGATCCGAAGTAGGGGGTGGCCAGCGTGGCCAAGCGAACAACCATCAAGACGACAATCGCCCACCACACGCTCGTCAGACCCCACCCCATCGGGAGCACGAGGAGGAGGACGCAACCGGCGGCGAAGCTGGAGACGACCATCTGGAGCGCGAGGAAGCGGAATCGCTCCGACCCCAGGAAGATTCCGTCCCAGACGAACACGAGCGCGTTGAGGGGCTGCATCCATGCGATGATGGGGAGGACTCGTTCCACCTGCGAGATCGTCTCGGGGTCGGAAGTGAAGATTCTCGGGAGGAAAGGAGAAGAGAGGTGAACCGCCAGGCCCAGGACGAGACCCGCCGTCAGTCCCCACACGAGGAGGCGGTTCGATGCGGCGCGGACTGCAAGGATATCCCCACTCCCCCGGTACTTTCCAACCATCGCCTGGGCGGCTACGGCCAGACCGTCGACGATCAGGGCTAGAAGAAAAAAGAGCTGGGTCGCCACCTGGTGTGCGGCTACGGCCACGCTCCCGAGGCGGGTGGCGATGGCGGTGGCAAGAGTCAACGTTCCGATCAGGGCGAAGGTCCGGACGACGAGCTCGCCACCTATTCGCAGAAAGGGAGCCAGGTCGGGCAATGTTGGGAAGGAGAGCGTGATGCCGAGTTCTTTGCGACGGCGGAAAAGCAGGAGGAGGAACCAGATTGCCCCCACCCATTGGGCCGCCAGAGTGGCCCAGGCTGCCCCCTCGAGGCCCCACCCGAATCCGAAAATGAAGAGGGGATCGAGGACGAGGTTCACCCCATTCAGCCCGAGGGTGATGGTCAGGGGGGTCCGGGTGTCCTGGTAGCCGCGGAAGATCCCGTGGCTCGCCAGAATCACGAGAACGGCGGTCCCGGCGAGGGCCCGGATCCGGAGGTAGGCCAGCGCCGGCTCCCGTAGTTCTCCCTCGGCGCCCATCAGGGCGACGACGGGTTCCGCCAACGCCAAGAGGGCCAGGGTCGTGACGAGGCCGGTGATCCCCGCCACGACGAGAGCCTGGATGGCCAGCTCCCCCGCTCTCCC
>SLFU01000088.1 GCA_007124095.1 Gemmatimonadota bacterium
ACCAATCGCCGCTCCGAGGAGCTCGAGGTCTGGGCCCGCGATCGGCTTCTCCACGACACCGAGCTGGACCTGGTCCTCCTCGGCCATACGCACGAGCCGAGCATGGTCGAGGTCGCACCGGGTCGCTTCTACGTCAACTCCGGGGACTGGCTGGCCCACGCGTCCTACGTGGTGCTCGACGAGGGCGCACCCCCCAGGCTGGAATTCTGGAGAAGGGACTGACGGGTCAGCGACGGGCACCGGAAGCGGAAGTGCCTCCGACCGGAACGGAGATGCCGAACTCGATCCCCTCTCCTGGCCTCCCCGGGAAGATCCTGAAGGAGAGGGGCTCGGGAGAATCGAGGAAATGCGCGGTGACGTAGGCGTCGGCCGCGCCGAGCAGAACCAGAAATGCGGTCGTGACGATCCAATCTTCCACCTGGTTCGCCCGCGTCTCCGCCAGGTCGTCCCAACCCTGGACCTCGGGGTCCTCCTCCACCGCGAACCGGAGGGAGTCCGGGTCGACGATCCCCTCCATCCGAAGACGAACGGCAGCCGCGTCCCGCTCGACCCGCCCGAACCGAAGCGCCTCCCGGCGTCGGCTTGACGACTTCCAGAGCATCCAGACGGCGCCCGCCTGGCTGGCCACATAGAAGCCCCCCCTTCCGAACGACTCCGTGGCGACGTGCCCCCAGCCGGGCACGAGGACGGAGCGCAGGAAGGCTCCGCCCGGGGAGATCGGTTCGGGCGGATTCGGATCGTCGACTCCGGTTTGGGCCGGGCCCGGGAGGCTGTCCGCCCCGGGGCCGCCCTGGGCAAGGATGTGGTCGGAAGGGACCAACCCGCCCACTGCCACGGCCAGCGCGAGAAGCGTGCCCGGGACCCAACGCGAGAGGGGAGTCCGGTTCAATCTCGACTCCCCGCAGGCAACTCCAGAATCCGGAGCTGGCCCGGTCGCACCTCAACATCGAGGAAGTGGGTTTCCTCGGTCATCACCTCTCCGTCAAGCTCGAAGAAGAATGGACGGTCGTCAGAGGTGCGGATCCGGAGGGCAGCCACTTGCTTCCGGTGCACCTCCGGCCTGTTCCCGAGTCGACCGCGCAGGACGCCGGGAAGATATCGAGCCACCTTGAGAAGCCCAAGCTTCTCAACGAGAAAGAGATCGAGCAGGCCGTCGTCGGGTCGTGCTTCCGGTGAAAGGAGAAATCCACCCCCGATCGAGGGTCCGACGGTCAGCGCGGAGAGGAGCACCGGAGCCTCAACCACCTCCGATTCTCCCTTGCCGTCCAGGAGGGTGATGTGAAGCGGGATGGCACGGTAGGTCCCGAGCGCTCCCACGAGCGCGCCGAGGTACTGCAGGAGCCCGGGCAAGCGGCTGAAGGTCGGGCGCCACCGGAGCACCTCCACGTCCACCCCTACGCCCAGAAGGTTCACAAAGGAGTCCTGCCCTCCCTCCCACCGGGCCACTCCAACCTCAAAGGAGCGGGGTACCCCCTCGCGCAGGAGGCGCACCGCCGCGTCGATTCCCTTCGAGGACCGGACCATTCGATGGAAATCGTTTCCGGTCCCAACCGGGAGGACTGCGATCGCGGGGAGTCCGGCGCCGGAGCTCGCATGAGCGGCCTCCCGGCCCCGCAGGAGTCCGCTCGCTACCTCGTGGATCGTCCCGTCTCCCCCGACGACCAGAAGTCTCCCGACCCCCTCTTCGGCCGCCGCCCGCGCCAGACTTCGCGCGTGCCCAGGCGCCTCCGTACGTGCTACCGAGAACTCGAGGCCCTCCTCCTCCATTCTCCGCTCGAGCTGCGGGAGCACGCGCCCCCCGCGGCCTCCAGCGGAATGCGGGTTCGCGATTACCTGTACCGGCTGAAGCAATGCACTCCCCAGGATTCGCAAGGGAAACAGGCGGGGCACACAGCCCGCGGAAAGCTGTCCGGGACGGCGCTCGGCCCCCATTCGAGAGGAGGGAAGATGGGGGGTGCGACGCGAGGGGGGCAATGCTGCGGTGAGGCGCCTTACCCCGCTGGACTGGAATCCGGCAGCATGCCCTCCGCGCGATACCTCTTCAACTTCCGGTAAAGGGTCCTGCGGTTGATCCCGAGCGCCTCGGCCGCATTGGCCTGATGCCAACCCTCCCTGTCCAGGACCTCAAGGATATACTCCCGCTCCAGACGCTCCAGATCCCACCGGTCTCGACTCGCGCGGGAGACGAGCTCGCGAGGCCCGTCGGCCGACTGCGAGGTGTTCGACGTTGGATCGAAGGGGAGGGAGCTGGCGCCGGCGTGCAGGATCAGTGACCGCTCGACGACGTTCTCGAGCTCCCGAACGTTGCCCGGCCAATCGTGGGTCATCATCCTCGAGAGGGTTTCGGGGAGGAAGGGCGAGGGGTGGATCCCGTTCTCCTCGGCGAAGCGAAGGCGGAAGGCGTTGGCCAGGATGGGGATGTCTTCCCTGCGCTCCCGCAGCGGTGGAACCCGGATCGGAAACACGTTCAAGCGATATAAGAGATCCTCCCGGAACCGCCCTTTCTCGACCAGATGGACCAGGTCTTCGTTGGTGGCCGCTACGAGACGGAAGTCCGCGGCGATGGGCTCCGTCCCACCCACAGGAGTGACCATCCGCTCCTGAAGCACTCGAAGAAGCTTGACCTGGGTCGACGGGGCGAGGGCGCTCACCTCGTCGAGGAAGAGGGTTCCCCCTTTCGCCGCCTCGAAGAGCCCTCGCTTCGCCTGAACCGCTCCGGTGAAGGCCCCCTTCACGTGTCCGAAGAGCTCGGACTCGAGAAGGGTTTCGGCCAAGGCGGAGCAGTTTACCGGCACGAAGGGCCGGCGGGCCCGCTCCGAGACATCGTGGATCGCCCGGGCCACCAACTCCTTTCCGGTTCCCGTCTCACCGATGATCAGAACGCTTGCGCGGGTAGGGGCCACGCGTTCGATCAGGTCGAAGACCCGCTTCATTACGGGCGTCTTTCCGAGGATCCGGGATCGCACGTCGTCCGCCACACGAGTCCGGAGGTGCGCGACCTCTCGCCGCAGCCGGGTTTCCTCGAGGGCCCTTTCGAGGGTCAGGAGGAGCTCCTGGGTCCGAAACGGCTTGTTGACGTAGTCGAAGGCGCCCAGCTTCATCGCCTCGACCGCGGTATCCACGGACCCGAACGCCGTCATGACCACGAACTGCGCGTCGGTCTGCATGGCCGGTGCGGTCGAAAGGACTTCCATCCCCTGAATTCCGGGAAGATTCAGATCGAGAAGCACCAGGTCGAAGATCTCCGCGTCCAAGCGCTTGAGGGCCTCCTCCCCGGACGCCACGCCCTCCGCCCGGAACTGCTCGTCCTCCAGGGTCGCGAGGAGCAGGTTTCGCACCACGTCCTCGTCCTCGACGACGAGGATCCGGGCATCCTGGCTGGCGGATCCCCTCACCCGCCCCTCACTCACGATCTGTCCCGGCTATTCCGGCCCACGTCGCTTCCAGGAGCAGGACAAACACGCTTTGGTCATCCTCCTGCGTCTCGACCCTTAGCTCGCCCCCCTGCCGGAGCACCGAGAGCCGCGAGAGCGAGAGCCCAACTCCCTGGCGTCCCCATCCCGACACGAAAGGCAGGAAAATCTTCTCCTCCGAGCCGGGAGGCACGCCGGGTCCCGAATCCTGCAACCGAACCCTCACCTTTCCACTCGGGTCGGTGTCCGTGCGGACCCGGATCCAGCGCGCCCCGGTCCATTCCCCGAGCGCGAGCCTGGCGTTCATGAGGAGGGCCAGTAGCGCCTCCCGCAGTTGGTGCGGATCGGCGTGGGCGTGAGGCAGGGTCGGATCCAGCTGAAGCTCCATCAGGATCCCTTTCGCGTCCATCTCCGTCCGGGCAAGGCCGACGGCCACCTCCACAGCCTCGTTCACATCCAAGGCCCGCGGCGTTGGGTGGATCGGGCGGGCAAGTGCCAGAAGGGTGCGAGCGAGCACGGCAAGGTGATGACTCTGAGACAGGATGGTTTCCAGTTCGGGGGAGCCGTTCCCCTCCGGTCGATCGCGCTGTAGCCGATGGACGGCCATCTCGATGGCGGTCAGGGGACCTCCGATCTCGCGGGCGATCCTTCCCGCCACCTCCCCGAATTCCTCGAGCGAGGAGGTGCTGCCAGGAACGAGATCGGAGGCGCCCATGGCCGTCACTCCATCCCGAGCTCGGCGCCGGCCTTCCCTTCCGGCACCTCTGCGGCGACGGCCCGAAGAACGTCGAATGCCGTCACGATCCCGACCAGGCGCCCCCCCTCCAGGACGAGCGCCCGATGGATCTTGCCGCTCACGAGGAAATGGGCCAACTCCGGGACCGTCATCCCAGGATCCACGTTGAACGCGACCGGCGTCATGATATCCTCCACCGGAGTCTCCTGCGCCGGATTCCCCTGCAAGGTCTGGGAGGCGGGAAGGAAGAGCGAGCCGCTCTCGGGTGAAAGGAAGTACGCCCCGGGATCGTCCGCCTCTCCGGTCGCGTCCCGGCCCAACATCTCCCAGAAATCCTCGGCGGCCCCGATCTCCGGCTCCTTTGCCAACATCCGGACGACGTCGGTGCGGGACACGACGCCGAGCACTCGGTCGTCGGTGTCGAGCACGGGGACTCCGCTGATCCCTTCCTCGTCGAGGAGCTCCACCAGCTCCTGAGCCGAGGTTCCCTTGCGGACCCCGATGATGTCGGTCTGCATGACGTCCCGAACCGTGCGCATTTCGCTCCACTCCCTTGAGTCTGTTTCCAAGTACTCCCAGACACGCCGCTTCTATGGCGCACCGGGAAAGAGATACACAAAGACCGTGCCGCGAACTGCGCGTCGGCGGAGGTGAGCCCATGTGCGGGCTTTCGACCCCGATCCGCCGGATGGTGCAGCCGCCTGGCCGGCCGGAAGGGACGTCATGTCCCCTCTGGGGGACGCCAAGCCCCCAACTCGACCTCCTATTTCCGGGAAACCGCGCGGTGCCTTATCTTCCCTTCGTCCACGAAAGTACCGTGCTCCACCCGCTTGAGGATGCACGTATCGATCCCGCGAGTAAAGGTCTCGAGTTATGACACCATCGACCCCGTCGCCCGGGGACGATGCGTCCCACCTCCCCGGCACGCCGGAAGATCCCGTGGTCGTCGTCGTGGATCGAGGCGCGAGGGTCATCCACTTCAATGCGGCGGCGGAGCGAGTGTCGCAACGCGATGGAACGGAGGCGGTCGGCCGCCGATTCTGGGAACTCATCCCTTGCGCACAGCAGCGGATGCGTGCCCGGGAGGCCTTCGGCCATATCCTGAGCGGCCACGCACCTCCTCCGGTCAAGGTGGAGTGGGGTCTCGACGCCGGGAACGCCCACGCCCTGCTCCTGAGCTACACCCTGGTCCGTGCCCACAGAGACACCCCTCCCTTCGTAGTCTGCACCGGCATAGAAGTCGAGCGGCACCCCTCCTGGGTGACCTCGGCATCGCTCGGCAATGCGGACCCCAAACTCTCCGGAATCATCGAGGTCGCGAGCGACGCGATCATTTCGGTCGACGAGAGGCAGAGAATCACTCTCTTCAACCGGGGGGCGGAAGCCATCTTCGGCTACGATCAAGAGGAGATCCTCGGTAGACACTTGGACCTCATCATTCCGGCCCGGCACCGAAAGGCCCACCGGAGCCATGTCAAGGAGTTCGGAGAGTCCGACGTCCAGGCCAGGCGAATGGGGGACCGACAGCCGATCTCCGGTCTCCGGCGGAGCGGGGAGGAATTTCCGGCGGAGGCGTCGATCTCGAAGATCGAGGTGGACGGCGAGCGGATCTTCACCGTCGTGCTCCGTGACGTGAGTCGCGAAGTTCGGGTCCTTGAGGCCGAGCGTTTCCTGGCGGAGGTCGGAGAGGTGCTCGCCTCCTCACTCGACTTCGAGGAGACCCTGGCCAGCGTGGCGGAGCTCACGGTCAAGGCCCTTGCCGACCTCTGCGCCGTCGACATTCGGGAAGAGTCGGGGAAGGTTCGGAGGCTGAAGGTCGCCAATCGATTGCCGGAGATGGCTCCGGCGGCAGTTGTCCTCGAGACGATATCCCTCGATCGGTCGCAGCCACATCTCGCATCGAAGGCCCTCGAGGCCGGCGAGGCACACCTGCACTCGGCCGTTTCGGACGAGCTGCTTCGTGAAGTCGCCCAGGGAACGGAGCACCTCGAGATCCTGCGGAGTCTGGAAATCGAGAGCTACATGGTGATCCCCCTCCGGGCCAGGGATCGGATTCTCGGGGTCCTCTTGATGATTGCGACCCGGGGAAGCCGGCCCTTCGACGCCCAGGACCTGGACCTCGCCAAGGAGCTCGGACTCCGGGCCGGATTGGCCGTCGACAACGCACGGCTCTACCAGGAGGCGACGCAGGCGATCCAGACCCGGGACGAGACGCTGGGCATCGTCTCCCATGATCTCGGAAACCCCCTCCAGACGATTTTCATCGCACTCGAGGCACTGGAGCGGAGCCGCGAGCAGAGCGGTCCGAAGCCCGACGATCGGTATCTCTCCGCGATCCGCCAATCCGCCGACCTGATGCACAGGCTCATACACGACCTGCTCGAATTGCGCCGAATGGAGGAAGGGCACCTCGTCATTTCCCCCAAGACCGACGACCTCTTCGAGGTGATCGAGCAGGCTGTCGGCCAGATCGACCCCCTCGCCCGGGTGAAAGGGGTCCTGGTTGAGAACGAGATCGACAGAACCCTCCTCCCTTCCGTCCCGATAGACGCCGACCGGATCCACCAGGTCCTCTCAAATCTCCTGGGCAACGCCGTGAATCACACGCCGGCTGGGAAGCGCGTCCGGATTCGCGCGGTGGTGAAGGACCGCGAACTGAGGGTGGCCGTCCACGATTCGGGTCCCGGGATTCCCGACGACGAGCATTCCAAGGTCTTCGAGCGGTTCTGGCGGGCGGAGAATGCCGCGGCTCGGGGGATCGGGCTCGGACTCACGATTGCGAAGGGGATCGTGGAAGGTCACGGAGGCCGGATCTGGGTGGACAGCCGAATTGGCGAAGGCAGCCAGTTCTCCTTCTCCCTTCCCTTGAACCTGGAACTCGGTCCGGGGGAAGGCCCAGTGGAGAGTGGGCCGAGCCCCGTGAGGTGGAGGATCTGAGGTGGGGAACCTCACCCTGGAGTCCATGATTGTCCGACTTGGGATCGCGCTCGGCCTGGGCCTCCTCGTTGGCCTCCAACGCGAGCGGGCGGACAGCACGATCGCGGGGCTTCGCACCTTCGCCCTCGTCACGGTCTTTGGGGGAATCTCGGCCATCCTCGCGACCGAATTCGGAGGGTGGGTCCTCGCCGCGGCCTTCCTGACCGTAGCGGCGATGGTCGTGACGGGGAATGTGGCGAAGCTGAGGGCGGGCCTGCGCGACCCCGGGATCACCACTGAAGTGGCGCTCCTCCTGATGTTCGGTCTTGGCGCCTTCCTCGTTTTCGGCCCTCTCGAGTTGGGAATCGCCGCCGGGGGAACCGTCGCGGTGCTCCTCCACGCGAAGGGTCAGCTCCAGCGGCTCGTGGATCGGCTCGGAGATCAGGACGTAACGGCGATGATGAGGTTCGTTCTGCTGACCCTGGTCATCCTCCCGGTCCTCCCCAACCGAACCTTAGGTCCCCTGGATGTCCTGAATCCTCGCCAGATCTGGCTCATGGTCGTGCTCATCGTGGGGATCAGCCTGGGTGGATACGTGGCCTACAAGCTCCTGGGCCACCGGGCCGGGACCGCGCTGGCGGGACTCCTGGGGGGGATGATTTCGAGCACCGCCACCACGGTCAGCTACGCCCGTAGGAGCCGCTTCGGGGAGGGGTCATCCGAGCTCTCCGCCGTGGTGGTCCTCATCGCCTCCTCGGTGGTTTTCGTCCGGGTCCTGGTTGAGATCGCCGTCGTGGCGCCGGCGGCCCTTGCAACCGCCGCGCCACCCCTCGCCCTCATGCTGGTCGTCTTCGTAGTCCTCTCTCTGGTCGCCTGGACCCGGCGCCGTGCCGGAGCGATGGCGATGCCGGAACAGGAGAATCCCACCGAACTCCCGTCAGCGATCGCCTTCGGCGCCCTTTATGGGTTGATCCTCCTGGCAACGGCCGCCGGCCAGGAGTGGTTTGGGAGCGAGGGGCTCTACCTGATTGCCATCGTTTCCGGCCTGGCGAACACCGACGCGATCACCCTCTCCACCGCACACCTCACCCAAGAGGGGCGTCTCGAGGCGTCCACCCTCTGGCGTGTGGTGACGGCGGCTGTGATCTCCAACCTCTGCTTCAAGTTGGGAATTGCCGGGGTGCTGGGAGGCAGGGGCCTCTTCGGGAGGCTCCTGCCATTCTACACCATCGGTGTCCTGGCCGCCGTCACCCTGGTACTGGCCTGGCCGGATCGCTGAGGGAAGGGCTCAGCCCTCCTCCCCTTCCTCCCGCGGTCTCCGTGCGGTCAGGAGGGGCACCTTGGCTCCCCTGACCAACTTGTCGGCCACGCTCCCGAGGAAGAATCGAGTGACTCCTCCCCGTCCCCGGGTCGACAGCGCGATGAGATCGACCTTTCCCTTTTCGGCCAGTTCCAGGAGGCCCTGGGCGGCGTCCTCCGCCACGAGGATTCTCGTCTCCGTCTCCACTCCCCGCCCACGAAAACGGTCTTCGACTTCGCTCAGGTAGGCCTGCAGTTGCTCCTTCCGCTCCGACATCATGAACTGATCGGAAGCGCCGTGTGGTAGGTACGTGGTCGCGAGTGGGAACGGTTGGTGCAGCACCGAGGCAAAGGTGACCCTCCCACCATCCTTCGGAAGCAGGGGGTCGAGTACCTGGAGCACCACCTCGGCAGCCTCGGACCCGTCGAGAGGCACGAGGACATGCGCAGGCGACGTGACGGCTTTGAAGAGCCCCTTTCCAGCCTCCTGGTCACGCAGGAGGAGCAGCGGCCGTTCAGCCTTCCGGAGGAGCTGGTCGGC
>SLFU01000147.1 GCA_007124095.1 Gemmatimonadota bacterium
AGAAACGACCATGATGACGGTCCTCGAGAGGATGCGGGAGGGGGACACTCGACGGATCCTGGTGGCGAGAAACCGAGAGCTCCTCGGGATCATCTCAGCCACCGACATCACCCGCTGGCTGGACCGGGCCGGACTCATCGAGTAACGTAGAATACGGGTGAAGATCCCTCCGAGGGGTGGATTCCATGTGCCAGCAACCTCTGTCGTCTCCCGGACCTTCGGTCCTCCGGTGGAGGGGTGTGCTCCTGAGTGCGGGCCTTGTCATGATGGCCTGCTCCCCCTCCCTCGAATCGTCGGCGGAGGAGGCGGTCGCGCAGGAATCTACCCGAACGGACCCCCTCCAACCTTACCTTGCCCTTCCCGCTCCCGACACCGCCACTGAGCGGCAGTCCCTCGAGTCGCTCGAGGACGCCCTCGAAGGATGGCGAGACGGGAACCGGATCGAGAACGCACACCGAGCCGACTCCGCCCTGGCGCTGATTCCGACCGCAGAGGAGTGGCGCCCCCTCCTCCTGGCCGAGCTCCTCGCCGCCGCAGGTGACACGGCGGGAGTCCGCACTGCTCTTGCCCGGGTGGACCCGGACTCGGAGCTCTGGGCTCGCTGGGGATGGGGTGTGGCCGTGGAGGCCTTCGAAGAGGCCGACGACCTGGAGTCCGGCCTGCGCTTCGCCCGTTCGGCCGCGGAACGGCTGTCGGGGGGTGCCGCCGCGGGGGACGCCTGGTTCCGAGCCGGTCGACTTGCCCTTGAAATCGGGGACACCCTCTCGGCGCGCGCCGATCTCTGGAGGGCCATAGAGGAGAGCCCTTCGGGGATTAGCGCACAGAATGCCGCCCGGACCCTGGATCGACTTCCGGGCGACCTCTCCCCGCCGGAGGAGATCCGGCTCGGCCGGTTGCTCCTCGCCGCCGGCTCCTGGGAGAGCGCGCACCGTCGGCTTCGCCCGCATCTCGACGGATCCGCGCTCTCTTCGACCGATTCGCGAGAGCTCCGCCAGGGTTTGGGACGGGCCCTCGTCGAACTTCGACGTCACTCCGACGCCGAGCGGATGCTCGCTCCCCTCCGGGCGGACTTGTCCCCCCCCGAGGTCGCCGGTCCGGCCCTATACTGGACCGGACGTGCGGCGTTGGGACGGGGCGATATCTCAGCCGCGGAATTCGCCTTCAGGGAGCTGGCGCGTCGCGCTCCCGACTCAGGGTTGGCCGAGCAGGGCCTGCACCTCATGCTCACTCGGGAGCTCGAGACCGGCTTCGGTCCCCGAGCCAGGAGCTTTCTCGACGAGCTCCTGGAGGTCGGAGTTGGCAGCAGTTCCACCGAGCTCACCCTCGTTCAACTCGGAACGGAGGAGTACCTGAGCGGGAATCTTTCGGGGGCCGCCGACATCTTCGAGAGGTACCTGGTCGGGAGCCGCCGACTGGCCGGACGTCAACAAGCCGGCTACTGGTCCGCCCTCGCCCAGGAGCGCCTCGGCAAAGGAGAGATGTCTCGAGTGCGCCTGAGGGAGGTCCACGACGCCGACCCTCTTACCTTTTACGGCATCTTCGCAGGGGAACGGATCGACGCCGAGCTCCTCCCCCCCGGGCTGACCGAGGGACCCGCTCCGAATCCGGAGCTGCAAGTCGAGCTCCGTAACGCGCTCATCCGCCTCCGAATCCATCAGCTCGTGCCCACCGCGGGATCCTTCGCGTTCGAGCTGGAACGCTTGACCCGGTATTTCTCCGACGAACGCGATGGGGCGTATGACCTCGCCGAAGCGCTGATCGAGGGCGAGTTCCCCCTTCAGGGGATCGTGCTCGGCCGGGACATCCACCGGGAAGAGGAAGAGTGGAACCACCGGCTCCTCCGGATCGTGCACCCCTTCCCTTACCGGGATATCATCGTCCGGGAAGCGCGGGCCCAGGGTCTGGACCCATTCTTCGTCGCGGGCCTCATCCGCCAGGAGTCGATGTTCCACTCCCGGATCCAGAGCTCCGCGGGAGCGGTGGGGCTGATGCAGCTCATGCCCGGCACCGCTCGCGAAGTAGCGGGGAGCCTCGGCATCCGTTACTCCCCCGGAAGGCTCGACGACCCGGAGACCAACGTGCGACTGGGCACCACTTTCCTCTCGAGCATGGTCTCTCGTTTCGACGGCCTGGCGGAGGACGCCCTGGCGGCCTACAACGCGGGTCCGTCCCGCATTCGCCAGTGGCGACAGCGCCCGGCCTACCGGGACCGGGACGTCTTCCTGGAGCACATCCCCTTCCGGGAGACGCGCCACTACGTGAAGGTCGTCCAGCAGTACACCCGGATCTACACGGCGCTCTACGGATGCGGGGACTTTGAACCCTGTCCTGGGCTGTCCTACTCCTCCGTGGTGGCCGAGAGCCCCCACGGGGGCGGAGCTCCGATCTCTCAGCTGGCGCGGGACTGAGGAACTGATGGGTCACATACGGCGGTAGGCGGGTCCGCTCCCACCCTCCCGGGCAGTCCAGCGTGGACCGAGGATGTCCGTGGCCTTGCAGTCCACACAGTTCGGCGCGTTGACCACCAGGCTCCCGCCCCTGGCCTCATAGACCCCTGCGGGGCAGAGGTAGGTGTAGAATCGGGCCAGACCCGGAGCGACATCATCGGGCACGATCAGGTGCGATGGGAGGTCGTCCCGAGTGCGATTTCCCGACTTGAAGACCGCATCCACCTTGGAAACGTAAAGAGGGTCTTCGGAGGGGGGCATTGCCGGGGTGGGCCCGAACCGGCGTGGCTCGGAGGCGTCCTCCTCGACCGGGATTCTCCCTCCCGGAAAGCGTCCCCCGGTGAGGGTCATGGCGCCAGCCTTCAGGACTCCGGAATAGAGCCCGTTCTTGAAGGCAGACCTCATGTTCCGGGTGCGGTAGAGGTCCCTCATGATGAAGGAGTCGTCCACCGACTCGGTGTAGCTCCTCAACCCCACCTCCGATGTGTCCCCCGCCTCGAGGGCCCGAAAGATCGCACGAGCCGCCAGAACCCCGGATTCCACAGCGTAGTGGATTCCCTTGAGCGAGGGCACGTCCACGAATCCGGCCGCGTCGCCCACGACGCAAAGCCCGTCGCCGTGACGCCGCTCGGGCACCGAGTGGTACCCTCCCTCGGGTATCGTGCGTGCACCCCACTCTATCAGCTCCCCGCCCTGCAGGATCCGCCGGACCAGAGGGTGCGTCTTCATCTCCTGGAGAAGCCGGTGTGGATCGAGTCGAGCGTCCCGATAGTCCAATCCTACGACGATCCCGAGAGATACGAGGCGGTTCCCCATCGGGTAGATCCATCCCCCGCCGAAGGTGTCGGAAGAGAGTGGCCACCCCATGGTATGGACGACGCGGTCCATCGAGCCGGGGACTTCCCATAGCTCCTTGACCCCAAGCGCGTAGATCTGCGGGTTGGCGGCCCGCACACCCTCCCACTCGAGCCAGCTCCGGGTGAGCGGCCCCCTTACCCCCTCCGCCAGGACGGTCACCTGCGCGGTGAGGTCCGTCGGGGCGATGTATTCTGGCCCCGCCTCGCCGTCCCGGTCCAGGCCCGCGGGAACCGTCCGGACGCCGCGAACCCGGGATCCTTCCACCAGAAGCGCCTCCACGGGAAAGCCCGGGAACAGGTTCACCCCGAGCTCCTCGGCCTTCTTTCCCATCCAGCGGACCACCTCACAGATCGACGCGACCCAATTCCCCTCATTTCTCATGGTCGGTGGTGTCGGAACGCGCAGGGCGGCCTTTTGGGTCAGAAGATAGACTGCCTCCCCTTCCACCTCTCCCCGGAAGGGGAACTCCTCGTCCCGGAGGTCTGGAAAGAGCTCGCGAAAGGGCCGCGGATCCACGACGGCCCCGGATAGGGTGTGCCCGCCGAGCTCTGCGGCTTTTTCCAGCACTCCGATCTCGAAGCTCCCCTTCCCCCGTCCCTCCATTTCGTTTTCCCGGACGAGCCGGGCCAGCTCGATCGCCCCCGCCAACCCCGCGGGCCCGCCCCCCACGAAGAGGACGTCCATGTGAACCGCCTCCTCAGACGGCTCCTCCTCCCGGAGAAACCGCTCGCGGGGAAGCTCGGGCTGTTCCCGGGCCGGATGTATGGTGACTGTGGGGAGGGGACGATCCGCCATCCTGGCACACTCCTCGCTGAATCGGCTCGTTCGCGTCAGGGAACTCGCGGGGCCGGGGATGGTATCCCGAGCCCCGACGTTGAAAGAGTATTGACTCCCTTTCCTTCCGTCACCTCGCAGCCAAGCAGCCCCCCGGAGACTCCGCTATGAGCCAGTCCCGTCCGTCGACCGTCGGCGCCCTCAGGGCGAGCGGCTACCGGCCCCGGCCGGTGAAGGAGGAAATCCGCTCGAATCTGGTCCGTAAGCTGCGAGCGAAGGAGCAGCTCTTTCCCGGGGTCCGGGGATACGACGACTCGGTGATTCCCCAGATTGTCAATGCCGTTCTCGCCCAACATGACTTCATCCTCCTCGGACTCAGGGGGCAAGCGAAGAGCCGGATCCTCCGGCAACTCGTGGATCTGCTGGACGAGGAGATCCCCGTTCTCGAGGGAAGCGAGGTAAATGACAACCCCTTCGCACCCATCTCGAAGGAGGGACGGATCCTCCTGGAACGGGAGGGCGATGATGCGCCCCTGTCCTGGATCCCACGGGAGGCCCGCTACGTCGAGAAGCTCGCCACCCCCGATGTAACGGTAGCGGACCTCATCGGCGATCTGGATCCCATCAAGGCCGCCCGGGGCGGGCACCTCCTCTCGGACGAGCTGACGATCCACTACGGCCTCCTCCCCCGTGCGAATCGTGGCATCTTCGCCCTGAACGAGCTCCCGGACCTCTCCGGAAAGATCCAGGTAGGGCTGTTCAACATTCTCCAGGAAGGGGACGTGCAGATCAAGGGATACCCGGTGCGGCTCGCGCTGGATGTCTTTCTGGTTTTCACGGCCAACCCCGAAGACTACACGGCTCGGGGGAAGATCATCACACCCCTCAAGGACCGGATCGGAGCGGAGGTTCGCACGCACTACCCGGAGACGGTCGAGACCGGAATGCAAATCACTCGCCAGGAGGCGTGGGTCGAACGGGGGGGATCCCCCGTCGAGCTCCCGAGCTTCGTTCTCGAGGTGATCGAGCGGGTGGCCTTCCTAGCCAGGAAGGACAAGCGGGTCGATCAACGCTCCGGCGTCAGCCAGCGGATGCCAATCACCGTCCTCGAAGGAGCCGTTTCGAACGCGGAGCGGCGGGCCCTCCGGCTTGACGAGGATCGGGCCATCCCGCGAATCGGAGATGTGTACGCCTCCCTGCCCATGATCACCGGAAAACTCGAACTGGAGTACGAGGGGGAGCTCCATGGCGCCGAGCGAATTGCCCTCGAGCTCATTTCGGAGGCGGCTCGCGACACCTTCCGTGACCGAGCAGGGACCTCGGTCGACCTGGAGGAAGTGGTGGAATACTTCGAGTCGGGAGGGGCGCTCCAGGTCTCCGACGACGCCGGAGCCCGCGCCTGCGTTCAGGGGTTCCAGCAGGTCCCGGGGTTGCTGGGGCTGGTAGCCGAAACCGGCCTCGCTTCGGAGGAAAGCGTCGACGGGATCCGGGCTGCCGGCTGTGAGCTGATCCTCGAGACCCTCGTGGCAGAGAACCGGATTTCCAGGTCGGACCAGGGATACGGTCGAGCCCGCCACCCCTCGTCGAAGGGGAGGAAGGGGCCCGGCCAGGGGTTCCAGGGGCTCGACCCCTTCGGTAGCTGACCCGGGAAACCCTATCCCCCCTCCGATTCTCGGAACACGAGGACCGGGACCGGAGACCCGCGGATCACCTTGTCGGCCACGCTCCCCAGAAGGAGCCGTGCCACCCCGCCCCTCCCGGCGGTCGACATCGCGACGAGATCCACCGCCTCCTCTTCGATCGACCGGAGGATCGCGACAGCGGGCTGTGAGGCCGTCACCACCCGCGTCTCCACCTCACCCGCCGGAGCGCGGGCGCCTAGCTCCCGGAGGTACTCCATCGCCGCCTTCTTCGCGGCCTCACCATCATAGGCCTCCTCCACGAGATGCGGGAGGTACGGTGATGTTCCCGGCATCGCCGGAGGCGCCACACGCAGGAGGAGGGCTCTCGCTCCATCGTCGTTCACCAGCGGTCGTGCAAGCTCGAGCATCCGTTCCCCGGCCTCCGATCCGTCCAGAGGGAATAGGACCCTACCGAAACCCCCGGCGCCGACCGGTACCCGTTCGCTCTCCCCCTCAGGAACCGGCTCCTCGTCGTCCACTTCGGGCCGAATGAGGAGGATGGGCACCGGGCTTCGGCGGATGAAGCCATCCGTGCTGCTCCCGAGCCACCCTCGTTCGATCGGCCCCCGACCGTGGGTCGTCATCACGACGAAGTCCGCATTGACCTGCCCGAGGTGGCGGACCAGCGATGACGAGACATTCCCCGAGGAAATCACGGACCATCCGATTTCTCCCTGGAAGCCTCCCTCGCGGATCCGAGACTCCACCCTTTCCAGGTAGTCGGTCGCCTCCCCCTTTGCCCGCTCCCGCGACTCGTCTCCGATCAGCTCCGAGGGCTCCGGGACGCGTCGAAACCCACCGGGGTTCGCAACCGTGGCCAGCTCCAAGCCTGCCCCCCAACGCGAAGCGAGGCCGAGGGCAGGGGACAGCGCACGTTCGCTGAAGCGCGACCCGTCCAGAGGAACCAAGATCTTCCGATACACGAGAGCCTCCATGGTTCGAGACATTCACTAGTGTGGTGAGTCAGGGACTCACCACGCTAGTCCTCCTCCTCTCTCCCACGAACCACGAGAACGGGCCGGGTAGTGCTGCGAACGACCTTGTCCGCAACGCTCCCGAGCACCACTCTCTCGAACCCGCCACGCCCGTGGCTGGAGATCACAATCAGGTCGGCACCGAGCTCCCGCGCCTCGGAGACGATACCATCCGCCGGACTGGCGCTCTGGACCACCCGGGCTTCCAGCCCCTCTTCGGGGTGATTCTCAACGAGAGCATCCAGATAGGCCTTCGCTTCGGAAAGGCGTTCTTTGTGTCCCCTCCCGGAGACCTCGACTCCGGAGACCCCGTAAATCGAGGTCAGCTCGATAGGAGCCGGCACCACCCTGAGGAGGGTGAGCCGGGAATCGAACCGGGAAGCCAACTCCCGCGCCGGCTCCAGCGCCGTTTCCGCAAGCTCCGATCCGTCCAGGGGCACGACGATCCGGCCGAATCGGGACGAGGCGGGCTCGCGGTCCTCCGTCTCGTCCCAGGGGCGCACCACGAGGAGATCGGCGTCGGCGGTCCGAACGAGTCCGTCCGCCACGCTGCCCAGCCACCACCTCTGGACTCCACCGGCTCCGTGGCTCGTAAGGACGACGATATCGACATCCTGCTCCTGGATGTAGTCGCGAAGCTGTGGTAGCGCGCGGCCCTCCAGTGTCGCAGTGAGTGCGGAGAGCTCTTCGCTCCGAGCCTCCTCCGCCAGGGCCTTGAGGTACCCGTCCACCCCTTCTCGCGCCCCTTCTCGCCACTCCAGGTCCTCCTGGGGAGTCTTGAAATCCGTATCGGTAGACGGTCGGATCACGTGTACCAAGTGCATCTCTGCGCCCAGCTTGCGGGCCAGGAGCTTCGCCATCGGAAGGGCGTCCTCTGCGAAATCGGAACCATCCAGGGGGACGAGCAACGTTCGATACATTGGAACTCCAGTGTGAGAAAGCACCTCGTGCTCGAAGGCCGTTCAGTCACGCCGCGAGCTAGAAAGTCTTCCGAGCAGCTTCCGCTGCGCTGCAGGAATAGGCAAGTCGTCCACCTGATCCGGAACCACCCAGCGCAGGGTTTCCTCGCGAGGGCTCGGGGCCGGCACCGGTCCCGTCCGGATCAGGAAAGGGAAATATCGGACCTTCCGGTGGGAGAAGGCGTGATCGAGGACGGACAGTCGAGCGACCTCGTCGGAGGGAGTCACCGGGTCCCCACCCAAACCCTCGAGCAGCTCGGTCGCCAGGGCTCGTGCGACCTTCTCCTCTCCACCCTCCACCTCCACCGTCCGTCCGGGGAGCTCCCACATCCCGGCCAGAAGCCCTCGGTCCCCTCTTCGCCTGAGCAGGACCCGCCGGCCTTCGACCCCTTCGCTCGAGAGTACCGCCACCGCCTCCCTGACGAATGGGGGCGCCGCTCGGCGCCGGCGCCGTGGACGGCACTCCTGGGTACCCTCGGAACGGGCCAGGCAGAAGGCCGAAAGGGGGCACCTCTCGCAGCTCGGTTTCCGGGGCGTACAGACCAGGGAGCCCAACTCCATTAGCGCCTGGTTGAAGGTCCCCGGTCTTTCGCTCGGTACAAGCGCGCTGGCCCACTCTCTCAGAAGACTCCCGGGAGGCTCCGGATGATTCATCAGCCGCGCCAGAACCCGCCGGACGTTTCCGTCCACCGCGGGTGCGGATACCCCGAAAGCGATCGAAGCAACCGCCCCTGCAGTGTAGGGGCCCACCCCCGGGAGGGTCCGAAGCTCCTGCGGGTCCTCAGGAATATGGCCACCGTACCGCTCGGAGACCTCGCGCGCGGCACGATGCAGATTCCGAGCACGGGAATAGTAGCCCAGCCCCTGCCAGAGGCCCAGGACCTCGTCCTGCTCCGCTTCGGCCAGCTCCTCGAGGGTCGGAAACCGCTCCATCCACCTCCGGAAGTACGGAAGCATGGTATCGACCCTCGTCTGCTGTAGCATCACCTCCGAGACGAGCACGGGGTAGGGCTCGGGGTCACGCCTCCACGGCAGCTCCCGCTGGTTCTCCTCGAAGAATTCGACCAGGGCAGAGCGGAAAGCCTCGACCCGCTCGGGAAGCCAAGAGGGCGGTCCCTCCGGCGCGGGGGTCCGGGATGGTTCGGTAGGACTCATATGCGAACAAGGTACTGCCGCCCCCCAAGCTCCGCGACCACTC
>SLFU01000182.1 GCA_007124095.1 Gemmatimonadota bacterium
ACCGAGTGACCTCGCTGGAAGTGGTGGGGATCGAGGACGTCGGCTCACGTGCGTTGGTTGAGGATCTCCCGCTATCGGTGGGCGACCCGCTCAACATGCTCGTGCTCGAAGCCGTCCGGGACACCCTCACGCAGCGGCTGCGCAACGAGGGTTACGCGCACGTGGATGTGCTCAGGAACCTCTTCATCCCCGCGGACTCCCGGGAGGCGGAGGTCGAGTTCGACGTCTACACCGGACCGAGGGCGCGCTTCGGGCCGATCGAGGTGGTGGGAAACCAGAATGTGGACGCTCGGGTGATCCGCCGGATGCTCCCCTTCGAGGAGGGGACCTTCTACAGCCAGGAGTTGCTCTTCGACGCCCAACGGAACATCTACAACCTCGAGATCTTCCGTCACGCGGCCGTTGTCCAGAATCTCGATCACCAGCCGGACAGCGTCGTCCCCCTCCAGGTCCAGGTGAATGAGGGGAACACGCACCGGGTCCGGGCGGGTGGGGGATGGAACACGGCGGAGTGTTTCAACACCGAGTCCCGTTGGTCGAGCCGGAACTTCCGGGGGGGCGCCCGCCGGATGGTGGTTCGCGGTCGCATCTCGAACATCCTGACCCCGACGTTGGAGGAGTCCGTCTGTTCGGCGGCCGGCAGCGATGTCTACGGGGAGCTGAACTGGGTGGTCTCCGCCGATTTCACGCAGCCCTTCATCTTCTCGCCCCGGAACTCGTTCTCCGCCTCGGTCTACGCGGAGCGTCAGAGCCTGCAGGATATCTTCGTGCGACGGGCGCTGGGGTTGAACCTCAGCCTCACCCGGACCCTCGGCCGGGGGACGCCTCTCACCTTCTCCTACCGGCCCCAGCTCGCCCGGCTGGATGCGGCCGAGGTCTTTTTCTGCACGAGCTTTCTCGTCTGCGATCCTCTGGACATCGATCTCCTCCAGTCGTCGAACCGCCTCGCCCCGGTCGGCGTCTCCCTTTCCCGCGACCGGACGGATCGGGCCATCTCTCCGACCGGCGGATACACCGCGCTCCTGGATTTCGAGCATGCGTCCCCGGGAACCCTCTCCGACTTTACCTTCGAGCGGGCGGTCGCCGAGGTGAGCGTCTTTCGGGGGATCCTGGACGATATCGTGGTAGCGGGGCGCCTGAGGGGGGGGTGGCTTCGAGCGGGCGAGTTCAGGGGCCTTCAGGCCCTGGTCGACCACACCCCACGGATCGCCCACCCCCAGAAACGCTTCTACGCAGGGGGGGCGAACTCCGTGCGAGGGTACGCCCAGAACCAGCTCGGCCCCCAGGTGGTCTCGGCCCAGGTGGAAGATCTCGTCTTTCCGGTCCGCGGGATGGATGAGGCCGTCTGCTCCCCGGAGGAGGTGGCGGCCCTCGCCTGCGACGCCTCGGGGCTCGGTGACGAACGGTTCTTCCAGCGGCCGACCGGGGGAAGCCAGCTGGTGGAGGGGAATCTGGAGCTGCGCTTCCCCCTCGGAGTGTCGCTCTTGCGGGGCGCGGCTTTCGTGGACTTCGGACGGGTCTGGGATACCTCTGAGTCCGTGAGCCGGAGCGATGTGGTCTTCACACCCGGATTCGGCGTTCGGTACAGCACACCGATCGGACCGGTGCGTGTGGATGTCGCCTACCGGCCCAGCGAGGTCCGGCACCTCCCGGTCGTGACCTCACAGCTGAGGCCGTTCGATGCCGAGGTGGACCCGGAGACGGCCAGGTTGCGGGGTCCCGGTGGGGAGGTGCTCGACTGGGTCCCCCTCGAGGATCTGGCCCTCCTCGGCCCACGCGTTCCCTTCCGGCTTGGCGCGGAATCCTTGTGGAGCCGCATCCAGCTTCACTTTTCCATCGGCCAGGCCTTCTGATCATGTCGACCACGCTCAGGGTCCTGCGATGGATGGGAGGTGGGCTCCTCTTCGTCCTCGTCCTCGTGGCCGCAGCGGCCTTCCTCCTGCTCCAGACGCAGCCGGGTCACGACTTCATCCTGCGGATGGCCTTGAATCAACTTCCGCAGTATGTGAATGGGGAGGTGGAGGTGGAGGGGTTGAGGTCCGACGGGCTTTTGCACGGGGTGACCTTGCACGGCATCTCGGTCCGGGACGCCGGGGGGCGCCCCTTCGTGGAGGCCGACTCACTCCGAGTGCAGTACTCCCTTCGGGACCTCCTCCGGCGGGAGCTGGTGCTGGTTCCCGCCGAGGTGTGGCGTCCGCGAGTGACGATCGAGACCCTGCATGGGGATACGGGGTCGAATGTTCAACGGATCTTCGCGGGGCCGGAGGACGACGAGCCCGGTGAGGGCGCCGGTTTCACGGTGGCTCTGCGAAATCTGGTGGTGCACGACGGCGAGGTCGTGATCCGCCTCCCGGCGGAGAACGGGGAGCTCGATTCCCGGATGGTTACGGAAGTGTCTCACGGGGAGGGGGAATTCGACGGCGAGACCCTTGCCTACCGCGTATTCCGGTTCACTGAGATGGACCTGTGGATCGTGGAGGCGGACCTCTTGGGTCCGGACCGCGAAGGGGAGCGCGTCGAATTCGGGAGCCTCTCTCTCACCGGGCACGTGTTCGACGAACCCTTTCACCTGGAGGATCTCAGGGGGGTTCTCACCCGCGAGGGCTCTCGGGTCACCCTCGATGCCGATCGGATCTGGCTGCCGGGCTCTGAGCTGAGCGGCCGGGTTGCCGTCGACTGGGGCGAGCTCGAGCTGGATGTGGAGCTGGATGCTCCGGTCCTGCAGCTGGGCGATTTGCGCTGGATCGACCAGCGAATCCCGGATGGAGAAGGCCGGCTCACCTTGGAGGGAGGAGGCCCGTTGGACCAGAGCCGGTGGCGGATTACCGCCGCCGATATCGAGGTGGGCGGGAGCCGCGTCGTAGGCGATGTAGGTGTCGACCTGGGCGAAGAGTCGCGGCTGACCGAGACCTCGGTCGAGCTTCTCCCACTCGAGCTGAGTGAGCTCGATCCATGGCTGGCCGAACCCCTCCCCGTGCCGGGAAGGGTGCGGGGCCGGCTTCGCGCCGAGGGGCCCTTCAGCGCCCTCTCGGTCGCGGGGGACCTGAGCTACGAGGATCCGGAACGGGACCTCCCCACTCCCACCGTGGAATTCGATGGGATCGTGCATCTCCACGGGGATCCGGAGGTGAGCGACCTGTCATTGACCGTGGATCCCCTCGATTACCGTGCGCTCGGGCTTCTCCTCCCGGACTTTCCCGTGATCGGGGAGGGTCGGGTCCAGGTGGAAGCCTCCGGTGGGCTGGCATCCGCGCTCCACCTCACTGCGGAGATCGAGCACCGCATCGTGGATGGCCCCGAGCCGTTCGCCTCGCGGATCACCCTTGTGGGGTCGATCCGGGAGGAGGCCGAGGAAATTCACCTCTCACTCGACGGAATGTTGGGTCCACTCTCGCTGGATGGGCTCGCCGCGGGAGTGGGGCGGGAGTTCCCGGTCTCGGGAGAGTTGACCGGTCCGGTCCGCGCCGATGGGCCCCTCCGTGACCTCGGGCTTTCGGGTCGCCTGGCCACCCCCGCCGGCACTCTCGTGGCCGACGCGCGCTTCGACGTCGGCGATCCGGCCCGGCACTACCAGGTGGACGGGTCCCTGGAAGGATTCCGGATGCATGAGCTCGTCGAGGCCCTTCCCGACCCGACGGTCGTCAACGGGACCTTCTTTCTGGACGGGGAGGGGCTCGAGCTCGAGGAGCTGGCGGGAGCGCTTCGTCTCGCCCTGCACGACTCGAATCTCGGGGGAGCGGAGGTGGATCGGCTCGATGCCCACCTGATCGCCGAGGGTGGCCGCCTCCTGATCGACGAGCTCGACCTCGTCTCTTCCGTTCTCCTCCTCTCGGGGCGGGGAGACCTGGCCTTGCGAGAGGGAGAGTCGGACGGGGAGATCACGGTGATCTGGGAGTCCGAGTCGCTCGCCGCGATCCGCCCGATCTTCCTGGGGGATGGCGAGGGGGAGGAGGTGATCGCCGCCGACACGCTCACAGAGCTCGAGCGGGACATTCTCCGGATGGATGGAGTCGAACCGGAGACTCTCGGCACGGGGGATCAGCTCGTGCTCGAGGGCAGCGCCTTCGGGGAGCTCGTCCTGCGAGGGGGGGTCACCGACCTCCGAGCCACCGGCTTCTCCGAGCTGGAAGACGCCGTCCTCGGTGGAATCTCGGTCGCCCACGGCCGGGTGGATTTTCTGGGGCGATGGACAGGGCGGGACGACTGGGAGGCGGAGGGGGTCCTCGACATCGACGAGTTCGGCGTCGGGGGGTTCACTTTCCTCAGGGGAAGTGGAGAAGTCGGCTATTCGGCGGGATCGGGGGAGTTCCGGGTCGACGTGCAGCGAAGCGAGATGGAGGGATTCCACCTGGGCGGGGAATTCGAGCACGACTCCCTCCAGGTCGCAGTAGGACTCGAGACGCTCATCCTGGACTTCGACGATGTGGAGTGGAGGCTGGCCCAGCCCGCCCGGCTCCTGGCGACCCGCACCTCGATCGACGTAGACCTCCTCCGGCTCGTCCGCCCGTCCGCAGTCGGGAGCGAGGAGTTGCGGATGGAAGCGCGGGGCGTCCTGAATCTGGAGGGCGACTCCGACCTCGTGCTCCAGGCTGACGGGGTGGATCTTCAGCGCTTGGGCCAGATTCTTCAGTCGGAGGAGCTCCCAACGGGCACCTTGGACCTGGATGTGGCGATCCGGGGGCCGGCGGGGGCTCCGACGATGGACGGGACTTTCCTGGTCCGGGACTTCTCCGCGAACGGCGCCACGCTCTCCCTTGTGGAAGGGACTCTGACCTATGCGGACGAGCTCGTCCACACCAGCGTGTTGGCGGAGATCGATGGCCGTCCCCTTCTCTCCCTCGAGGGCCGAGTACCCGCCAATCTCTCCTTCCAGCGCGTGGAGGATCGGTTCCCGGACCGGAATGTGGACCTCACCCTCGTCGTGGACTCCCTCCCGGCCGCCACCGCCGTCGGGTTCCTCGACGTGCTCGAGGACGTGGAGGGTTCACTCACCGGCACGATCCAGCTCCAAGGCACGCCCCAGGAGCTCCGGCCGAGCGGTGAGCTCCAGTTGCGCGGTGGGGCGCTCGTGCTCGCGGAGCAGGGGGTTCGGACCACGGACATCAGCGCCGATCTCCGCCTGAGGGAGGACCGGATCGTCGAGGTCGAGGGGACCGCGCGCGCCCGGGGGACGGCTCGGGTCTCCGGCACGATTTCGCTCGAGGACCCGGCGGACCCCGTTTTCGATCTCGGGATCTCCGCGTCGGGTTTCCAGGCAGTGGAGCGCAGGGACCTGACGGCCAGGGTGGGGGGAGACGTGGCCCTGACCGGCTCCTTCAGCGGCCCCCGCGTCGGTGGGACGGTTCGCGTGGAGGAAGGTTCGATCTTTCTCGAAGAGCTGGCTCGCACCGCTGAGGTGATCGATCTGACCGATCCGGCCTTCTTCGACGTAGTGGACACCACGCTCGTGGCCGTGCGGCCCGTGGTGGAGGCGGCCCAGAACCCCTTCGTCCAGAACCTCCGCGTGGATGTGGATCTGGAGATCCAGAGCGACTTCTGGCTCCGATCACGAGAGATGGATGTGGAGATGGGCGGGGAGCTGATCGTGACCTTCGATCGGCCGGCCCGGGAGCTCCTCCTACTTGGAAGCCTGCAGGCCACTCGCGGGTCGTATACGGCCTTCGGCCGCCAGTTCCAGGTGGTGGAGGGGTCCGTGGAGTTCGTCGGTACTCCGGGCATCAATCCGAGCCTCAACATCCAGGCGATCAACCGGCTGCGGAGGGACGCGAGTGAGCCGCTGAACATCATCGCCCAGGTGGAAGGGACACTCGTGGCTCCCCAGGTGACGCTCACGACGGACTCACAGCCTCCCATCGCGGAGTCCGACCTCCTGAGCTATCTCATCTTTGGCCGGCCCTCGTACGCGCTCGCCTCGGGAGAGACTTCGGTCCTCCAGGGAGCGGCCGGGGCGGGGGTCAGCGTAGGGATCGGGACCCTCGCGACCCAGCTCGGCACCGTGGTGGCCCGACAGTTCGGGGTGGACTACTTCTCGATCACGCAGGCTCAGGAAGGGGGAGGCCTCCAGACCGCATCCGGGCTCGGGGGCACTTTCGCCGACACCCAGATCGAGGTGGGACAGTACGTCGGCCAGGACCTCTTCTTGGCGCTGATCTTGAGGCCGCTGACCGGGTTGGGGGCCCGCACCCAGACCCAGTTTCCGGGGGCTCGATTGGAATGGAGGTTCACCGACACCTGGACGATGGAGGGGTTCGTGGAGGACCGGTTCGCCCGTGAGGGCGTTTCCGGCTTCGGCGAGCTTGGCATCCGCCTGTCGAAGGTCGTGGGACTCTCCGTCTTCAGAGAGTGGGGTTACTGAGCGTCCAGCTCCTGGAGCTTGGCACCCGGGAACCCCGAGAGGGTACTACCGCCATCGCTCATGGCTCCCTCCGGATTGCCGGCCGGATTGCCGGCTGGATTGCCGGACGAGAGGGTCGGATCGAGGGAGTCGAATCGAGGTCCAAAGAGAACGTCCATCACGGAAGGCGACTATATCATGATGCAGCAGTTCAAGGTCTTTACGCTCATGGCAGGGCTCACGGCCCTGCTGGTCGTGCTGGGAGCCTACTTCGCGGGCCAACAGGGCGCGATTCTCTTCTTCATCATCGCTGCGGTGATGAACTTCGGGATGTACTGGTTCAGCGACAAGGTGGTCCTTCGGATGTACAAGGCGAAGATCATCGGCCCGGAGGATGCGCCCGAACTCTATCGGATGGTCGATGAGCTCCGGCAGCGAGCTGGACTGCCGATGCCCGTCGTGGCGCTCGCTCCTTCGGAGCAGCCGAACGCCTTCGCGACCGGACGGAACCACAAGAAGGCCGTCGTCTGCGTGACCGCCGGGCTCATGCAGCTCGTGGACCGACGCGAGCTGGAAGGGGTGATCGCGCACGAGCTCGCTCACATCAAGCACTATCACATGCTGGTGTCCACGATCGCGGCAACGATGGCGGGGGCCATCGCCCTCCTGGCGTCGGTGGCGCGCTGGGGGGCGATCCTCGGGGGGGGGAGAAATGGCGACCGTAATCCGATCGCCCTGATCGTGATGTCGATCATCGCCCCTCTGGCCGCGATGATCGTCCAGATGGGGATCTCCCGTGCCAACGAGTTCCAGGCGGATCGGACGGGGGCCCAGATCGCCGGATCTCCCGATGGTCTGGCCAGCGCGCTCCAGCGTCTGGAAAGCGCCGCGCGCCGGATCCCGATGGAGGTGAATCCCGCAGCCGCGCAGCTGGCCATCGTGAATCCCCTCGCGGGAGTCCGTGGTCAGAGCTTCTCGAAGCTCTTTCGGACCCATCCGCCCACGGAAGACCGGATCGCACGGCTGCGGGAGCTGAGAGGCACCCTGGGTTGATGACCCGGCAGACTCTCGTGGTCCGGGGCGCCCGGGAACACAACCTTCAGAACATCACGCTCGAGATTCCACGCGAGAAGCTGGTCGTCATCACCGGAATCTCGGGGTCGGGAAAGAGCTCGCTGGCCTTCGACACCATCTATGCCGAAGGCCAGCGGCGTTATGTGGAGTCGCTCTCCGCCTATGCCCGGCAGTTCCTCGGGCTCATGGAGAAGCCGGACGTGGACGGGATCGAGGGGCTGTCTCCCGCCATTTCCATCGAGCAGAAGACGATCTCCCGGAATCCTCGGTCCACGGTGGGGACCGTCACCGAGGTGTACGACTATCTCCGCCTCCTCTGGGCCCGCGTCGGTATTCCCCACTGTCCGGAATGTCAGCGCCCGGTGGTGCGTCAATCGGCCACCCAGATCGTGGATCGCATCATGGGCCTCGAGGAAGGCACCCCGATCGTGGTGCTCGCTCCCCTCGTGCGCGGCCGCAAGGGGGAGTTCCGGGAGATCTTCGAAAAGGCACGCAAGGACGGCTTCGTCCGGGTGCGGGTGGATGGGGAGACCCACGACCTCACGAACCCGCCCAAGCTGAACCGATACGAGAACCACGATGTGGCGGTCGTAGTCGATCGGTTGACGGTGAGGGAGAACGCCCGTTCCCGGTTGGCGGATTCGGTGGAGACGGCGCTCCGCACCTCCGACGGGATCCTCGAGGTCCTCGAGTACGGGGAGTCAGGGGGGAAAGTCGAACCCGCCCCGCACCTTTTCAGCGAGCAGTATGCCTGCGCGCACTGCGGCATCAGCCTTCCGGAGCTGGAGCCCCGTCAGTTCTCCTTCAACTCTCCGTACGGCGCCTGCCCGGACTGCGATGGTCTGGGAACCCGCCGGGAGGTGACACCGGAGTTGATGGTGGGCGACTCCCGGCTCTCGATCTCGGAAGGAGTCGTGCTACCCTGGGGAGAGCCGAGGGGACATCTGAAGAGCTCGATCCTCCCGGGCCTCGCGGAGGCCTACGAGTTCAAGCTCGACACCCCGTGGGCCGAGCTCTCCGAGGAGCTCCGCTCCGCGATCCTCTTCGGTTCGGGGAAGATGAAGATCCGCTTTCCCTACCGGCGAAAGGGCCGGGATCGCAGCTACACCGAGGCCTGGGAGGGGGTGGTGGCCAACGTGGCCCGACGGTTTCGGGAGACGTCGTCGGAGTCGGTCCGCAGCCAGCTCGGCCGATTCATGACTGCCCATCCCTGTGGGAGCTGCGAGGGAGCCCGCCTGCGTGCGGATTCCCTGGCGGTGACCGTGGGTGGCCGAAATCTCGGCGAAGTGATGCGGATGTCGATCTCGCAGGCACGCGCCTTCTTCGAGTCCCTTCCGGTGAGTGGGGCGGTTCGAGGGCCGGAGGCCTCCGAGCCCCTCGAGCTTCCCCCGCTCTCGGGGGAGATTGCCGGACCGATCCTGAAAGAGGCTCGTGACCGCCTGCAGTTTCTGGAGGATGTGGGCCTCCAGTACCTGACCCTGGGGCGGTCTGCCGACACCCTCTCCGGAGGGGAGGGCCAGCGCATCCGGTTGGCCACACAGATCGGGAGTCGCCTGGTCGGGGTCCTCTACGTCCTGGACGAGCCCTCGATCGGACTGCACCAGCGGGACAATGCCCGGCTCCTGGGTACCCTCGAAGCGCTTCGCGATCTGGGCAACTCGGTCCTCGTCGTGGAACACGACGAGGAGACGATACGGAGTGCCGACTACGTGGCGGACCTGGGGCCCGGAGCGGGACGTCACGGAGGGCATGTCGTCGCCTCGGGGACGGTGGAGGACGTGATCCGGGAGGAAGGCTCTCTCACCGGAGCCTACCTGCGGGGCGATCGGAGGATTCCGATACCGGCGCAGCGGCGCCCCACGACCCCGGGGGCCCAGATTCTCCTCAAGGGAGCTCGCGGGCACAACCTGGACGGGGTGGACGCCGCCTTTCCCCTGGGATGCTTCATCTGCGTGACAGGGGTTTCCGGCTCCGGGAAATCGAGTCTCGTGAACGAGACGCTGTACCGCTCCTTGGCCCGGCAGGTCTATGGCGCTCGGACCCTTCCCCTGCCGCATGACCGGGTGGAGGGGCTGGAGCTCGTGGACAAGGTGATCGAGGTCGATCAATCGCCGATCGGCCGCACCCCCCGCTCGAATCCGGCCACCTACACCGGGGTGTTCACCTCGATCCGTCAGCTCTTCGCGGAGCTTCCGGAGGCGCAGATGCGCGGCTACGCTCCTGGCCGATTCTCCTTCAATGTGAAGGGGGGACGGTGCGAGGCCTGCTCGGGGGACGGGATGGTGAAGATCGAGATGCACTTCCTCCCGGACGTGTATGTTTCATGCGACGTCTGCCGGGGAGCGCGGTACAACCGGGAAACCCTCGACATCCACTACAGGGGCAAGAATATCGCGGATGTCCTCTCGATGACCGTGGACGAGGCGCTCGAGTTCTTTCAACCGGTGCCGCGGATCCGGGCTCGCCTCGAGACCTTGTCCGACGTCGGCCTGGGCTACCTTCAGCTGGGGCAGCCCGCTCCGACCCTCTCGGGTGGCGAGGCACAACGGGTGAAGCTCGCCACGGAGCTGGCGAAGCGGGATACCGGCCGCACGGTCTACATTCTGGACGAACCCACGACGGGCTTGCACTTCGAGGACGTGAGGGTTCTCCTGGAGGTTCTCCACCGCCTCGTCGACAAGGGAAATACCGTAGTGGTGATCGAGCACAACCTCGAGGTCGTCAAGACGGCAGATTGGATTCTCGACCTCGGCCCGGAGGGTGGGGATGGGGGAGGGCGTATCGTGGCCGAGGGACCACCGGAGGTTGTTGCGGATGCACCGGAGTCCTTTACCGGAAGCTACCTCGCCGATGTCCTGGGGCGGGTCGCGGCGGGTTGATCCAGCGAGCGGAGTCCGGACACCGGTTGGAATCGGGTCGAGTGGATCTGGCCCTGCACCGAAAAAGGGGGGGCGATGCTGAGTCGTGAAGATCTGGAAAGCTATCTCATCCGGATGGATGTGGAGCACGAGGAGATCGCCGAGGGAATGTACCTCGTCCGGGGCGGCGAGGAGGGGCTTCCCCTCGTCCTCGATCATTCTCCCCCCCTCCTGGTCCTGCGCCTCAAGGTGATGGACCTGCCGTCCTCCGATCCGGAGTTGACGCACCTCTACAGATCCCTCCTCGAGTGGAATGCGAACGAGCTCGTGCACGGGGCGTACGGGATCGAAAAGAACGAGGTCGTTCTCCTCGACACTCTCCAGCTCGAAGCGCTGGACTACGGGCGACTCCAGGCCTCCGTCGAGAGCCTCCTGATGGCGGCTGCCGGCCACATGGAGCGGATCCGGTCCCTCGCACCTTCAACCGCGGAGGGCTGACGCGATGAGCATCCTTCGGAAGTTGTCCACCCTCCTTCGGTCCAACATCAACGACATGATCGTGAGGGCGGAAGATCCCGAGAAGATGTTGAACCAGATCATCCTCGACATGCGCGAGCAGCTCTCCACGGCCAAGCAGGAGGTGGCTGCGGCGATTGCCGACGAGCGAAAGCTCAGGGCCCAGGGGGAAGACGAAGCAAAGCAGGCACGCGACTGGGAGGAGAGGGCGATCCTGGCTGTACGCGAAGGGAGGGACGATCTGGCCAAGCAGGCCCTCCTCCGCCAGCAGGAACATGCCGCCCGCGCCGAAGCCCTGGAGGACACCTGGCGCCACCAGTCGGAGGAGACCGGGAAGCTCAAGAACTCGCTTCGGCAGCTGAACGAGCGGATCGAGGAGGCCAAGCGGAAGCGAAATCTCCTCGTGGCCAAGCAGAAGCGGGCGCAGGCGCAGAAGCGGATCCACGAGACGATGTCCGGGCTCTCCGACACGTCCGCATTCGAGGCCTTCAACCGGATGGCGGAACGGATCGAGGAGGCGGAGCGGAGGAGCCTCGCCGCCTCTGAGCTGTCGGAAGCGCTCGAAGGCGACTCCCTCGAGCGGGAGTTCGACCGGCTGGAGCAGGGAGAACGCGGGGACAGCTCGGACGAGCGGCTTCTGGCCCTGAAGAGGGAGATGGGCTTGATCTCCTCGGACTCCGAGGAGCGGCGCCGGATCTCATCCGGGGAGGAAGAAGGGGATCCGGAGGTGCACGAGGAGGGTGGGGAGATCCGGGAGGCCGAGCTCCTTGAGGAGTTCGACCGCCTGGAGCGCCGAGAGCCCGACTGAACGGAGAGACCGGCTCCCGCCGAGTGTCACCCCACCGCACCTGCGACTCACTACGGAGCTTCCGCACCATGAACACCGTCTTTCTGAATGGGGAGTTCCTCCCCCGCGACCGAGCCCACCTCTCGGTGGACGACCGTGGCTTCCTCTTCGGGGACGGGGTCTACGAGGTGACTCCGGCTTACGGGGGTGAGCTCTTCCGTCTCGCCCGGCACGAGGCCCGGCTCCGCGGGGGGCTCCGTGGGCTGGAGATTGACGACGAGGTGGGGTCGATGGAAGCGGTTCACCGGGAGCTTCTCGCGAGGAACGACCTCCTCGGGGAGGAGATGTCCGTGGTCTACTTCCAGGTGACTCGGGGCGCGGCTCCGAGAACGCACCACTTTCCGCCCCCGGAGACCCGGCCCACCGTATACGCCTACGCACAGCCCTTCCCGCGGCGGGATTCCTCGGCCTGGGAGGAGGGGTCGGCGGCCGTCACGATCCCCGATGGGCGGTGGGCCCGGGCGGATCTCAAGACCCTTCAGCTCCTCCCGTCGGTGCTCGCGCAGGAGAGTGCGCGGAGACGGGACGCGAGAGATGCGATCTTCGTCCGGGATGGGATCGCCCTGGAGGGCGCCCACAGCAACCTCTTTTTCGTCGTGGACGGCACGCTCACGACTCATCCGGCCTCGAACCAGATCCTCGCGGGAATCACCCGGGAAGCCGTGCTCGAATTGGCCCGCGAGGCCGATCTTCGGATCCGGGAACGGGCGCTCCCGGTCGAGGAGCTGTCGGAGGTGTCCGAAGTCTTCCTCACTGGAACCACGACCGAGGTTCGTCCGGTGGTCCGGATCGACGGACGGCCCGTCGGGGACGGGACACCGGGCCCGATCACCCGCACACTCCACGAGGCCTTCCTCGAGTTGGTGTCGAGGGAGTGCGGGGTGACGCTCCGGACCGTGACGTAGGGCAGGCGACCGCCATGCCCATCGCCGGTGGAGCTTGGGGGCCGCTTCTTCCTATCGTCGCTTCATTCGCCCTGCTCGCGGGGTGCGGGACCCCGGCTCGCTCGCTCCCCACGGGCGGTGGTGCGATGGAGCTCCACTGCTGCACCCGGGGCGAGGAGGCGGTCACGATACAGTATCTCGGGGTCGGAGGATGGCTCTTCCGCATGGGGGAAGCCTCCCTGCTCACGGCCCCCTTCTTCTCGAACCCGGGACTCCTGGAAGTGGGGGTCGGGCGAATCTCCACGGATACCGCCATGGTGGACCGCTTCCTCCCCCCGGTGGAGGACGTGGAGGCGATCCTGGTGGGTCACGGCCACTACGACCACCTGATGGACGTTCCCTACATCGCCCATCGTAGAGCGCCGAACGCCCGTGTCTACGGGAGCAGGACCGTCGTGAATCTTCTCCGGGGATCGCAGGATCTGGAGCCCGCCCGGCTGATCTCGGTCGAGGAGAGGGTGGGAGACCACGAGACCCCGGGAGAGTGGGTCTACGTGGCGGATGGGCGGATCCGCTTCATGGCGTTGCGCTCGGGCCACGCACCCCATTTCATGGGGATCCACCTCTATCGGGGGCAGCAGGAGACGCCAGCCTCCCAGCTCCCGACCTGGGCTGGAGAGTGGCTCGAAGGCACCCCGCTCGCCTACCTCATCGACTTTCTCTCCCCCACGGGTGAGGTCGTCTACAGGGTCCACTACCAGGATGCCGCCTCAGCCGCGCCCGAAGGATTCCCTCCGGAGCTGGGGGACGGGGTGGAGGTCGACCTCGCCATCCTCTGTCCCCCTGGCTACGAGGAGCTGGATGATTATCCGGAGGGAATCCTCGAGCGGCTTCGTCCGGGGCGGGTGTTCCTGGGGCATTGGGAGAACTTCTTTCGTCCCAGGACCGAGGAGCTTCGCTCCGTTCCCGGCACCGATCTCGAAAAATTCATCGACCGCGTGGAGGCGGTGATCCCTTCGGGTACCGAATGGAGCATGCTCGAGCCCGGGCTCATCGTGCAGGTTAGCGGCCAGTGACGACCCTTTCCCTGTCTACTGGCCCGTTTGCTGGTCCGGCGACGGGCCCGTCTACCTTTGGACCCGCCTACTGGCCGGGGCTCGCGCTTCGCAGGGGCCGGCCCTCCCGGATCTCCCGCAAGTGCAGTGAGAGAGAGCCGACCACCGGCACCCTCGATTCCAGCTTCACGAGGAGTCGCCGCTCGTCATCGGTGAAGTAGACCTTCGCCTCGCCCCCCTCCCCGAAAAGCCCGCCGGCCTTGATGATGGGCTCCACCACGAGAGTCTCGAAGGTGCCGGCCGGAACCTCCACGACCTCGCGGCCGACCACCCGCAGAGTGACCGGGTTTCGGTCCTCCCTGAAGTAGCGATCCATCTCGTAGGTCTCACCGACTTCGAGAGGGAGCGTCCGGGCGAAGTAGATGAAGGAGATCTCATCGAGGGGAAGGTCGGTGGGAAGGTCCTCCTGGTGCCCCGTGTCCTCCCGCTCCCAGTGGCCCTCCGACGGGTAGATCTCGAAGTGGCGGTAGCTGGTGTAGCGCACCTCGTGGATGTCCTGGATGAAGCGGCGGCTCGCGAGCGTCTCGATGTCGAACCAGGACTGGAAGTGGTCGTCCACCCGGGCGAGGGGGATTCCGCCCTGGATGACCCAGGAGGCGTGGTAGGAGGGCCGGCCCCGGACGTGCTCGACCCCCACGAGCTCCATCGACCCCTCTCCCACCCGGATTCTGCCGAGGCGGACGTCGTAGTCGGTGCGCTCACCCGGCCCGAACGGCACCGAGGCGACCGAGCTCTCGATGCGGGAGGGAAGTTCGAGGGATCGCCCACCCCCCTGCTGAGCCGTCAGCTCGGCCATGGAGAGAGCCGGAAGGAGGAATCCAAGCAGAACCCAGAGGACCGGAACGCTCGAAACCCGTATCGAATCGTTCCAGGACTGGAGGATGGACATCGACAGCGTCCTTACCCGGAAGGGCGGGGAGGCGAGACCGACGCGGGACCGAAACCGAGGCGGGACCATGGGCCCGACGTCTGCGTAATGGCCCGACGTCTGCGTAATACAGGGCCCGGCGTCACCGGTTCCCCCGGGTTCCGGTCCGGTGGCCGGCGGGACCCAAACGACTCACGGGACGGCTCACGGGTCGGATCCCGGGCTCTCTTCGGTCGACCGATCGGGGTAGATCAGCTCCGCAGCCCTCAGCTCTCCGAACTCATCGAGGGCCGGCGCCCATCGTTCGGTCAACTCCGCCGCCTCCAGACCGGCCTCGATCCCCTGCCGGAGCTCGTCGGTCCCGGCGAGGAGGTCGAAGTGGTCCGCCCGCCAGGACCAGTGATCTCCGGACATCCGCCGCGTTTCCACCAGGAGCTCGACACCGACGAGCGTAGGATCGTAGATTTCGGCATCGGTGACTTCGAGCCGGATCCCCTCGACCTCCACCCCGTCGAACTTGCCGTCTCCCGGGCTCGAGGGAATGAATCGGGCGGGATGGAATCGCACGCCGGGGAGCCCGTGCGCACCCATCCTCCGGGCGAGCTCGACGCCGTCCAGCCAGGGAGCGCCGATCCACTGGAAGGCCCGCTCCGTACCCCGTCCCACCGAGAGATTCGTGCCCTCGAACAGGCAGGTTCCGGGATAGTGGAGGGCACTCTCCAGGTCGGGCATGCTCGGGGAAGGGGCTCTCCAGGGGAGCCCGGTGTCCGGGAAGAGCATCTCCCGGCTCCATCCATCCGCGGGGACGACGTGCAGCTCAGCCTCCACCGCGAAGGCCGCCCGGAAGAGTCGGGCGAGCTCCCCGGGGGTCATGCCGTGGCGCATCGGGATCGGATACCGGCCCACGAAGGAGGCGAACTCCGGGTCGAGGACGTTCCCCTGGAATCGTACTCCGTCGATCGGATTCGGGCGGTCCAGCACGATGAAGGGGATCCCCTCCTCGCCGGCCGCCTCCATCGCGAGGGCCATCGTGTAGACATAGGTGTAGTACCGGGTGCCGATGTCCTGGATGTCGAAGAGGAGGGCCTCCACCCCCTGGAGCATCTCCGGGGTGGGCTTCAGGGTCTCACCGTAGAGGGAGTGGATCGGGAGACCGGTGTCGGGGTCCTCTTCGTCGTCGACCCGCACTCCGGCTTCCGCGGTGCCGCGGATCCCGTGCTCGGGAGAGAAGAGGGCGACCAGCGTCACACCCGGATCTTCGTGCAGACGATCGATCGATGGAATGCCTTCCGCATCGATCCCCGTATGGTTCGTCACCAGTGCGACTCGGTGGCCATATATGAGGTGGAGGGAGTCGGTGAGGAGGACCTCGATTCCGGGGCGCACGCCGGGGGAAGTGTCCGGATCGTCCGCGGCCTCGGCTCCCGACCCGGGAGCTCCGCACGCACCGAGAAGGAAAAGGCTCAAAAACCCCAACCGTTCGCGGAGCTTTATGGATTGTCGCCGCATATCGATCTTCCTACCTTGGCCTCTTCGCGGACGGTGGCCCTTGTTCCCTGACCCTGAACATTCGATCACGGCTCGGGTGCGGTCAACGTCGACGACGCCACCGGCCTCCTCTCGACCTTCGATCTCCAGGCCCATGGGTCTTCGTCTCCTTCCTTTCCCGGCGGGCTACTTCGTCCGCACCGCCATGCTCCTCATCGGAATCCTCCTCCTGGCGGGTTGTGCACCCGGCCCGGCCGAGCGCCCGGCTCCGCGGGAGGATCCGGAGGTCGCGGAGGAGCCCGAGGAACGGATTGCCGCGCCCGAGCCCGATCCCGACCAGATCGGCTACCAGATCCCCCTGGAGTTCCTGGAGCCCCGCTTCCAGTTCCCCCTGGGAGATCCGGTGAGCTGGGCCGAAGAGCTCGAGCCCTCGGAATGGGTGGCCCGAACCCTCGGGTCCATGACCCTCCGCCAGAAGGTGGGGCAGATGATCATGCCCTGGGTCCTCGGCGACTTCGCCCCCGAGGGGTCCAGCTCTTTCGAGCGGATCGCACAGATGATCGACGAGCACGAGATCGGAGGGGTGATCGTCTCCTCCGGGACTCCGTTGGATGTGGCGGCGAAGTTGAACGCCTACCAGCGCCGCTCCCCCCTGCCGCTCCTGGTGGCCGCCGATCTGGAGACCGGAGCCGGATTCCGGTTGCGGGGCGCCGCACACCTTCCCGGAGGAACCGATCTCGGTGGCGCCACCAACTTCCCGTCGCTCATGGCGCTCGGCGCGATCGGAGACCGCTTCCTCGCCTACGAGCTCGGGAGGATCACCGCCGAGGAGGCGCGGGCGGTGGGGATCCACGTTCCGTTCGCTCCGGTCCTGGACGTGAACAACAATCCCGAGAACCCGATCATCAATACCCGCTCCTTCGGGGAGTCCCCCGAGCTGGTGGCGGCCCTCGGGCAGTGCTTCGTCCGGGGGGTCCAGGACTACGGGGCAGTGGCGACGGGGAAGCACTTCCCGGGCCACGGAGATACGGAAACGGACTCCCACCTCGCCCTCCCGATCATCGGGACTGACCTGGAGCGGCTGGCCCGGCTGGAGCTGGTCCCCTTCCAGGAGACCATCGACATCGGCATGGGGGCGATCATGACCGCACACATCGCCCTCCCCAGCCTGACCGAGGAGTCCAGCCGTCCCGCAACGCTCTCGCGGAATGTCCTGACTGGCCTCCTGCGGGAGCGGATGGGCTTCGACGGTCTGGTCTTCACCGACGCCATGGACATGAATGCGATCGATCGCCTCTACTCGCGGGAAGAGGCAGCGGCACTCGCCGTGGAGGCCGGAGCGGATGTCATCCTCATGCCCCCGAGCCCGGATGCGGCGATTCGAGGGATCATGAACGCGGTCCTGGCGGGACGAATTCCCGAAGAGCAGATCGACGAGTCGGTCCGGCGCATCCTGCGGCTGAAGGCCGAGATGGGACTCCACCTGGAGCGGACCGTGGATCTCGAGGCCGTTCATCGCCGCGTGGGGATCCCGGAGCACGTCGAGGTCGCGCAGGAGATCGCGGATCGGTCGCTCACCCTCCTCCGAAACGAGGGCAACCTCCTTCCGCTCGCGGGAACGCGTACGGCGAATGTCCTCTCGGTTACCTACCGCCGAGCCAACGACCTCTTCGGGGGGCGCACCTTCGACGCCCGCCTGCGGCAGACCTACCCCAGGCTCCAGAGCGAGACCGTGGGTCGGGACACCCGGGAGGCCGAGTATCGGCGCATGCTCCAGCGCGCCCGTGGGATGGATCTGGTGGTCGTCTCGCTTCACATCACCGCGGTGTCGTACGCCGGGAGCGTGGCGGCTCCGGACGAGCTCGTCGACTTCGTCCGGGAGCTGGCGCGGATAGGAGTTCCCAATGTCGCGATCTCCTTCGGGAATCCGTATCTCCTCTCCGAGTTTCCCGAGGTACGGTCGTACCTCCTGGCATGGAGCGGATCGCAGGTGAGTCAGCGAGCGGCGGCGGGCGCGCTCGTGGGAGACGTGGCGGTACGGGGTCGGACCCCGACGCGCATCCCGCCCTCCCACGAGATCGGGGATGGAATCCAGCTGAGAACGGGTGGCGGGGTCGCGGCCTCGGAGATATCGGCGTCATGCGAATGAGCCGGCGGGTACGGAGTCTTCCGATTGCGCGGGCCGTGGCTGGGCGCTCGGCCCCATTCGCGGCCCCATTCGCGGCCCTGGTCGCGGCCCTGTTCACGGTCCTGGCCACAACCCTGGTCGCAGCCGGGTGTGCTCCGCCCGATCCCACACCGCCTTTGCCGGTTCCCGGCGATCCTGCGGCGCTCGAGCCCTCCCTCCTCACGGAGCCCGACGCGGAGGGACGGGAGTGGGTCGAGCGGACCCTCGAGTCCTTGAGCCTCGAGGAAGCGGTGGGACAGCTCGTGTTTCCCTGGATCTCGGGCGCGTACGCGGCGGAGGACGATCCCGAGTTCCTGGAGGCGGCGGAGTGGGTGGAGGGTCTCGGTATCGGGGGATTGGCGATCTCGATCGGGACGCCCCACGCCTACGCGGCCAAGCTGAACTCTCTCCAGAGTCGGGCGGGGATCCCCCTGATGGTGACCTCCGACTTCGAGAACGGGGGGCCGGGGATGCGCATCAACCACAGCTATGCCCTCCCGACCCTCCTCCCGCAGGGAGGCGGGACGAGCTTTCCCCCCACGATGGCGCTGGGTGCGGTCGACGACCAGGAGGAGGTGACCCGTTTCGCCCGAATTACCGCCCGCGAAGCGCGAGCGGTCGGGGTGCACGTGAACTTCGCGCCCGTCCTGGACGTGAACTCCAATCCCGAGAATCCGATCATCAACACCCGCGCATTCGGGGAGGAGCCCGAAGAGGTCGCGCGCCTGGGCAGGGCGTACATCCGCGGGGCACGGGACGGGGGAGTGCTCACGACCGCGAAGCACTTTCCCGGCCACGGCGACACCCGGGTCGACTCCCACCTGACCCTCCCGGAGGTGACAGCGGACCGAGAGCGCCTGGACCGGGTGGAGCTGGTTCCCTTCCGGGCCGCGATGGCCGAAGGGGTGGACGCGGTGATGACCGCCCACGTCTCGGTCCCCGCGGTGCTGGGTCCCGGGGCGCCCCCGGCGACCCTCGCGTCGGAGTTCATGACGGAGCTCCTCCGCGAGGAGATGGGGTTCACCGGGCTCCTCTTCACCGACGCCCTTCGAATGGGCGCGATCACCGAGGCGTACGGGGCTGGGGAGGCGGCTGTCCTCTCGCTGGAGGCGGGGGCCGACGTGGTCCTCATCCCCGAATCCGTGCCGGGCGCGATCGATGCCATCCTCGAGGCGGTGGCCGAGGGCCGGCTCTCCAGGGAGCGGATTGACGCTTCGGTTCGCCGCATTCTCGAGGGGAAGGCGCGCCTCGGACTCCATGAGGGGAGCCTGGTCGACCTCGGGTCGATCACCCGGGTCGTGGGGAGCCGGGAGCACCAGGACGTGGCCGACCGGATCGCCGCGCGCTCCATGACCCTCCCAAGGGATCACGACGGATTGGTGCCCCTCGATCCCGCGGCGAGTTCCCGGGTGCTCAGCATCACCTACGGGGCGCCGGACGACCTGACTGCGGGGAGGCAGTTCGACCGGGTCCTCGCGAGCCTCGTGCCTCGGGTCGAAGTGGCTCGCATTCAACCCGGATCCGCGGAGGGGGAGCTCCGCCCGCTCCTGGACCGGGCGGAGGCGAACGACATCGTCCTCTTCAACGCATACGTCCCCCCCAGGGCCGGGGCCGGGACGGTGGCGCTCCCGGACCCGATCCGCGAGTTCGTCAGGGGCCTCACCGAGAGGAGCCCGACCGTCCTGATCTCCCTTGGCAATCCCTATCTCCTCGAGGCCGTGCCGGAGGTGGGGAGCTACCTGGTGGCGTGGGGAGACCGGGAGGTCTCGCAGCGAGCGGCAGCACTGGCCATCGCGGGTTGGCAGCCCATCGAGGGTCGGCTCCCGATCACCCTCCCCGGGTTGCATGAGCGAGGGGAGGGCCTGGACCGGGCATCCATACCGTCCGTGGCGGAGAGGGAGGTCCCGAGAGGCGATGCGTTGGACGAGGCGGGGCTCCTGCGCTCTCCCGACGACGAGCCCGAGGAGGAGGATCCCCGGGAGGCGGGCGACCCGGACGAGCCGCCAGGTACAGGTCAGCTGCCCGGGGCGGATGGTCCCTACATTCCCCCCGCGGCCGAAGGCACCCCCGCTCCCGGGGCCTGGCGGCAGCTCGACGTCTCCCCCCTCGAGTCGGACCCCAGCTCCGTCGGGATGGACCCCGGAGCCCTCGATGTGCTGGATCGCTACATCGTCTCGGCCCTGGCCGACTCGGTGGCCCCCGGGGCCGCGATCGCCGTCCTCCGGAGGGGGAAGCTCGTGCGGCTCCGGGGCTATGGTCGGCTCGACTGGACCCCGGACAGCGCCCCGGTGACGCCCTTCTCGATCTACGATCTCGCCTCCCTCACCAAGGTCGTGGCTACCACGCCCGCGGTGATGCTCCTCGTCGAGGAGGGAAGGGTGGGTCTGGACGATCCGGTAATCCGCCACCTCCCCGGATGGGACCGGGGGGATGCCAGGAAGGCGGAGGTCACTGTGCGAGACCTCCTCCTCCATCGAAGCGGGCTGCCTGCCTTCCGGCCCTTTTTCAGCCAGCTGGACGATGCGGGCGCCGTTCGGGAGGCGGTCTACGATCTCGCGCTCGATCATCCGCCGGGACGGGCGACCGTTTATTCGGACATCGGCTTCATGACGCTCGCCTGGCTCGTGGAGGCCGCCGCCGGTGAACCCATCGAGCGGTTCCTGGACCGGAGAGTCTTCGGGCCGATGGGGATGCGCGACACCGGCTTCAACCCGGACCCGCGGGAGAGGCCCCGGATCGCGCCCACCGAACGGGACACGGAGTGGCGCCCGGGCCAGATCCACGGGGAGGTCCACGACGAGAACGCTTTCGTTCTGGGAGGCGTGGCCGGACACGCGGGGCTCTTCTCCACGGCGCAGGATCTCGCGGTGCTCGCTCGACTTCTCATGGATCGGGGGATGCTGAGTCCCTGCCGGCACGAGGTGGGCAGCGGGATTCCCTGTGGAGCGTGGGGTGTCCCCCTCCAGGTGCGCTACTTCCAGGAGGGGATCGTCGAGACCTTCTCGCGGCGAGCGGATCCCGCTGAGAGCCGGGCCCTCGGATGGGACACCCCCTCCGGGACCTCCTCGGCCGGCGACTACTTCTCCGCGCGCTCCTTCGGGCACACCGGCTTCACCGGCACCTCCATCTGGATCGATCCCGAGCTGGAGCTGGCCGTGGTGCTCCTCACCAACCGGGTGAACCCCAGCCGGGACAACTCCCGCCACATTCCTTTCCGCCGCGAGGTGCACGACCTGGCGGCGGGCGCGATCACCGATCGGCCGGTGGAGCGGCGGTCCCCGTGAGGGAAGGCGCGCTGCCTCGTGCCCTTGACGACTTGGGGGGGGTTGGGTAGCCTTTTCTGGGCTGACGCCCGTGATTTGAGCGAGGATCGGAGCGCGTTCGCTTCGGTCCCCAGCGTACCCTGAACGAGTCGAGCCGTGACCCAGGTCACCACCTCCGCCATGTGTGCTTGTTGTATGATGGCTCCCTGCATGAAGGGAGTCGGGGCGGAGTGCATCGTGTCCGGAGGGCCTTAGCGAAGAGCAACGGATTCGATGACCTGAACGAGCCCCGGCCTCTTTCCGACAGAGGTCAGGGCTCTTTTGTTTACGCGAACAGCGACGTCCGAAGGGAGGCCCGGAGACGGACCTGCCAACGGGCATCCGCGCAGGTTGCTACAGGTTGATATAGGAACATGGGAAACGAAACGAACATCATGCAGGCGGTCCGGTCGACCGGCCTGATGAGCGAGGATCAGGCCGGACAGCTCCAGGCGCTGATCTCGACGCTGACGCCGCAGCAGGCGCTCTGGCTCAGCGGATATCTGGCAGGAATCGGTCAGCAGCTTCCATCTGCCAACGGCAACGGCTCGGCCCCCGGCGCGGTGGTCCAGGCCACAGGGGGCGGTCCGGAGGTCACGGTGCTTTACGCCACCGAGACCGGCAACGCCGAGGGTGTGGCGCAGGACTTCGCCGCGAAGGCGGCCGAAGTCGGCCTGAACGCGACCGCCGTGGACATGGCTGACTACCGGACCAAGGACCTCCGCAACGAAAGCTGCCTGGTCCTCGTCGCTGCGACGCACGGAGAGGGGGATCCTCCCGATCCGGCCGCCGGCTTCTTCGAGTTTCTATGGAGCCGGAAGGCTCCGAAGCTTTCGGAGGCCCGGTTCGCCGTCCTTTCCCTGGGGGATTCCAGCTACGTCGAGTACTGCAAGGCGGGGCGCGATCTGGACGAGCGGTTCGAGGAGTTGGGGGCGGAGCGGGTCCTCGACCGGGTCGACTGCGATGTCGATTACGAGGACGCGGCCGACACCTGGATCGAGGAGCTCGTGGGAGTCCTTCAGAAGGAGGGGGTTCCCGCCGGAGGCGCCGCTCCCGCTGCGACGGTCGGGCTGCCTGCGGGGATTCCGGGCCTCGCGGGAGCTCCGGCGAAGCCGACCTACACCCGTAGGAATCCCTACGAGGCGGAGATCCTCGAGTCGGTCGTGCTCAACGGCCGGGAGTCGGACAAGGAGACCCGGCACATCGAGTTCCTCCTCGAGGAGGGTGCGCTGGAATTCGAGCCCGGCGACAGCCTCGGGATCCTCCCCGAGAACGAGGATGCCGTGGTCGCGGCGGTCGTCGACGCCCTGGCCCTCGCGCCGGGCGACCCGGTCACGGTAGGAGGGGAGGAGCGACCGGTGGCCGAGGCGCTCAAGCACGATCTGGAGCTGACCCTGCTCACCCCGGGATTCCTCAAGGCGTACGCCGAGGTCGCGGAGGCGGAGGACCTCCGGCTCCTCCTGGAGGTCGAGAACCGGGACGCCCTCCTCCGCTACATGAAGTGCAACCAGGTCTCCGATGTGCTCCAGGAGCACCCGGTGACCGGACTGGGGGCGCAGTCCTTCGTGGACATGCTCCGGAAGCTGCAGCCCCGACTCTACTCGATTGCCTCCAGCCAGAAGTGGATGCCGGACCAGGTCGACCTGACCGTGGCCGTCACGCGGTTCACCGCCGACGGGAAGCGGCGAAACGGGGTGGCCAGCACCTACCTGGCCGAGCGGCGTGAGCCTGGCGAGACCGTGGAGGTCTACGTCGACCACAACAAGGGCTTCAAGCTTCCACCCGACCCCGATGCCGCGATGATCATGATCGGGCCGGGGACCGGGGTGGCACCCTTCCGGGCCTTCCTTCAGGAGAGGGAGGAGACGGGCGCCTCCGGAAGGAACTGGCTCTTCTTCGGGGACCGCCGGTTCCGCGAGGACTTCCTCTACCAGGCGGAGTGGCAGCGCTTTCTCAAGGATGGGCGCCTGACGAGGATGGATGTGGCGTTCTCGCGGGACCAGGCCGACAAGGTCTACGTCCAGGATCGTGTGAGGGAGCGGAGCCGGGACCTCTTCGAGTGGCTGGAGGAGGGAGCCTACCTCTATGTCTGCGGAGACGCGGACGGGATGGCGCCCGCCGTCCACGAGACCCTGGCGGACGTCATCCGCGAGGAGGGGGGGCTTTCGCCCGAGGAGTCGGAGGCGTATCTGCGTGACCTGCAGCAAGACAAGCGCTACCAGCGCGACGTGTACTGATCAACCGCACCGAGGTCGGCCCAGAAGAGATGTCGAAATCCGAGCGAGAGGAGGTGGACCGGAGCGTGGACCGCTCCCAGCCCCTCGAGAAGCTGAGCGAAAACGAGACGATCAAGGTCGAGAGCGACTACCTGCGGGGGACGCTCGTGGAGAGCCTCGAGGATCGGATCACCGGGGGGCTCCTCGGGAACGACCACGAGCTGACCAAGTTCCACGGGATCTACCTCCAGGACGACCGCGACCTTCGCGACGAGCGCCGGCGAAAGAAGCTGGAGCCCGCGTACGAGTTCATGATCCGGGTCCGCCTCCCGGGGGGCGTGTGCCGGCCCGACCAGTGGCTCAAGCTCGACGAGCTGGCGATGACGCGGGCCAACCACACCCTCCGCCTCACGACCAGGCAGACGTTCCAGTTCCACGGGGTCGTCAAGCGGAACCTGAAGGCGACCATGCAGGGGATCCACGAGAGCCTCCTGGACACGATCGGGGCGTGCGGGGACGGGAATCGTGGGGTCATGGCCACGCCGCTGCCGGAGCTCGGACCGATCCACCGGCAACTGTTCGGGGTGGCCAAGCAGGTGAGCGAACACCTCCTTCCCCGCTCCCGGGCGTACCACGAGATCTGGCTGGACGAAGAGCCGGTCTACCGGGGGGAGAAGCAGGCCCCTGAGGTTCCGGGGGAGGCCCCGGAGGAGGCTTCCGGGAAGGATGGGGACGAGCGCGAACCCCTCTACGGCCGGACGTACCTGCCCCGGAAGTTCAAGATCGGATTCGCGGTGCCGCCCACCAACGACGTGGACGTCTTCACTCAGGACATCGGCTTCATCGCGATCGCCGACGGCGACGAGCTCGAGGGCTTCAACGTCGCGGTGGGGGGTGGGATGGGCCGAACGGACAACGAGCCCACCACCTATCCCCGGCTCGCCAATGTGATCGGGTTCTGCCCCCGGGACCGGGCCGTGGAGGTCGCGGAGAAGATCGTCACGGTGCAGCGGGACTACGGGAATCGGGTGGACCGGAAGGTCGCCCGCATGAAGTATACGATCGACCGGCTCGGGCTCGACTGGTTCGTGGGGGAGCTCCAGGACCGCCTGGGATGGGAGCTCGGGGAATCCCGCCCCTACCACTTCGAGACGAGCCAGGACGCGTTCGGTTGGAGCGAGAACGCGGACGGCACCCGCAACTACACCCTCTTCGTCGAGAACGGCCGGGTGAAGGACACCGACGAGCTGCCCATGATGACGGGCCTGCGCGAGATTGCCCGCGTCCACCCCGGCGACTTCCGGATCACCGCCAACCAGAACCTCATCATCGCACGGATCCCCGACGAGAGCGCCGAGGAGATCGCGGGCCTCCTCGAGAGCCACGGGATCGTCGGAGCCACGGATCGGAGCCACCTCCGGCGACACTCGATGGCCTGCGTCGGGTTCCCGACCTGCGGGCTCTCGATGGCCGAGAGCGAGCGGTACTTTCCCGAATTCATCACCAAGGTGGAGGCACTCGCCTCCGAAGTCGGCCTGGAGGACGTTCCCATCGTGATGCGGATGAGCGGGTGCAACAATGGGTGCTCGCGCCCCTATGTGGCCGAGGTCGGGTTTTCGGGGCGGGCGCCGGGGAAGTACAATGTGTACCTCGGCGGCGGATTCCACGGGCAACGCCTCGGCAAACCCTACCTGGAGAATGTGGGTGAGACCACGATCCTGGAGCACCTCCGGCCCATGCTCGAGCGGTACGCGACGGAGAGGGAGGACGGGGAGTCCTTCGGAGACTTCACGATTCGAATGGGATACACCACCGAAGTGCTCGAGGGCCGCGAGTTCAACGACTGATCCGCGAGCTCCGGCGTCCCGCCGGGGTCTTCCCGGCCGCCAGCTGGAGCGCGCCCCGCACCCCCGCCCAGGGAGTCCATGACCGGGCTCGACTGGTCGATCGTCGTCCTCTACTTCGTCCTGGCCGCCGGGATCGGGGTGGCCATGTCCGCGAGAGCGGGGCGCTCGGTCTCCGACTACTTCATCGGGGGACGGGCTCTGCCCTGGTGGTTGGCCGGAACCTCCATGGTGGCGACCACCTTCGCCGCCGACACACCTCTCGCGGTGACGGAGCTGGTGGTGCGCCACGGAGTCGCGGGGAACTGGCTCTGGTGGAACATGGTGATGAGTGGGATCCTCACCGTCTTCTTCTACGCCCGGCTCTGGCGCCGGGCCGGCGTCCTCACCGATGTGGAGTTCACCGAGCTCCGCTACGGGGGAAAACCCGCCGCTCTACTCCGGGGATTCCGGGCCGCCTACCTCGCCCTTCCGATCAACCTGATCATCATGGGCTGGGTCAATCTCGCGATGGTCGAGATCGCTTCGGTGGCCCTGGACATCCCGAGAGTCTCGGCCCT
>SLFU01000037.1 GCA_007124095.1 Gemmatimonadota bacterium
ACGTTGAAGCGGAAGAGGATGATGTCGCCGTCCGCCACCCTGTAGTCCTTGCCCTCCGAGCGGATGAGCCCCTTCTCCCGAGCCGCCTTCAACGACCCGACCTCCTCGAACTCCCGGGTTCCGATCGTCTCTGCGCGAATGAAGCCCCGCTCGAAATCCGAGTGGATCGTGCCTCCCGCTTCCGGCGCCGAAGATCCCCTCCGCGTCGTCCATGCCCGCGCCTCCTTCTCACCCAGGGTGAAGAAGGTGACCAGACCGAGCAGCTCGTAGGTCGTGCGGATCAGGCGATGGAGTCCGGGCTCAGCCAGACCAAGCGCCTCGAGGAACTCCTGGCGCTCCTGGGGATCGAGCTCCGCCATCTCGGCCTCGATAGCGGAGCAGACGACCACCGTCTGCGCTTCGGGTTCCTCGCGCGCCAGAACTTCCTCCAGCTCCCGCGTCCATCGGTTCTCTCCCCGGGGAAGATCTCGCTCGGACACGTTGAGCAGGTAGAGCACGGGCTTGGAGGAGAGGAGCTGAAAGGACCGGAGAAGGCTCTGTTCCTCCTCGGAGAGCTCGAGGCGCCGGACCGGAACGCCTTCGGCCAGGGCGTCACGCAGGCGCTCGAGGAGCTGGAGCTCCCGCTTGGCCTGCTTTTCCCCGGAGCGGGCTTTCTTGAAGGCCTTTTCCAGCCGGCGCTCCACGGACTCGAGGTCGGCGAGAGCCAACTCCGTGTTGACCACCTCCCGATCGCGGATCGGGTCCACATCGCCCAGAACGTGCGTGACGTCCGGATCGTCAAAACACCGGAGGACATGGACCACCGCGTCCACCTCCCGGATGTTGCCCAGAAACTTATTCCCGAGCCCCTCACCCTCGGATGCTCCCTCCACGAGACCTGCGATGTCGACGAACTGGATCGTGGTGGGGATGCGAACCCGAGCCTCCGAGAGCTCGAAGATCCGGTCGAGTCGGGGATCCGGCACCTCCACGATTCCGATGTTGGGATGGACCGTGCAGAACGGGTAGTTCTCCGACGGAGCGCCCTGCGCGGTCAGAGCATTGAACAAGGAGGATTTCCCGACATTGGGAAGCCCGACAATTCCGGCCTTGAGCATGGGCAGGGTCGATTCGCACGAAGGAATGGAGGCGTACGGCCCCGGTCGCAGTGGGGCACAACAAAGGCGTGCCCGGAGTGGGCACGCCACACGTTCCGAAATCTAGAGATACGCCCACCCCGAGTCAAAGGGCCTGGAAAACCGGATCTTGCGAAGGACGCTGCTTCCCTAGACCTTTTTCGGGTCCATCGATCAGATACTTACACGAATCGATTCCCGCCTCGCGGGCGGAGATCGGTCGGGACCCCCAGGCTCTCCATGGATTTTTCGTTCGCCAGACACGATGGCTCCCAGGACCTCGAGTGGTTCGTCTCCGGGCTTCGTGACGTGATGATCGAGCGCGGGCACAAGTATATGGAAAACCCCGACGACGCCTCCCTGGTCGTGAACTGCTTTCCCAGGGCGAATCCCCGCCCCTTCCGGAGGCGCGGGCAAGCGGTGTTCGTAGTCGCAGTCACCGAGCTCGAGCCCGGGGAGAAGACGATCCATCAGGCGATCCCCGAGGGCTATCCGCTCCTCGTCCGCTCCCTCGCGAACCTCATGATCGGGTTGACCGGACCGGCCGACGCAAACCCCGACGCGCACTTCATCACCCCCGAGCAGGGGCATTACAGGGTGAAAGGCAACGCGGACCGGGGGGCCTTCTTCGAAGGGGTTTACTCCCGCATCGAGCCCCTGGCCACCTCCCGGCTGATCATCGACAACCGATTCGATACCGATCTACCGGAGCCGCTCTGGAAGGGGGACGAGATCACGGAGTCCATCCGACGGGCCGGAAAGAAGCTCGACGCGCTGAACGTCCTCCCGGCACCCTTCCCGATCGAGGAGATCCTGTCGGATCGCGACCGTCGCCACCTGAAGCGGCTCTACGGAATCGGAGGTCTCTCCTACGGGAACATCTCGGCCCGGCTGGACGAGGAGCGGTTCTGGATGAGCGCTTCCGGAGTGGACAAGTCGGATCTCCGGGAGGTGGGCAGGGACATCCTGATGGTGAAGGGATACGATGAGGAAGCGCAGGCCATGCTCCTCTCGGTTCCCCCGGGAGTGGAACCCCGGCGGGTCTCCGTCGACGCCATCGAGCACTGGCTGATCTACCGAGAGCACCCCGAGGTGGGGGCAATCCTCCACGTGCACGCATGGATGGAAGGCATCCCCTCCACCGAATTCAACTACCCCTGCGGAACGTACGAGCTGGGGCAGGCGGTAGCCGAGATCGTACGGGAACAGCCGGACCCGGCCAGGGCCGTGGTCGGGCTGAAGAACCACGGGCTGACCATCACCGGGGAGTCCCTCGACGCCATCTTCGACCGGATCGAAGGCAAGCTCTTGAAGGTGATCCCGATGTCCTGAAGGTGGGACCCGAAGGTGGGGCCGGGGGCCTCCTTGCGGCGGCCCCCGACCTCCGGCCCGCTCAGAGTCCGTGGATGGCGACGAAGAAGGGCGCCAGGACGAGAGCTACCACGCTCATCAGCTTCACGAGGATGTTCAGCGACGGCCCCGAGGTGTCCTTGAAGGGGTCTCCCACCGTATCGCCGACTACCGCGGCTTTGTGGGCGTCCGAGCCCTTTCCACCGTACTCTCCGGCCTCGATCAACTTCTTCGCGTTGTCCCAGGCCCCACCGGAGTTGGCCATGAAGAGGGCCATCAGCACTCCGGTCACGAGGGCGCCCGCGAGCAGCCCACCCAGCGCCTCGACTCCCAGGAGCCATCCGACGAGGAAGGGGGCGAGGACCGCGATCACCCCCGGGAGGACCATCTCCCGGAGTGCCGCCCGTGTCGAGATGTCCACGCATCGGGCCGAATCCGGCTTCTCCGTTCCCTCCATGATCCCCGGAATCTCCCGGAACTGACGGCGCACCTCCTCGACCATCCCCGACGCCGCACGCCCGACCGACGTCATCGTCAGAGCCGCGACAAGAAAGGGGAGCGCCCCACCCAGGAAGAGCCCGATCACGACCTGGGGATCCACGAGGTTGATCCCGGTCTGTTGCAGTCCCACCGCAGCCGAGTAGGCCGAGAAGAGCGCGAGGGCCGTGAGTGCAGCGGAGCCGATCGCGAAGCCCTTCCCGATCGCGGCGGTGGTGTTTCCGATCGCGTCGAGCGAGTCAGTGATCTTCCGGGTCTCCGCCCCGAGACCACTCATCTCGGTGATCCCTCCAGCATTGTCCGCCACGGGGCCATACGCGTCGACCGACATCGTCACACCCACCGTCGCGAGCATCCCCACCGCGGCAATCCCGATGCCGTAGAGCCCGGAGGCACTGAAGGCCACGAAGATCGCGCTGCAGATGAGGAGGATCGGAACGACCGCGGAATGCATTCCCAGGGCCAAGCCGGCAATGATGTTCGTGGCCGATCCCGTGCCGCTCGCCTCCGCGATGCGTCGGATGGGGCTGGCCCCGGTGTACCACTCCGTCGCCAACCCGATGAAGATCCCCACCAGCATCCCGGCCATGATGGCCCAGAAGGGCCCGGTGGAGGGGTAGCTCACCCCGGTAGCGGGATCACTGATCTCGAGCCCGAGGCTTCGCACGATGAAGTACATCGCGACCAGGAAGATGGCCGCTGCGACGAGGGTGATGTTGCGGAGGGCCGCGGCGGGATCGGTCCCCTCGAGGGCCCTCATCATCCCGATTCCGACCATCGAGGCCAGAAGCCCCACCATCACCGTCAGAAGGGGGAGGGCCACCGCTTCCGCCGCATTGGCCGCCATGATGGGGGCGGTGGCTCCGATCGCGATGGTCGCGACGATCGATCCGACGTAGGACTCAAAGATGTCCGCGCCCATTCCAGCCACATCTCCGACGTTGTCTCCCACGTTGTCGGCGATCGTGGCTGGATTTCTGGGATCATCCTCGGGGATCCCCGCCTCGACCTTCCCCACGAGGTCCGCGCCCACATCCGCGGCCTTGGTAAAGATCCCCCCACCGACACGGGCGAAGAGCGCAATCGAGCTGGCACCCATCGCGAAGCCGGCGATGACCTCCCCGAACCGGGGAAGGTCGGCTTCCACCACCCCGGAGACCATTGCCACATAGAAGACCCCAAGACCGACGAGGCCGAGGGAGGCCACGGCCAGACCCATGACAGAGGCGCCGAAGAAGGAAATGCGAAGCGCTTTCTTCTGGCCCTCCACATTCGCAGCATGGGAGGTCCGGACGTTCGCGCGGGTGGCCGCCTTCATACCGATGAATCCCGCCAGTCCTGAACTGACCGCTCCACCGATGTACGCGAGCGCGGATCCGGTCCCGATGCCCCAGGCGAGCAGGAGGGCGACGACCAAGACGAAGACAGCGAGAACGGAGTACTCCCTTCGCATGAAGGTCATTGCGCCGGCGTGGATCTGTTCGGACAGATCCACCATCAGCTCGCTCCCGGATGGCTGCCGTTTCACGTAGATGTAGAGGACGAGAGCCACGGCCAGGCCGACGACTCCCAGTATCCAGGCACCAGCGGTCAGGGTCACGAAGTCCATACGCCCAACTTCCCCCTATCGGTTGAATTCATTCATGGCCGGTTCGGTCCCCTCCCGAATCCAGAGATCCACTGCATCACTGAGAGTCGAAAGGAGCTCCAACACTCGATCTTCGTCCTCCGCCTCCATGGGAGACAGCACCCACTGCACCAGATCCGTTCCCGGGGGCGGGCGCCCTACTCCCACCCGGAGCCTCGCAAAATCCTCGCCCCCGAGGGCGGCCCGGATGGAGCGAAGTCCGTTGTGTCCCCCATCGCCCCCGCGGGGGCGAAACCTCAGGCGACCCACCTCGAGCGCCGCATCGTCGACGATCACGAGGAAGTCCTCGGAAATGTCGAGGCCCTCCCTTCCCACGTGGGGATGGAGGGCCGCGCCACTCCGGTTCATGAAGGTCGTGGGCTTGAGAAGGAGGACCTCCTTCCCTTCCCTCACACCCGCCGAAACCTTTGCCGGACCGTCCTGTTCGAACGGCCCGAAGTCCCAATCGTACGCCAACCGGTCGACCGCCCACCACCCCACGTTATGACGGGTGGCGTCATAGCGGTCGCCGGGATTGCCCAGCCCCACGATGAGCTTCACGGGTCGTTGGCAGGACGAGACGGCGAGGGAACTCAGTCTTCCGGCTGCTCTTCCTCCTCCTCGGCCTCCGCGACCACCTCCTCTTCACCGACGATCCCCGGCTCCTCGAGCTCGTCTTCCGGAGTCTCCTCCTCGACGGTGAGACGGGTCGGGACCTGGACCGAGCAGACCGTTCGGCGAGGCTCGAGAAGGGCTTCGACTCCCTCAGGGAGGCTCAGGTCCTCTACGTGGAGGGAGTCCCCGATCTCGAGCGCCGACACGTCGATCACAATCTCCTCGGGGATGTCCGCGGGAACGCAGCGAATCGGCAGGTGGTGGATCGGCTGCTCCAGGACTCCACCGTCATCACGAACACCCGTCGGGGTCCCCTCGAGATGAATGGGCACCTCGAGCTCGACCTCCACTCCGGTCTGGATCCGGTAGAAGTCGACATGCAGGAGCTCAGGTCGGACGGGATGGGTCTGAATGTCGCGCACGAGCGTCGGAACGGGGACCTTCTTCCCCTCGACCTCCAGGTTCACAATCGTGTTGTCCACGGAGATCGAATAGAACAGGTGCTCCGTATCGTGGGTGTTCAAGGTCAACGCGATGGGCTCCGCATCCGCCCCGTACACCACTGCGGGGAGCTTCCCCTCGGCCCGAAGCTTCCGTGCCGACCCCTTCCCTCTTCCTTCCCGCTGTTCGGCCTTGAGGGTCACCTGTGTAGCCATGTTCGGTTCCTTCCTTCAGGGGCCGTGTCGACCCGTGATCGTCTCACCCGCCGCTTCGAAATCTCGAGGGGTTTCAGTCGTCCTCGTCTTCAATCTCGAAGAGCTTGCTGACGGACGCGTTCGAATGAATGTACTGGATCGCCTGGGCGAGGAGGTCCGCCACCGACAGGATGACGAGACCATCGAACCGCCTCTCCTCGGGAATCTGGATCGTGTTCGTCACGACCAATTCCTCCAACGGAACCGCGCTCAGCTTTTCCCGTGCCTGGCCCGAGAGGAGCGCGTGGCTCGCCGCTGCATAGACGGCCGAGGCTCCCCGGTCCTTCAACGCGACCACGGCCGAGGCGATCGTCCCGGCCGTGTCCACCATGTCGTCGGTGAGAAGGCAGGTCTTGTCCTTCACATCCCCCACCACCGTCAGGACCTTGGACTGGTTCGGCGAGGACCGTCGCTTGTCGATAATCGCAAAGGAGGCGCCCAGTCGCTTGGCGAATCCGCGAGCCATCTTGGCCGAGCCGACGTCCGGCGCGACCACCACCAGGTCCTCGAAGCCCTTTTCCAGGAAGTACCTGGTCAGAACCGGAGCGGCGTAGAGGTGGTCCACCGGGATATCAAAGAACCCCTGGATCTGGTGCTGGTGGAAATCGATCCCGAGGACCCGATCCGCTCCGGCGGTCACGATGATGTTCGCCGCGAGCTTCGCGCCGATCGCGACCCGGGGCTGATCCTTGCGGTCCTGGCGCCCGTAGCCGAAATAGGGGATCACGGCGGTGATCCGGGCCGCCGAGGCCCTCTTCGCCGCATCGATCAGGAGCAGCAGCTCCATGATGTTGTCGGAAGGCGAGATCGTGGGTTGGATGATGAAGACATCCCGCCCGCGCGCATTCCGGTCGATTCGGACGAAGATCTCCCCGTCGACGAAGTTATAGATACTCGCTCCGTCCACCGCCTTCCCGAGCAACTTGCCGATTTCCTGCGCCAGCGGGCGGTTTGCCCGCCCGGAGAGGAGGAGCATCGGCCCTCGTCCGAAGGTCTCTTCCATGCCGTCGTACCATTTCCTTTGCTTGGCGTGACCAGTAACAGCCCAAAAACCTAGACGGGCGCTTGGGACCCGTCAACGGTCGATGTGAGGTGCAGGACCGGTCAGGAACGACGGCTCCGGAGAAGGCCGGATGGGCGCGGGACACCGGAGCGGCGAGACTACGGCCCGTCCGCCAGCTCCACCACCCGTTCGGTGACGGCCGCAGTGCGTCCCGGGAGGGAGAGGTTGAGGGTGAGGCGGACCGACCCGGTCGAGAGGGAGGAGAGGTCCATGACCACTCTGCGGAGCAGGGCGTCATCCGGGCTCATCGCCCCGTCGGTATTCACCCCTTCCTCCCAGCTTATCTCCACGCTGGCCTCGGGGTCGACAAGCCTCAAGAACTCCCCCGCTCGACGCATCAGGCCCCGGTCCTCGGGGCGAGCGACGAGGCTGAAGCGGAGCACGTCCTCCTCATCACTCAGACCGTACACCTCCCACGCCACCTCCACGGGCTCGCGCTGCAGTCGGACGCTCGGGAGGACTCGATCCACATGGGCTTCGAGGGAGTCCCCTTCTCCTACCACCTCGCCCTCCCCGGCCGTGGCCTCCGGTCGAAGGAGGAGGAGATCGGAGAGCGTAACCACGTCGCGGGAAACCGGATCCTGCACCACCCCGTGACGAGCCCTCCAGGCCCGCTCACCGGCGACGTCCAGGAGCTCGAGAGACACCATGTACGTGCCGGAAGGCGCTCGGGCCAGCGCCACCCCTGCCGGGTCGGGCCCCTGCGCGAAGGGGCCCCGTACATCGGAACGGGCCTCCACCGGCTCGAGGTCGTCATGGGAGAGGAGGAAGAGCCCGGACCGGATCTCGGCCTCGTCGCCCGGCCGGTCCACACCATCCCCTGAGACCTCGCCCTCGGGCCACTGCCAGGTGGGATCTCCATCGCCGACCGTCCAACCCAGGACGAGGAGAAGGTCGTCGCCCCTCCTGAATCGCGCCTGCTGCACCTCCAGAAGACCGATACGGTCGGCGTAGGAAGGCGCATGCCGCGCCCGCACCCTCCGCGCGTCGGTGCGCCACTCCCCCGGGGTGATCTCTCCACCTTCGAGGAACTCTCCACGCGGAGGGAGGAATCCCCGACTCCGAGGGTGGAACCGGGCAATGACCGAAGGCGGTCCCATCTGAAACTGAAAGGGTGGAGGCCGTTGCTGCTCGTAGGCGACGACCGGTCCGTATCGGACGAGGACCTCGGTGAGGTCGTCGCCCCACCTCATCCCGTGGGCATTTCGGGCGTCGGCGCGAGTCCTGGCGAGGGTGTGGCGTGCGAAGTGCTCGGTTCGGTGATCATTGCCGGGCACCAGGAAGAGTGGGTTCGCCAGAGCCCAGATCCGGGACTCCAGAGTGCGGAGGGAATCACCCTCCACATTGCCCAGGACATCGCGGACGGGAAACTCCGCCAGCGGCCGCAGGTCACGCCACGTCTCCTCCAACTCCGACGGCATCTCGGCCATCGCCCGCTGGAAGGCCTCTTCGGCCTCGGGAAACCGATCGAGATAGTGAAGCGCCATGCCCTCCAGCGCCGTGCACCACCACCGATCGTCCGGAGCGAGAGTGCATTCCCTTACGAGCCCGAGGGCATCCTGCCACCTCTCCGCCTCGCCGAGATAGGCGACCCGTTGGCCCAGCACCCAGGTGTCACCGGGAATCTCCCGAGCCACTCCCTCCAGAATCTCCAGGAGCGTCGATCGGGCCTCATCGACCCGGGGGTCCTCCTCCGGCGGCTCCCAGTCGTCCGAGGAGCCGTCTCCCAGCCGCAGGCACATCCGGCCGACTCGTTCGTCGCAGTCGCCCCCCCATCCGCCCAGGTTCCTCGGTGCGTAGCGGACCCGGGTGCGCTCAAATCG
>SLFU01000230.1 GCA_007124095.1 Gemmatimonadota bacterium
CTTCCGAAATCTGAAATCGGGAGAACCCGGTCCCGTGCACCTGGACTTCGTATCTGAAGTTCATGCCGCATGGTTCGACGGACCAGAAAACCTGGTGCGCAACTGGAACAAGGCGCGCTACAGGACGGAACACAAGCCTCACCCGAGCCCTCAGGCGATCGCGGAAGCGGTGGACCTGATCCGCCAGGCAGAACGGCCGATCGTGGTCGCAAGCACAGGCGTATTCTACCACAAAGCTTGGGAGGCTCTCTGGCAGTTTGCGGAGCGGGCCGAGATCCCGATGGTCAGCACGGGTCCCAGCATGGGACATGTCCCCGCGGATCACCGACTTTCCGCTTGTGCCGCCCCGGGTGCATTTCCGAGCGCGGACCTCATTATCTATGTCGGGCAGTACAACATGCCCCCCGCGGGGACTCCCGGAGGATTCGCCTTCAGCCCCGACGCAAAGATCATCCAGATCGAGCCCTTTCCGGAGAAGATTGGTCGAAACGTACCGGCCAGCGTCGGCATCGTAAGCGACGAGCGCCTCGCTCTGGAAGCCCTGGCCGATGCGGTGCCCAGGATGACGCATCCGGCATGGATCGCGGAAATCGAGGCGGCCCGGGTGGAGTTCGAGGAAGAAAACGCCAGCTACTACAGCAGGTACCGTGATTTCGAAGAAGCCGTCCATCCTGCGGTCATTGCTCATGATCTGGCAGAATTTCTCTACCGGAGTGACATCCCCAAGGAACAGACCACGGTCGCTTCGGGTGGATTCGGCATCGCCCGATACACTCGCCGGTGGCTCCGCGCCTATCGACCGGGCCAGATCGTCAATGGTGCGTATCATTTCGCGGCCATCGGTCCCGACATCGCCTTCGGGCTCGGTGTGGGAGCCGCGGTCAAGGAAGGAGTCGGCCTACAGAGTGTCGTTCAGGGTGCGCCGGTGGTCGCCATCACAGGGGATGGAGGCTTTGGCTTTTCGGGATTCGAGGTGGAGACCCAGGCAAAGTACAGCCTCCCCGTGATCAACATTGTGTACAACAACAACGCTTGGGGGACCTTCCGGGCTGAAGCCGACAACCCCACAACGTTGCACATGCACCTGTTCCAGGAGAATCTCCGGTACGACCGGCTGGGTGAGGCACTGGGCGCCCACGGCGAATACGTCACCGGGGCGAGCGAATTCCTTCCCGCGCTGGAGCGGGCCTATCAGGTCGCCGTGAATGAGAGTCGGCCGTCGGTGATCAACTGTCAGGGGAGGAAAGAGTTCTGGTTCGCGAACCAATATCAGCCGGGCTTCCTCGGAAAGGTTGAACCGGGGGTCATGGCATACTACCACTGAGCACCTCAATCCCGAACGAGAGGATCGCGCCGGGTGCCAGAAGCTCATGGGGAGGTCACGTGATGAACGTCGATGAAGGTGACGACAGGGTGGAGGACAGGGGCCTTTCTCAGGTCAGGACATACGTCCGGCAGTATGCCCAGAAAGACGTGTTCCGCCGACTGAAGGAAGAGAGCCAGGAGGGGGGTCGCGCCACAGCCTTTACCTTTGATTGGCTTTCCATCAAAGAGCCGCTCCGCCTCGTATACGATCCCGCCCGGGATACCTTGGAGCTCAAGAAGCTCTTCCGGGATATCCCCCCGGCGGTCGAAGGCTACATTTCGCCTTTTCTCGAGGAGCGTCAGGCCGGCGAGAAGTTGCCCGAACACAAGCGCATCGATACGCGAAAAATGACCGCCAGTTATCGCAAGGAGGACGGAGACGGATCGCTCGTCTTTGCCATCCAGGGGCCGGGGGACTACGAGTACTGCCTGCGTAAATTGGTGAATCTCACGAATGAACTCTTCTTCAGCTTGCAGATGCGCCACGGGGATTACATGCTGATGGCCTTCGGGGGGTCCGATGAGTAGCCGATCCACAATGAGCTCGCGGGAGGCGGAGTTCCGGATCCGGACATGGCTTCAAACTGGATTCCTGACGGCCGTCTTCGCGGCACTTCCACTTGCGGGCATGGCGCAGGACGCACCGTCCCTCTATGTCGCTGAGGACGGGGTGGAGTTACAAGGCGAACCCGGGGAGGATGCCCTCGCCTACCTGAGGGTCTTGTCCGAAGTCACTGTGCTCGAATCCTCCGGCGACTTCACCCGGGTTTCCGTCCAGGGCTGGACCGAGCTCGATGCGGATGGGAACCCGACCGAGACCGTCTATACGAACCGTGAAGATCGGATGCAATCGGGGCAGCTCGGAGCATCCGGCAACGACATCATCGAAAGCACGGAAGATGGATGGGCCGAAGTCCGTCTCTCCGGCCAGGTCAGAACCGATGCTCTGACCGAAGACCCTGCCCCGCTTCACGATCAGGCACGTCAGATCTATCAACGTCAGTGCACTCTGTGTCACGCCGGCTATGCGCCGCCACTGGAAGTGATCCTGCAGGGACGTGCACCTCATCAATGGCCCGACCGCAGAAGCCACGCCATGGAGTCCGGTATTTCCGAGCAGGACCTAAACTTGTTCATGCGGTGGGCACAGGCGGAATCGAAAGCCCAAGTCGACGGAGATCGTTGATGGCCCCTCTGAAGGGCCTCCTTGTGCTCGCCCTCTTTCTGAGCGCACCGCCTCTTCTTGGACAATCAACGGTACCCGAGGAACTTCGGGAGCCATTGGACAACATCGGCTTCGGTCCGTCGGCCGGCCCCTCGATGGAACTCTATCAGCCTCTCTTGGCGCAAGCGCCTCGAGGGGGGATCGAGGTCGTAAAGGACCTGCAATACGGTCCCTATTCGAGGAACCTGCTCGATGTCTATCGCCCCGAAGGGATCGATGGAGCCCCCATCCTCATCTTCGTTCACGGGGGCGGTTATCTGAGCGGGGACCGGGACCTCAACGAAGAGGTCTATGGAAACGTCCCGACCTTCTTCGCGCGAAACGGCCTCCTTGGAGTCAATGCCACCTACCGGTTGGCCACCGAAGCTTCCTGGCCCTCGGGTGCCGAGGATATGGGGTTCCTGATCGAATGGGTGAAAGATCATGCTCCGGAATACGGAGGTGACCCCGAACAGATTTTCCTGATGGGGCACTCCGCGGGAGCAACCCACGCGGCCAGCTACGCCTTCGACTCCCGGTTCCAGCCTCCCGAGGGCCACGGCCTCGCGGGCGTGGTCCTGGTGAGCGGTCGCTACCGGCTGGACTGGGATCCGGACGACCCCGGCCTGGAGGGAATTCGAAGATATTTTGGTACCGACCCCGACCTTTACCCCTCCCGTTCTCCAATCACCCATGTTCCAAACAGCGAGATCCCGGCGCTCCTCGTTCTGGCAGAGTACGATATGCGAAGCTTGGTGGGAACCACGGGTGAACTCTTCGTGGAACTGTGTCGCCGGGATGATGGACGATGCCCCCGGATCCTACAACTCCGATATCACAACCATCTCTCGGAGATCCACCACATCAACACCGCGGACGATCTGCTCGGAAATGAGATTCTAGACTTCGTACACCATGGATCCGCACGGCAGCTGGAGAGATCCAGAGCCCGCTGAGCCCGACAGAGGTGACGTCCGTTCATCCAATAATGTCCACACCCCGGACGCTCGCCATCCTTACGACCCTCGGAGTCCTCACAGTCGCCCTCCTGTGGGTTTTCCAGGGGGTCGAGCCCATCTCCGAAGAGGATCGGGCACATCCGGGTACCGACCCCTATAATCAGAACTGTGCTACCTGTCATGGTCGAAATTTGAGGGGCGCGGAAACAGGGCCTCCCTTGGTTGGGCGGGCCTTTGAGCTCGCCTGGGAAGGGCGAACAGTCGCCGACCTCTTTCAATACAACCGGACTCTCATGCCGCCGGGAGGTGGGGGGAGCTTGAGCGACAGCGTGTACCTGGACATCAGCGCATACATTCTGAAACACAATGGCATGAAGCTGGATTCCGTCGGGCTGGCCGCGGACATGGAACTCCTCTCAGGAATCGAGATCCGGGCCGACACCGAACGATAGCCGGGAATCCCCGTTTACCCTTGAGCTGCCAGACCATTCGTCGCCACTTTCGTTGGGAGGTGTAGAGTGTTCACACAGGCTGATGGCGTATGCCTACCCCTGGCCGTCGGCGGGATCCTTCTGATGGGCGCCGCCTGCACCCCGGATCAAGCGGACCACTTCACCCCGGTCACGGACGCCACCCTCCAGAACCCGGCCCCCGAGGATTGGTTGTCATGGCGACGCACGCTCGACTCCTGGGGATACAGCCCTCTGGACCAGATCGACAGAGACAACATCGGACAGATTGTGGAGGTCTGGTCCCGTCCCATGTCGGACGCCGGTCCGAATCAGGCGACTCCTCTCGTATATGACGGAATCATGTACCTGGTCAATCCCGGGGACATCGTCCAGGCCCTCGACGCCACCAATGGCGAGCTCATTTGGGAATTCCGGTGGGACATTCCTGAAGACCTTGCCGACTATACGGATTGGGGTCTCAGGCAGCGGAATATCGCCATCTACGGTGACAAGATTTTCCACACCACGGCCGCAGGCTACCTCCTCGCACTGGATGCACGCACCGGAGAGCTTGTCTGGAGCACCCGAACCTTCGATTACACGGACTATATGGACCACACGGCGGGACCTATCGTGGCTCGAGGAATCGTCGTCAGCGGAGAGCACTGCAGACCCTTCAGCCCCCTTCCGGGCGGCTGCAGCGTTCGAGCACACGATGCGGAAACCGGGGAAGAACTCTGGCGAAGGTACGTTCCGGCGCGCCCGGATGAACCCGGTGGAGACACGTGGGGGGGGCTGCCGCTGGAACGACGCACCCACTCGTCGACATGGATGCCGGGCAGCTACGATCCCGAGCTGGACCTTATCTATTGGGGAACCGCCGTCCCCTCTCCATCTCCCGAGGTCCTGCGCGGATCGGGAGACGCTGACCTCCTGTACACGAATTCAACCCTGGCGCTCGACCCGGATACGGGAGAGATCGTTTGGTACTTTCAGCACCTCCCACGAGACAACTGGGACCTCGATCATCCTTTCGAAAGGCTTCTGGTCGACGTTGTCGTCGCACCGGACCCGGAAGAGGTTCGATGGATCAACCCGAATATCACACCCGGTGAGGAACGGAGAGTCGTGACCGGTATTCCCGGAAAGACCGGAATCGTCTGGACGCTCGACCGGGAAACGGGAGAGTTCCTATGGGCGAGGGAGACCGTCTTTCAGAATGTGATTTCAGAGATCGACCCGAGAACTGGGCGCCCGACCATCAATGAAGAGGCCATTCCAACGGAGGTCGGGGACCCCGTTCTAGCCTGCCCGAACACCAGTGGAGGAAAGCTCTGGGCTGCCGGCGCCTATAGCCCGCTCACCGATGTCATGTATATGCCGCTCGACAACACCTGCTTCGACATCGCTCCGGCCGTCGAAGAATGGGCCGTGGAGGATGGATACGCGATCCGAACCAGCTCGTTCATACCCGAAAGCGCCGACGGAAACCTCGGAACGATCGTGGCGATCTCGGCTTCTACCGGCCGAACGGTGTGGCAGTATGACCAGAGAGCCTCGGTGAATCGCAGCCCGATGCTTGCCACCGGTGGCCACCTCCTCTTCGGAGGAGATCAGAATCGCAGATTCAGGGCGTTCGATCAGGAAACAGGGGAGATCCTGTGGGAGATCGTCCATGAAAGTCCGGCCTCGGGCTTTCCGATCACCTACGCGGTCAATGGCCGGCAGTACCTCGCCGTCGTCATCGGCGGAGGCACCGGAAGCATGATGCTCACCCCCGAGCTGGACGACGCATCCGGGAACAACGCGATCCTCGTCTACGCGCTTCCCGACTCCGACTAGAAGGCTATTGGCGAAGGGGTGGAGGAAGGGGGGTGCGCACGGGAGCGGCGCCCCCCCCCGGCCCAGCAGCCCTACCCTCCGCTCCCCGCCGGTACGAGTTGGAGCCGATACTCTACGTTCTGCTCCACCGCTTCTCTCGTATAGAGAAGCGGGAAGAATTCCCCATTGGCCCATAGGTCCAAGAGATTGTCGTAAAAGGGGCTGCCCGGCTGTGCCGACTGCCCGGGGGTGCTCGTCGCCCGGGAGTTGTCCAGATCCGAGAAGTCGATGATCTCCCGGAAGGTCGCGCCGGTGGCCGCCACCGTTCCACCGCCGCCGCTCCGTTCCACCCCGGGAAGGTCGTAGGCACCCGCGAGCCAGTGAGGAAACTCACTGCGATGAAGCCGGCCCCACCGCCACTCGCTCCGGTCCGATCCGAGTTCAGCACGGAGATCGGACACCGCACTTTGCAGGGCAGAGCGAACCTGGGCATCCCTTTCTGCTTCCGGTACTTCGCCTTCGAGAACGGCATAGTAGTCGTCCAGGTTGTCGCGCCAGTAGTTGTGGACGGACGCAGCTACACTTTCCCGGTCATAATATCCGTCCCAATCCGCCAGCAGCGCCCGAGCCCATTCGACGTCCTCATCTTCGGCAGTCCAGCCCTCAAAGTGAGTCCGGTCCTCTTCGGTGTAGGTCCAGTACGCGTCGTAGAGCATCTCCTCGTAGTCCTCGGGTGTGAGATCGCTTGCCTCCGCAAATATCTGTTCGAGCCGGTCGAACCTCGAGAACGGTGGGGACCTGAAGCCCACGGGTGGATAATACCCTTCCGGATGGATGTCATGGTTGGCGGTACCGAGCCAACCCCGCTCCGGGTTGTATTCCTGTGGAAGGTTGTCGCGGTACCCCACCCACTCGTAGCCGCCCGTGCCCGGAACCGGGAGCCGCCCGTACCATAGACCCCCTCGATCCGGAGTGAGAGCCGACGCGTGCCACGCGATGTTTCCGTCGACATCTCCACAGATCATGTTCTCCGAGGGAGCGTAGTAATAGGCCTGCTGATCGAGAAATTCCTGACAGTTTCCAGCGAGATCGGTCTGATTCAGGCGCAGCGCCCCCAGATACTCCGCCGTTCCCCGCTCCTTGAGGGTGGAACGCACGGAAAACGCCACATGATTGATCGTGTCTTTGTGGAAAATGAATCCGTGACGGCTGTAGAAGTGCTCCACGACCTGAGGCTCCTGTCCCCTCACCGGAATCGTATCCACCACGATGTCGAGAGGATACCACTCTCCTTCCCACATCGCCTCCCTGGAATTCTCGGGATTCAGCTCTTCGACGAAGACATCATCGTAGTCCGTTCCTACAATCGTGAGCCCCCATCCAATACGTCCATTGTGACCGATGGCCACACCCGGAATGGCAGGTTCGGTGGCACCGATCACATTCCATCCGGGAGCGTTCAGATGAACGAGGTAGCGGAGCGACGGGTTCGTCACCTGCCGATGAGGATCATTCGCCAACAAGACCTCACCGGAGGCGGTCAACTCTCCCCGGGCCACCCAGTTGTTGCTCCCTGGGCTCAATTCCGGGACTCCGAAGTCGAGACTCGCCACCGCGCCTTCCAGTCCCTGGTATTCGGGGAGGAGAGGCGGGGCCGGAAACGGTACCGTTGCCAGGGTCCCATCCAGCGACGCCACCACGTCCTCGGTAATCAGAGACAGATCCAGTCCCGGAGCCACCTGCAACTCCACCCAAGGAGAAGGACGATCTCTCCGGTTTGCCTCTTCGGGCCCCAGCTCCGCAACCTGGAGGGCGAGATTGAGCTCCGATCGTGCACTGCCGAGAGACCGCGCCGGAACCCGCATCACGGCATCTTCAATGGTCCATGGCTCAGGTTCGATGCCGGTGAGCTTGAACTCAACGGGAAGGTTGTCCTGCCGATGTTCGATGAAGGCGTTCACCCCTTCGACGAATGAGGAGAAGATTCGCTCCCCTTCCGGATGATACACGGCAAACTCCTCTTCATCCCACGGCCCCTGATACTGAATGAGCCGAAGGATCCGATCATGCTCGAGAGCCTCGGGCCCCATTACTTCCGCCAGCCGTCCGCCATTGAATCGCTTCCACATTTCCATCTGCCAGAGACGGTCCTGAGCCTGGACGAAGCCCTGGGCGAAGAAGAGATCCTCCAGGTTCTCCGCGTAGATGTGGGGAACTCCCCAGGGATCACGAATCACCTCCACCGCATCCTGAAGCCCGGGGATCTCGATCTCCCCCTCGATCTGAGAAAGCGATTCCCTGGCCAGCTCCTCGAAGACGCCGGCATCCGAAGCGTCCTCCTCACAGGCGATCGGAACCAGGAGAAGAGGAATGAGAAGAAGGCGGACGACGGTGCGGTTGATCATATTCATGAGCCGGATTCTAAGGAAACGTGATGCCCAATACTTCACTTCATTCATGTGAGCAAGTATCGGCCTGAACTCCACTCGCGAACCGAAGCCTCAGTTGATCCTGCCGAGGCCGGCGAGTTCCCTCGCATTCACTACCATCCCATAACGTAACCATCGCGCCGCGGATCAGCGCCCCCCCAAACCAATCCCGTCGAGGGATCACGCTTTACGGCGTTCATGCCACCCACCGCCATCGTCCAGGGATCCAGGGTGGTGATGGCGTGACCGCGACTCTCGAGATCGGCCACGACCTCGGAGGAAAGCCTCCCCTCGGCATTCACGTCGACCCCGGTCAGCTCCCAGCGGAAGCGGGGCGATTCAATCGCGTTCTGAGGGTCCATCCCGAAGTCGAGCAGCTTCGTGATGAGCTGAGGCTGCGTTTGCCAGATCCCCCCACCTCCCGGGGTTCCCATGGCAATGTAGCCGCTCCCGTCTCTCGTGATCATCGTCGGCCCCATGTTCCAACGCGTGTGCTTTCCGCCTTCA
>SLFU01000199.1 GCA_007124095.1 Gemmatimonadota bacterium
CCGGGAGAAACGGTATGGGAGGACCGGGTGCATGGGGTCACGCGCTTCCGGAATTCTGACATCGAGGATCTCGTGCTCCTCAGGAGGGACGGGACTCCGACCTACAACCTTGCGGTGGCCTCCGACGACGCCCACGAGCGGATCACCCATGTGATCCGAGGAGACGACCATCTGTCGAACACCCCGAAGCAAATCCTCCTCCACGAGGCGCTCGGCCGATCGGTTCCCCAGTTTGCTCACGTCCCGATGATTCTCGGCTCGGACGGCAAGCGCCTGTCCAAACGCCACGGGGCCACCGCGGTGTCAGAGTACCGGGAACGGGGGGTTCTCCCCGATGCAATGGTGAACTTCCTCGCCCTTCTGGGTTGGTCTCCCGGGACGGACGAGGAGGTGCTCACCAGGAGCGAGCTTGTCGCGCGCTTTTCGCTCGAACGGGTCCTGAAGAAGAGCTCCGTCTTCGATTCGGACAAGCTGGGTTGGCTGAACGGCCGCCACCTCATGCGAATTCCGGGCGCCGAGCTCCAGCCGCTGGTGTTCGAAGAGCTCGGGGAGCTCCGGCGAGCGGCGGAGGAGCGAACCGCGCTCGATCCCCACTGGTTTACGGGACTTCTCGAGCTCCTGAAGCCCCGGGCTCGTAGCATTCGGGACCTCGTCGAACAGGCGCGGCCCTTCCTCCTCGACAAGGCGGTCTACGATTCCGAAGCGGTGGCGAAGCACTGGGAGAAGGACCCGGCCGGGACGGCGGCTCACCTCGAAGCCCTTCGAGAGTGCTTCCAGAAGATCCCGTGGGAGGAGGGCTCACTCGAGGAAGCGCTCCGGGAACTCGCCCAGGATCGGGGCGTCGGGGCGGGTAAGCTGATCCACCCCCTCCGGGTGGCGCTGACCGGGCAGGCCGTCAGTCCAGGGATCTTCGAGGTGCTCGTCTTCATGGGCCGACCCCGGGCCCTCTCCCGCCTCGAGGAAGCGATCGCCTTCATCGAGAGATCCCAGCCACGGGATTCTTGACACCCTTTTCACGCGCGGGTTAAGCTGGGAATCCTTTTCGTAGCAGGCGCATGCCGGAGAACGTGGATGCCAGCAGTTCTGACCGAGCTCGAACGCGAGATTCTGGACTATCTGGTGCGATATCTCCGGGCCAATACCTACCAGCCTTCGATCCGGGAAATCGGCGAAGCCTTCAACATCAAGAGTACCAAGACCGTTTCGGAGCACTTGAAGACGCTCGCGGAGAAGGGGTATCTGGAACGGGACTCCTCGCGCTCAAGGGGGGTGCGGATTCTCGGGGAGGACCTCGACTCGAAGACTGTTTCCGTTCCGTGCTTTGCCTCCCTCCCCGACGACCGCAAGGGCTTCGCATCGGATGGAGTGGAGGCCTATTTCTCGATGGATCGGCGGATGGCGGGGGCAAAGGGCTGCTACTTCGTTCGGGCTCGGGACGATGAGTTCTCCGCGGTCGGAGTGGAGAAGGGGGATCTTCTCCTGGTCGAACCGACGTCGTCCTCGCGGCTGCAGGAGGGCGATCTCGTGGTTGTACGCACCGAGCCCGGGCCCCGCCTCTTCCGATATCGCCCCAACGGACGGAAACATCAGTTCCTTCCCGCCCGTTCCTCCGACGCTCCCCTCTCGGTCGGGAGCCCGGAGGAGTTGGATCTCGCCGGACGGGTCACCGGACTCTACCGCAGTTTCGAGGAGGCGGCGGTTCCGGTGAGCTCGACGACCCACTGAGTTCGGCCGGGAGACCCTTCCTGAACCATCCGGATTCGATCCTCGAAGGGCCGGGATCCCGGCCGGAGCCCGGGGACCGCCGGTGGATGGCTCGTGCGCTGGAGCGAGCGCGCGAGGCCCGTGAGCGCAACGAGGTGCCCGTCGGAGCCGTGGTGGTGCACGGCGGGAGGATCCTCGCGGAGGGCCACAACCGGACGGTCGAGTGGTGCGACCCGACGGCCCACGCGGAGGTCGTCGTTCTGCGAAAGGCCGCACACCGCCTGGGAGACTGGCGGCTCACCGACGCCACACTCTACGTGACCCTCGAGCCGTGCACGCAGTGTGCGGGAGCTTCGGTCCTCGCTCGTATCTCCCGCCTGGTCTATGGCGCGCCGGACCCCAAGTCCGGCATGGTCGGAAGCCTGGGAAACCTGGTGCAGGACCCCAGGCTGAACCACCGGATGCGGGTCACCTCGGGAGTGCTTGCCGAGGCCTCCGGCCGGCTCCTCAAAGAGTTCTTTCGCGAGCGTCGGGGGTGAACCGGAGAGTCCCCGACCGATCTGGGTAGCGGACCCCCGTATCGTCTATCCGTCCTTTGGGAGGCCTTCCACCGGGTTTCTGCCCACGACCCTCAGGATGATGTAGAGGAGGACGAGCCCGATCCCGATCGCCCAGATCGGGTGGATCCACTCGAGGGCGGCCGGGATCTCACCGACGACCAGCGCGACTCCCGCGACCACCAGGGCATAGGGAAGCTGGGTGCGCACATGATCCACCAGGTCGCATGCCGAGGCCATCGAGCTGAGAACCGTGGTGTCGGAGATGGGAGAGCTGTGATCCCCGAAGACCGCCCCGGCCATCACCGAACTGATCGCCCCGAGCAGGATCGGGTAGTGGTCTCCTCCCGCGAAGCCCACCCCCGCCCCCATCGCGACCGCGAGCGGGATGACCACGGGAAAGAGGATGGCCATCGTGCCCCAGGAGGTTCCGGTGGAGAAGGCGGTGAGCGCCGCAACCAGGAAGACGAGACCTGGCAGGGCTGCCAGGGGCAAGGTGTCCTGGAGCAGGGAAGCGAGGTAGGGCCCGGTCCCAAGCTCCTGCGTGACGCCCCCCAGCCCCCAGGCGAGGCCGAGGATGACCACCGCCAGGAGCATGGACTGCATTCCCCCGAGCCAGGCTTCGAGTGCGTCCCGGACCGTGAGGATCCTTTGCGCCGAGACCATCGTAATCGCGACAAGGCACCCTGCGAAGGAGGCCCAGAGGAGAGCGGCGAAGGGGTCCGCCTCCCCGATGATTGCTCGGATGGAGCGGTCCGCGGGGTCGACGGCGGCCGCACCGGTCACGTACAGGGAGGAAAGGGCGACGACGATCACCGTCATCACCGGAACGGCCGCGTTGTACCACCGGTGGGGCTTGTCGGAGGGCGGAGAGAGCGCCTGGTGCGTGGGGTCGGAAGCCGGCATGGATCCCGGCCGGATCAAGCCTCCTCCCGAGGCGGCCCGGCGTTCGGCTTCGTACATGGGGCCGAAGTCCCGTTGCATCACCACGATCATGAGAACGAAGAGGAGGGCGAGAATCGGGTAGAAGAGGTAGGGCACGGAGTGGAGGAAGATCGTGAAAGGGTTGTCCGCACCGGCTTGGAGCTGCGCCGCGAGGACCGGGTCGTCGGTCTGGGCTGCGAGCCCGGCGAGGGCATCCCGGATCTGTGTGATCTCGAAGCCGATCCAGGTCGTCACGATCGCGCTTACGGCGAGGGGCGCCGCCGTGGAGTCCACCATGTAGGCGAGCTTCTCCCTGGAGATCTTGAGGCGATCGGTCATCGGCCGGAGAGAGTTGCCTTGGATCAGGGTGTTCGCATAGTCGTCGAAGAAGAGGAAGAAGGCGAATCCCCAGGTGAGGAGCTGGCCGCGTGTCCGATTCGTGGCGAATCGCTGAAGAACATCCACGACCCCCCGGGTTCCCCCTCCGCGGGCCATCACCCCGACCATCCCTCCGAGGAGAAGGCTGAAGATCACGATGGCCATGTGATCCGGGTCGGCCAGAGCGTCCACGAGGAAGCCGAGGGATCCCGCTGTTCCCGCGAGCGGACTGAAGTCCGCCAGGAAAAGCGCCCCCAGCCAGACGCCGGCGAAGAGAGAGAGGACGACCTCCCGGGTCACGAGAGCCAGGAGGATCGCGAGGAGTGGAGGAAGCAGGCTGAGCCAACCCGGCTCGACGACTGCCGACATGGTGGTGCAGCCCTGTTCGAGAGGACGTGGAGAATCGACCGACGAAAGAGTACGGACTACGCCCCCGTCCGTAAACTCCTGGGCTCCGTTGACACCCCCTCCGGCGACCATCTAGCTTTGGCCGGCCGTGCTTCGTGGGGTGCTTGGCGGCTCCTCACCCTTCAACCCGCAGTCGAGGAAACCACATGGCCGAGGTGCAACCAGTCACGCTGATGGACGAGCGGGCGGTGGAGCGAGCCCTGGCCCGGATGGCTCGGGAGATCGTGGAGCGGAACGAGGGAGTCGACGACCTCGTGCTGCTCGGAATTCAGCGGCGGGGGGTCGAGCTGGCCGATCGGATCCGGAAGTCGATCGAAGCTGAGGAGGGGGAGCGGATCTTGTCCGGGGCGCTCGACATCACCCTCTACCGCGATGATCTGGCCACGATCGGACCTCGTCCGGTCGTGGGCGAATCAAACCTGCCAATTGAGGGGGTGGACGATCGGACGGTCGTCGTCGTGGACGATGTCCTCTTCACGGGGCGGACCATCCGCGCGGCGATGAACGAGCTCATGGACTGGGGCCGTCCAGCCCGCATTCTCCTTTGTGTGCTCGTCGACCGGGGAGGGCGCGAGCTTCCCATCCAGCCCGATATCGTGGGGCGGGCCGTCGCCATCCTCCCCCACCAGCGAGTGGATGTCCGGGTGCCGGAGGTGGATGGACACCTCGCCGTCGAGCTCGCCGCCACCCGTCCGGAGGTGGCGTGAGCCGTCCCGCCTTCTCGCTCGGCAAGGACCTCGTCGGGTTGGAGGATCTCTCGGCCGAACAGATCCGGTCGATCCTCGACACGGCGGAGCCCTTCAAGGAGGTCTCCGAGCGGCGGATCAAGAAGGTGCCCGTCCTCCGGGGGAAGACCATCGTCAATCTCTTCATGGAGCCTTCCACTCGAACGCGCATCTCCTTCGAGTTTGCCGAGAAGCGGTTGAGCGCGGACACCGTCAACATCGGAGCGACCGAATCCTCGGTGGTGAAGGGAGAGACCCTTGTTGATACGGCGAGGAACCTCGAAGCGATGCGGATCGACATGGTCGTCATCCGACACGGATCTTCGGGGGCGGCGGGGTTCCTGGCCGATCGGATCCCCTCGAATGTGGTCAATGCCGGGGACGGGTCACACGAACACCCGACCCAGGCGCTTCTGGACCTGCTTACGATCCGGGACAAGCTCGAGAGGATCGAGGGGCTGAAAGTCTGCATCGTGGGAGATATCCTCCATTCACGTGTGGCGCGCTCCAACATCTTCGGCCTGCTAAAGCTCGGGGCCGAGGTCGGGGTCTGCGGCCCTATGACCCTACTCCCCCTCGGAATCGACGCCCTGGGGGTGAAGGTCTTCCGGAGGGTGGAGGAGGCGATCGAGTGGGCGGACGTCCTGAACGTGCTCCGTCTGCAGCTGGAGCGCATGAAGGGGGGGTTCGTTCCCTCGCTACGCGAGTACAACCGGGTGTACGGGGTGTCCACCCGACGATTGGAGAAGGCCCCCCGGGATCTCCTCGTTCTGCACCCCGGGCCGATGAACCGGGGCGTAGAAATTGATTCCGACGTGGCCGACGGACCTCAATCGGTGATTCTCAAGCAGGTGACGAACGGGGTGGCCGTGCGGATGGCGGTCCTCTATCTCCTTGCGGGCGGAGTGCCCGAGAAAGCGGAAGCCGCGAAGACGGGGGGGGGAGTAGAATGAGCGTGAGACCAATGCTCCTCAAGGGCGGCCGGGTGGTGGATCCGGGACAGGGGATCGACGGGGAGCTCGATGTGCTCCTCGTCGAAGGCATGGTGGCCCGGGTCGGGCTCGACCTGGAGGCTCCGGAAGGTACGGTGGTGGAGGAATGTGGGGGGAGGATGGTGACACCGGGATTGGTGGACGTCCATGTCCACCTCCGGGAGCCCGGGGGCGAGCACAAGGAGTCGATTGCCACGGGGACCCGGGCCGCGGCCGCGGGGGGATTCACGGCCGTCTGCGCGATGCCGAACACGGACCCGGTCATCGACTCTCCGGCAACGGTCGGATTCGTGGCAGCGATGGCTCGCGAGGCCGGCCACTGTCGAGTCTACCCGGTGGGTGCTCTCTCGGTGGGCCAGAAGGGAGAGCGGCTCACCGAAATCGGGGAGCTGGTGCAGGCCGGCGCGGTGGCGATCACCGACGATGGAAGCCCGGTCATGGACTCCGGGCTCATGCGCAAGGCGCTGGAGTACGCCCAGGCCTTCGACATTCCGGTTGCCGACCATCCCGAGGACCTGAGTCTCTCCCGGGACGGCGTCATGAACGAGGGGCTGGTGTCGGCTCGTCTCGGTCTCCCAGGAAAGCCGAACGCATCAGAGGACGTACACGTCGTGCGGGATTTGCTCGTGGCCGAGCTCACTGGAGGGCGGCTGCACCTGCAGCACGTGTCGACCCGCCTCGCGGTCGATGCGATCCGGCAGGCCAAGGACCGGGGGGTACGCGTTACGGCCGAGGCCGCACCGCACCATCTGCTCCTGACGGACGAGGAGGTCAGCGGCTATCGGACCGACGCGAAGATGAACCCCCCTCTCCGCACCGCGGACGATCGGGCCGCCGTCGTTCAGGGCCTGCTCGATGGAACGTTGGACACCCTCGCAACCGATCACGCTCCCCACCACTACGAGGAAAAGGAACAGGCCTTCGCGGATGCGCCCTTCGGAATCGTGGGGCTGGAGACCGCGCTCGGGCTCATGCTCACTCACTTCGTGGCATCGGGGAAGATGGAGTGCTCGACCCTGGTCGAGAGAATGAGCCTTCAGCCGGCCCGGGCTTTTGGTCTTCCGGGAGGAACGCTTTCGGAAGGCCATCCGGGCGACGTGACCGTTATCGACCCGGCACGGCGATGGACTGTGGATCCCCGGGACTTCCATTCCCGGGGCCGCAATACACCCTTCACCGGGTGGGAACTGCGGGGGAGGGCCGTGCTGACGGTGGTCGGTGGGCGAGTGACCCACCGCCTGGAAGAGTCGGAGCTGGGGTAGGTCGGTCGCGCTCTCAGGAATCCCTGAGCTGGTTCACATGCCGGTGGAGCTGGCTCTTGACCCGGTCGACCTTCTTTGGATGAAGGAGGCGTCGGCGGGCGGCTCGATCGAGGAGGGAAATGGCCTCCCTCAGCCGGGGCTCGGCGGTTTCGACGGTTTCGGACTCCCGCACTCGCTTCACCGCCGTGCGGATGCGGGCTCGGACGGCCCGGTTGTGGGTTGCCCACCTCCGGGAAAGCTGCATCCGCTTCTTCGCGCTCTTGATGTTCGGCATTCAATCCCCTGAGTTCTCGCTCAATGTCCTTCACAGTCAACTATGAAGCTTAGAAAAGTATATGGCGGACGGTCCGCGATCAACTGCCCGGATAGGATCGTCCCGGTCGGGCGCTCTCCCGACGGGCCTGGTATCCCCTTTCCGCTTCGGGTACCTTGCATCCCCATGGACCGGAGCACGACGGACGCGCTTGTCCTCCAGGCCGATCCAGATCGGATCGGTCGCGGGGACCTTACCGGGCTTTCCTCGTTCCACCGGGATCGAGAGGGCGAGGGATGATGGCGGACGTGGAGGCCGGGACCTTGGCCGACCCCATCTCCCCCGGCAGTGGGCTCCTCCTCGTCGATGTCGAGCGGTTTCGGGGTCCGATGGATCTCCTCCTCCATCTGATTCGCCGACAGGACATCGATATCTTCGACATTCCGATTTCCCGGATCACCCATCAGTTCCTCGCCGCCGTTCATGGAATCCAGGACTCCGATCTGGATTCGGCCGGCGAGTTTCTGGAGATGGCGTCCACCCTGGTCTCGATCAAGGCCCAGGTTCTCCTTCCGCGCCCCGTGCAGGAGGAGGATGAGGACCCCAGGGCCGAGCTGGTACGGCGACTTCTCGAGTACGAGCAGATCCGCGAGATTTCTGGGCAGCTCGAGCGATTCGAGGCCACGCGAGCTCGCCGGTTCCGAAAGGGGTACGTGGTTCCTCGTCCCGCATCCGCCTCCGAAGAGGTCCCCCTCGAAACGACCTGGGAAGAGCTCTTTCGCGCCGCGACGGAGGTCGAGCCGCCCGATCCCATCGATTTGCAGCACCGGGTGGTGGCGAGGACGGTTTCGATGGAGGAGAAGACGCAGTTCATTCTGGGGTCGCTCGAAGACGTGAACCGGATCGAGTTCAGGCGGCTTCTGGAGCCTTTTCGAGAGAAGATGCATGGGGTGATGACCCTCCTCGCCGGACTCGAGTTGAGCCGCCGCCGGAGGATCCTGCTGAGACAGGGCCAACCGTTTCACGAGCTCTGGGTCTACCTCCGGGAAGAGGGGGGCGCCGAAGGGAGCGATCAGGAACCGGAGGGGGCTTCGCAGTGAGACCGGAGCAAATCGTGGAGGCCCTCCTCTTTGCCAGCGATGCGCCGCTGAGGGCGGACGAGATCGCCCGGGCGGACGAATCGATCGACGAGGATGTGGTCGAGCGGGCGATCGCCCGGCTCCAAGGGCAATATCTGGAGGGTGAGCACGCCTTCGACATTGTGGAGCTCGCTGGAGGCTACCAGATCCTGACGCGGCCGGAGTACGCTACGTACCTCGAGCGGTTCGACAGCGTGCCGAGGCCGCCGCGCCTTTCGGGACCGGCCCTCGAGACCCTGGCGATCATCGCTTACCGCCAGCCGATCGGGCGAGTGGAGGTCGAGTATGTCCGCGGGGTGGGATCGTCCGGGGTGATCCGGACCCTTCAGGATCGAGGGCTTGTAGAAGTGGTGGGGCGGGGGGAGG
>SLFU01000163.1 GCA_007124095.1 Gemmatimonadota bacterium
CTTCGGGCACCTCGTCCGCGACGGCCTCCTCTTCGGGCACCTCCTCCGCGACCCTACGTTCGGGTGCGGTGGTGACCTCCAGGACGATGCGACGGTTCGCCGCATCGGACTCGAGGACCTTGAGGTCCACCGGGTCTCCCGCCTGGAAGAACTCTTCCAGCCGGTTCACGTCCTCCACTGCGGCGTGCGAGGCGGGCACGAAGCCCTCGATGTCGTCGCCCAGGTTCACCACGACGCCCTTGTCCTGGACGCGGGTGACCTCCCCCTCGGACTCCACCCCGGGAGCGAAACGCTGGGCAATCACCGGCCACGGATCGTCCTCCAGCTGCTTGATACCCAGGGAGATCCGCTTCTGCTCCGAATCGATGTCCAGGACCATGACCTCGATGTCCTGCCCCTTCTCGACGACCTCCGAGGGGTGCTCTACCCGCTTGGTCCAGCTCATGTCCGAAACGTGGACCAGGCCGTCGATTCCCGGTTCGATCTCCACGAAGGCTCCGAACGAGGTGAGGTTCCGGACCTTCCCCGTCAACTTGGTCCCCGTAGGGTATGTCATGGGGAGGGAGAGCCAAGGGTCTTCCTCGATCTGCTTCATTCCCAGTGAGATCTTCTCGTCCTTGGAATCGACCTTGAGGACGACCGCCTCGATCTCGTCCCCGATGGAGACGAGCTTCGAAGGGTGCCGCACATTGCGGGTCCAGGACATCTCCGAGATGTGGACCAGCCCCTCCACACCCTTCTCGAGCTCGATGAAGGCACCGTAGTTGGTGATCGATACGACCTTACCCTTGGCGCGCGAGCCGACCGGATACTTCTTTTCGATGTCGGTCCACGGATAGGGGAGGAGCTGCTTCAGCCCGAGCGAGATGCGTTCGCGATCCCAGTCGACGTCGAGCACCTTGATATCCACGGACTGCCCGATGTCCACCACCTCGGAAGGATGACCGACGCGGCCCCACGACATGTCCGTGATGTGGAGGAGACCGTCGAGTCCGCCGAGGTCGATGAAGGCACCAAAGTCGGTGATGTTCTTCACCGTCCCCTCTCGGACCTGCCCGACCAGGAGCTCCTGGACCAGATTCTCCCGCTTCTTCTCGCGTTCCGCCTCGAGAATCACCCGCCGGGACACCACGATGTTTCGACGACGCTTGTTCAACTTGATGATCTTGAACTTGTAGACCTCCCCGATCAGGTCCTCGATGTTCGGGACCCGCCTGAGGGCGATCTGCGAGCCGGGGAGGAAGGCGTCGACTCCCATCAGGTCGACCGTGACCCCACCCTTGATCTTGCGTGCGAGCGTCCCCTTCACGGCCCGGTCGCCCTCGTGCGCCTCCTTGATCTTCTCCCACACCCGCAAGAAGTCGGCCTTTCGCTTCGAAAGGACCACGACCCCGTCATCGTCCTCCAGGCTTTCGAGCAAGACCTCGACCTCATCGCCCTCGGAGAGGCCATCCGGGTCCTTGAACTCGTCGAGGGGGACGGATCCTTCGCTCTTGAACCCGAACTCGAGGATCACGGAGTTTTCGGTGACCCGGAGTACCTGGGCCTTGACGATCTCCCCCTCGCGGGCGTCCTGCATGTCCCCCCCGAACTCCTGGAGGAGCGCCTCGAAGTCGTCCCGTGAAACGTCGAAATCCTCTTCCCCGTAGGGATCCATCGAGAGCTCGGGTGAGATCCCGACTCTGGGCGGCTCCTTCTCGGTTTCCTCGGGAGCCACGGCCACGACCGCGCTCGGGTCGTCGACGAGGTCCTCGAGGGAGGAATCGGTGTTGGAGGTGGGGGCCTGCTGGTCTTCGATCTGGTTGGACATGCGAAAGCCGATGATTGTCACCGCCCTATCCGATTGAAGGGAAGGGAGGGCCTGCGGACGATGTCCCCGGAACCGGGGCGGGTCGTCCTGATGAGAAAGTCATACGGGTACCGTGGTTCGAAAGAACCGATACAGCCACCCGAATCGTGAGTATAGAGATCTGCAACTTACCCGGCGCAGTCTTCGCCGGTCAACCCCTCCGCGACGCGTCGACGAGCCTCCAGCACGATCCGCCCGACCTGCTCCTCGAAGGTGAGCGAGGTGGTGTCGATCTCGATCGCGTCGGGGGGACGGCGCAGGGGAGCGATCTCCCGGCCCGCATCGGCCTCGTCACGCTGCCGGATCCGTTCGATCTCTTCGCGAACACCGGCCGGGTCCGCCGGCCGAGCCTCCTGGAGGAGCCGCCGTCTCGCCCTCTCAGCTAGAGAGGCAGTGAGAAACACCTTCAGGTGAGCGTGGGGGAAGATGACGGTGCCCATGTCCCGGCCGTCGGCGACGATCCCGACCTCCTCGGCGACCGAGCGCTGGAGGTCGATCAGCCGCCTCCTTACCGCCGCGACTCCGGCGAGGCGCGAGACCCCTCGGGTCACCTCGAAAGACCTGAGCTCCGGCCCCACGCTTTCGCCCTCCAGGAGGACCTCGAACCCCCCCTCCCTGGGCTCCAATGCGATGTCGAGGTCCTCGAGGGTGCCCGCCTCCAGTCCCTCCCACTCTTCCTCGGGCGTGCCGGTGCGCAGGAGGGCCAGGGTGAGCGCCCGGTAGAGAGCGCCGGAATCGAGGTGGGCCAACCCAAGAACACGGGCGACCTCGCGGGCCGTCGTGGACTTCCCCGAGCCGGCGGGACCGTCGATCGTGATCAAGAGCCGACTCACGTTCACGGAGCCTGGTTCGCCCCTGGGGTCGGCGCGCCGCCCGCGCACGCCTCCAGCAGCGTCCAGAAACCCGGAAAGCTCACATCGGCCACCGCTGGATCGTCGACGACCACCTCGTGTCCGGGGAGGGCGCCCAGGACCCCGAAAGCCATTGCGATCCGGTGGTCATGGTGGACGGCAATCCGACCGCGAAGCGGTCCGGTCGGCCCCTTCACCCTGAACCCGTCGGGAAGCTCCTCGACGTCTCCGCCCAGGCCGGCCAGATTCTCGGCCAACACTCGAATCCGATCCGACTCCTTGACCCTCAGCTCCTCGGCATCCCGAACCTCGGTTACCCCGCTCGCACGGGCGGCGACGACCCCGAGGATGGGGATCTCATCGATCAGGCGGGGGATGACGTCTCCCGCGACCGTGACCCCGTGGAGCTCCGAGGGGAAGGCCACCAGATCGGCGGCGGGCTCGCCGGACGGGTCTTCTGCCTCCCGGAGGTTCTCCACCTCGATCCTTCCCCCCATCTCCCGGAAAACGTCCAGGAGTCCGGTCCGAGTCGGATTGAGCCCCACATTCGCGATCCGAAGTCGGGAGCCCGCACCACCCAGCAGACCCAGCGCAAGGAAGAAGGCTGCTGAAGAGAAGTCTCCGGGAACGTGCAGCTCCAGCGGGTCGAGGGTCGAGGGACACGCGGTCAGCCGTACCCGCCACTCCTCGGGGCCACCTCCCTCCTCAACCTCGCACCCCATCCGCCGCAGCATCCGCTCACTGTGATCCCGAGAGCGTCCCGGCTCCTCGATTTCCACCGGAACCCTGGCCGTGACACCGGCCAGGAGGAGGGCGCTCTTGACCTGGGCGCTGGCGACAGTCGACCGGTACGAGAAGGAGCTCAGCCCACCCCCCTTCACGATGAGCGGGAGTCGGTCGGGCTCGCCCACCTCCGAGAATTGGGCCCCCATCTCTCCCAGTGGTTCCGTCACCCTTCGCATGGGTCGGGAGCGCAGGGATTCGTCTCCGGTGAGCGTGGCCTCCACTGGAAGACCGGCGAGGAGTCCCAGGAGGAGCCGAGCCGTGGTTCCCGAGTTCCCGCAGTCCAGCCTCTCGGCTGGAGAGCGGAGCCCCTCCGGTCCCACCCCGGTAACTCGGATCTCCGACCCATCAGGGGGGAGAGGGGGGACCGAGGCGCCGAGCGCCCGGAGTACCGACGCCGTGCTCCGGCAGTCCGCTCCCGGCAGGAGCCCGCTCAGCCGGCTCTCCCCCCTCGCCAGTGCGCTCAAGAGGAGCGCACGATGGCTGATCGACTTGTCACCCGGAACCGTGATCAACGTCCCCCTCCCTCCACACTCTGGTGCGCTCCATGAACTCCGCGATCCGCTCCACCTCACGTCGGGCGAGGAGGTCTCCCAGAACGTTCAGCGCCTTGGCGACCGAAGTCAGGCCGGTCCCGGTCGTCGGTGCCGAGACCTCCAGGAGATCCTTCCACATCTCCGGGTTCGACCCGGCCAGGCGCGTCATGTCCTGCCCTCCGGGACCGAGCTCCTCGGGTTGGTATCCGGCCGCGTCGAGCGCTCCGGCGAGGGCGTTGGCCAGGAGCTGCGGGAGGTGGGAGACCCACGCCATCCGCTCGTCGTGCTCCTCGGCCCCAATCCACTGGGGCACCCCACCCAGCTGACTCCAGAAGGTCTCCGCGCGCCTCCGAACCTCCGGTGCCACTCCTTCGTCCGCACAAAGCCAGACCGGAACATCCTGATAGAGCCCCGTCCGCCCGGCCTGAAAACCGGAGCCCTCTCCGCCACAGATCGGGTGCGCTCCCACGAACTGGAGCCCACGGCCCGCTGAAGTTGCGGCGCGGAGGACGGGGGCCTTGAGACTCACCACATCGGTGATGAGAGCGTGGTCGTTCCAAGCGTCGGCGTGCTCCCGGATCAGGGACAGGGTGGAGCCCATCGGCGCCGCATAGACGACGATATCCGCCTCCGGAAGGATCGTGTGCGGATCCAGATCGAAGCGATCCACCGCACCCGCCTCCAGCGCCTGCGTGCCCTGGATCGGGGCCGGATCGGAGCCGAGGATGCGAGGCGGATCGGGTAGGGCCTTCAGGCTTCGGCACAGTGAGCCCCCCATCAACCCCAGCCCCAGCACCGCCACTGTCTCTCGCGAGCTTCCGGCCTCCAAGTCCGGCCCACTCACTCGCGAGCCCCCCGCCTTGGAGCGTCAGTGAGGACCGGCTCGAAGACGAAGACGAGGGACACTCTGGCCAGAACCGGATCTGACCCCGTCAGCGCCAGGAAGAGGCGCTCTCGCTCACGGTGACCCTCCAGATCCACGAAGGGCACGCCGAGTCGGAGGAGTCCCCGGTAGGGTCCCCGGTCCGGATACGGAGCGAGGTGCGCCGAGGTCTCCTCGCCGAAGACCTCGCGGGCGAGCTCCAACGCACGCCACTGACCGGCGCGCACCTCCCAGCGATCCCGCTGTGAGTCCCGAATCTCCCGGATCTCCCCCCAGTGGGCACCGGGGTTTCCCCCCTCCTCGTTTTCCCCGATCATGTGCCTTCGTCCTCCTGCGGATACCCCATACTGATCGTGAGTCCGTCGTAGGCCACCTCCGCGCCGGGGAAGGCCTCGCGCGCCTCCCTCTCCAGCGTCCTCGGATCGGCGGAGTAGCGGGCGGAAAGATGCGTCAGCGCCAGTCTCTTCGCCCCGGCCCGAGCCGCGATTTCTCCGGCTTCACGGGCTGTGCTGTGAAAGGTGTCCCGCGCGCGTCCCGCCTCGCCGTCTCCGAAGGTGGCGTCGTGGATCAGGAGGTCCGCGTTCCGGGCGCTGCGCACCACCTGGTCCGAGGGACCCGTGTCCCCGGTGTAGACCACCAGTCGCCCGGGGCGCGGCTCCCCCACGACCTCGTGCGGCTCGACGGTCCGCCCCTCGAACTCGACCGCCTCGCCTGCGTGCAGTCGCCCGAAGAGAGGCCCCTCCGGCACCCCGAGGGCACGAGCCGCTTCCACGTCGAATCGGCCCTTCCGGGGGTGCTCGCGGAGGGCATACCCCACCGCGGAAGTCCCGTGCCGAACCGGGATCGCCTCGATACGGAAGTCGTACCAATCGACCCCGTCGCCCGGGGCCAGCTCCCGGATTTCGAGGGGGAAGGGAGCCTGATTCCCCCCGAGTGCCACCGCGGCTTCCAGGGTGGCGCGAGCGCCGCGGGGGGCATACACATGCATCCGCTCCGTCCGCCCCTGCAGGGCCATGGTCCGGAGGAGCCCGATGATTCCGAGGTAGTGATCCGCGTGCAGATGGGAGAGGAAAACATGATCGAGGGCGAAGCCGGTTCCGAACCGCATCATCTGCCTCTGGGTGCCCTCCCCGCAGTCGAAGAGGAAGAGCTCGCCCTCCCGCTGGAGAGCCACCGCGCTCACGTTGCGTCCCACCGTCGGTCTCGAGGCGGAGGTCCCAAGGAAGGTGACTCGAATCATGACGCCGGAGTTCGGGAGTCGGAGGCGGAACCTTCCGCCTCGCCAAGCAAAAGAGTGAAGGTAGCGCCTCTTCGGCACCAATCAACCCGGTTTCCGGGTCCTCCAAGGGAGTGTCCCATGGCCTTCGGCTTCGTCGTTCGCCGGTTCCTCCGGCGCGGCGCATCCCTACCCACGGTCGCGGTCGTGGTCCTACTCGCGTCGTTCCCCCTGCAAGGCTCCGCACTTCCGGAAGCCGACCCCACCCTGCGCCACACGGAGTTGCGGGCCTCGACTCCCGAGGCGGACGCGGTGCTCGGCGACCCCGTCGAGGAGGTCGTCCTCGAGTTCACCACGTCGGTGTACGCTGCGCTCAGCCGGATCATCGTGCTGGGCCCGGACGGGGGAACGCGCGCCACCAGTCCCGTCGCACATCCCTCCGAGGACGAGGACGACGCTCTCCGCGTCACGCTGACGGAGCCTGCGACCTCCGGCAGCTACCGGGTGGAGTGGAGGGCGACGGCTCCGGACGGACACGTGGCGCAAGGAAGCTTCGAGTTCCACGTCGGCATCGAGCCAGCGCCGGAGGACCAGGCGGGCTCACCGGAGGCCGCTCCGCCGGTCGATGGGCAGATCCCTCCGACACAGGAAGCCGGTACGCGGTGGCTCCAGCTCCTCGGGTCGGTCCTCTTGCTCGGAGCGGTCGGAATCCGGTTCGGGGTGCTCCCGGTGCTCGGACGGAAGGGGGCCCTCCCCGAAATCAGGACCCGGATGAGGACCGGTCTCTGGCGGTATTCATGGGTCGGAGCCCTCCTCCTCCTCGCGGCGCTACCCCTTCGCCTCAGAAACCAGCTCGGCGGGGGAGCCGGCTGGAACGAAGCCTCGTTCCTCCTCTTCGAGACGAGCTGGGGAGCCGGCTGGTTCCTCCAGCTCTTCGTGGCGATCCTCGTGGTGGTCGGGCTGGTGCTGGCTGCTCCTCGCGGACTCACGGACGCGGGGTGGAGAATCGTGGGTGTAGCGATGCTCCTCCTGCCTCTCGTCCCCGCCCTCCAGGGGCATGCATGGGGAGCGGAGGGCGCGCGCGCCTTCTCCGTCCCCTCCCTCTACCTCCACGTGGCCGGAGCCGGTCTCTGGCTCGGTGGCTTGATCCTCCTGATCCTCGTGGGCCTCCCAGCGTTGAAAGCGACCCCGACCGCACCGGAGGAGGTGGGTGATTCCCCCTCGGTGACCCCTCCCCTCGCGCGGCTGGTGAACGCCTTCTCCCGGATCGCGCTGGTCTCCGTGTGTCTCGTCGTCGTCACCGGGGCGCTGAACAGCTGGATCCACGTCGGAGGACCCGACAGCCTGCTGGGCACCGGGTACGGACGCACCCTCCTCCTGAAGCTCGGGCTCGTGGCGATCGCCTTCACCCTTGGCTTCTACAACTGGAGAAAGGTGCGTCCCAGCCTTGCAGAGCGACCCGATCCCGGTGCCCTTCGGATCCCCGCCTCAGTGGAGGCCGTCCTGGGCGTCGTGGTCCTCCTGGTCACGGCGATCCTCGTCGCAAGCCCGCTCCCCTGATGCCCCTCGCGACCCTGACGCCGCTCGCGACAAGGAATCCCTGTTTAGGAACCGCGCCTCGACATAGCTGTGGATGCAGCGGGCCAGGAGTGCCGGTGCCTTCTCTGACTCACCCCCCTAGCGCACCTCGCGCGAAAGCTCGTGGAGCACGGGAAGGAGCTGGACACCATGCGGGTTCCCGGGAGGGCCGGGGAAATTCAGGCTCGCCTCCACATCGAAGTCGAACAGAAGGACCATGGTTTCTCCATCCTCGAGGGTGAGCTCCCCCACTTCCTCCGCCTCGAACTCACCTCCGTTCGACGACTCCGGGGGGAACGTTCTCCCCTTCAGGTTGACTCGAACGAACCCGGACGGCACTTGGACCATTTGCTCCCGGCTCCCGTCCGAGAAAGTGTAGCCCTCCCCATCCTCGCCGGCGAGAACGACTCGACCAGAATCGACCACGAACCGGAGCTGACCATAGATCCCGGAGGGAACCGGCACCTCTTCGGTCAGCTCCGCGGTCACCCCACCATGGAGCTGCAGAAGGTCCAAGTGTCGAGGGTTCTCGGGGTCGTTGAAGAGATCCACCTGCCCATGGCCTCCGCCCACCAGGTACACCCGGGAAATCCAAACCTCGGCGACCTCGATCACCTCCAGGGAGGAGATCCGAACCGCAGCGCTCTCGCTCGCCTCCAAGGGATGGTCAGTGAGCAGGATCTGCACCCGGGAGTTGCCCTCGCCCTGAAGCTGTGTCGGTCCATCCGACGACTCGCACCCCACGGTCCAGATCACCAGGACCGCCAACACCCAGGTCCAAGGAGCCGTCCCAGTCAGGTTCGGCGACAGCGTAAGGTTGCGCGACCACCGCATCTTCCCTGGGGTGCGAGAAGCTCGGAACAGGTTCTGCATGACGGCGACTCCTCCTGCGTTTCAAATCATGAACGTGATTGCTCGTCCGGGACCCGCGTGCCCCGTGGCCGGAGAACAAAGCAGGAACCGTGCCGCCTTCCGGGATAAGATGCCGGGACAGGA
>SLFU01000127.1 GCA_007124095.1 Gemmatimonadota bacterium
CCCTTCCGAATCACGATCTTCGTCACAGGTCCTCACCATGACGAAAGGGACCGGATGATCACCCTCGAGATTTCCACCAGCGCTCGCGAGGAGTTCGTCGACATCGGCCCCGAAGTTCGGTCCGGCGTTCAGGAGCTGGGAGTCGACGAGGGGGTCGCGCATCTCTGGTCCCTGCACACCACCTGCGGACTCACCGTGAATGAGAACGCGGACCCCGACGTCCCTCGCGATATGGTTCGGAAGATGCGGGAGTTGGTTCCGAAGGACGAGCCCTACTACCGGCATGCCGAAGGGAACTCGGACTCTCATGTGAAGGCCAGCCTATTCGGTCCGGGCCTCACCCTTCTCATCCACGGAGGAGACCTGGTGCTCGGTCGCTGGCAAGGGGTCTTTCTCGTCGAATGGGACGGGCCGAGGACACGTCGGGTGGCTGTGCAGGTGGTGGAGGCGGGGCGGGCCTCGCGGTAACCCCGTTTCTCGAATGGGTATCCGCCTTCCCTTTCCCTTCCCTTGCCCGCTGGAAGCGCCCCGTCTAGCTTCTTTTCTTGGTCCAATGGGCCGCTCGTTGGCCCCATTTCCTTTCCTCGATCGCCCGCGGGCTTGATTCGATCATGGCGGAGAGACGCGATGGGACAGGGCGCACACCGGGGGCGGGGGAAGCCGCTCGAACATCGGATGCCTCGCCGGTCCCGGACCGCGAGCGCGTAATTCTCCTCGAATGCCGTATGGAGCAGTTTCGCTCCCAGCTCGAGGTCGCCCGTGCGGAAGCGGACCATGCGCGGGCGAAGCTCGCTGAAGCCACCGCAAGGGAGGCGGAACACGCCGGTCGCCACGGCCTCCTTCACGCCGAGCTGGCCGAGGCACGGGAGGAGATCGCGGCCCTGCACCAACGGCTGGATCAGTCCGAGGCGCTGCGGGCCGAGTTGGAGGGGCATCTTTTCGAATCGGGTGCGAAGGGAGAGGCGCAGGAGCTGATTCGCCTCCGGCGGGAGCTATTTGCGGAACGGCATCGAGCCATGGTGAACGAGCGCTCGGTGGCGCGCCTCCGGGATCGGGTCGAGGAGCTGCTCGCCAGCCGTGAGATTTTGCTTACACGGGTCGCCGAGTGGCAGCAGCTCGTCAGGGAGGAAGGGCCGGAGGCGGCCGACCTCTCCGGGTACCTCTCCGAGCTCCTTCGCGAGATCTTCAACCTCGAGCGCCGCAGCTCGGCCGGGGAGGGCCGGGAAGCCGTTCTCCTGGAGCGCCTCGCCCGGGCGGGAGTCGATCCGGATGAGGACCCGGAAGCGCCACTCTCCGAGACGCCGGCCGGCGAGTCCGGTCGGTCCTCGGAGCCCGGCCCGGCTCCCGAGACCTCCGAACCTGCGGGGGCCAACGACGCGCCATCTGCTTCCGGGCCCTCCGAGGAAATCGGGCGTGGACACGAGGCGGCTTCGGCCGCTGAGGAGCCGAAGCGGAAAGGCCGCGAAGCCGACCCAATTGAGGCCGACCCATTGATCGAAGCGCTCGCCAAAGCCGACGTCCGGACGCTACGCTCCGAGCTCGTCCTTCGGGCCGGACGCGCGGGAGCGGAAGATCTTCCCGGAGCCGTGCGCCCCTGGATCCAATCGCCCGAGCCGGAGGTGCGAGCCGCGGCGTACGAGGCCCTGGGTCGATTGCTCGAGCGCGACCCTGAGGCGCTGGAGTCCGACCTGCGGGTGGGCCTCGCCGACTCCAACGCACGGGTTCGCCGACGGGTCGTCCTCGTTGCTGCGACCGCCCGGGGGCTGGAGCTGCGCTCACTTCTCGGCCCCCTCAAGGAGGACCGGGATCCGCAGGTGCGTCGGGTCGTCCAGGAGGTCCTTCGCCATGCTTCGCCCGAGGGGAGCGGGGTGAAAGGCCCCTCGCGGCCCGACCCATTGAGTCTGACCGCGTCCCAAACCGTTCCCTGAGCTCCCGCTCGAAGAGCCCGACTCGAACCGTTCCCCAAGGGTGGTCCGTGGAGATCCGATACAAGAGAAGAGACTTCGCCCGGATCCTTGGCGTGTCGGAACAGCGCCTCTCCGAAGCCGATGCTTGGCCCGAGCTCGGGAATGACACGGACCCGCCGGAATTCTACACCCCTCGAGATCTCTCGGCCTATCGCAGGGCCCTGGGGCGTCACCCCGCCCGACGCCCATTGCGCCGTCAGCTCTTTCTCAACTTCAAGGGGGGAACGGGGAAGACCAGCCTCTCGGTGGCCTACGCCTACCGGCTTGCCGAGATGGGGCATCGCGTGCTCTTGCTCGACCTCGACTCGCAGGGCCACGCGACCCAGCACTTGGGGTTCGAGGGCGAGAAGTGCGAGCGGACCCTCTACGATGTGTTGGCCAGAAAGGTCCCGGTTTCCGAAGTGCTTGTCGAGACCCCCCTCGCCGAGTTCGACCTCGTCCCGGCCAACCTCGGGATGAGCACGATCGACATGGCTCTGATGCCGATGGCCGGTCGGGAGTTCAAGCTCAGAAAGGCTCTCGACGAGGTGTCCGATCGTTACGAGTTCATGATCATGGACGCCCCGCCTTCGTTCGGACTTCTCAACCTGAACGCCCTGATCGCGGCCGACGACCTGCTGGTTCCGGTCCTGCCGGACTTTCTGTCCTTTCACGGCCTCAAGCTCCTCTTCGAAACCGTCACCGAGCTCGAGGAGGACCTCGGCCACACGCTTCAACGAATCTTCATCGTCCTGAATCAATACAGCCCGACGACACGAATCGCGCGTGAAGCCCGGCGAGCTCTGGAGACCCACTACCCCGAGTTCCTGATGGACACGATCGTTCGTCAGTCCACGAAGTTCGCCCAGGCGTCCAGTGAAGGTGTGCCCATCTGCGCTTTCGCCCCGGGGAGGAAGGGGGCCAAAGACGTGGATTCACTCATCTCCGAGGCGATGCGGGTTCCGACCGAGGCCGTGAAGGAGACGATCCTATGAGCAGCCGATTCAATGACAACGTTCCATCCCGCAAGCCGCGTACGCGGATCGGAAGGGTGCTCACGGAGTTGGCGTCCGGAGCCGAGTCGGAGGAGGAGACGGACGCGACGGAGGGAACGAGGGAGTCCGCCGCCGAAGCAATCACGGAGGACCTCCTAACGCCGTTGCGGGCTGGGGGTGACAGTGGGTCGGAGCCAGCGGCGACCGGGGTGGCGGAGACCGAGCGCCTCGCACAGGCTCCTATCGAACCGGCCACCGCCTCAGAACCCGACCCCTCCCCGAAAGGGTCTCCCGAGGCTTCGCCGTCCCGGGCAACGCACGGTCGCGAGCGGGTCGCCGCCCTTCGAGAGCGCCTCGCAGCGACCACCCACTCCCGGACTTCGGTGGCCGAGCCCAGTCGGACCGCCGCCGCCGTTCGCGAGGTCGTCGAGGAACTGCGAGGTCGCCTCGAGGCTTCCATCCAGGAGCGATCTGAGCTGGTCTCGGCGCTCGAAGACGCCCGAGCCCAGCTCACCCGGACCGCGACCGAGCTCGAACGAGAACGGAAGCTGCGCACTGCCGCGGAGGCCCTGGCAGAGGAGCGGGCCGGCATCGCCGATGACGCGGTCGCCGAGGTGGAAGCGTTGGCCGCCGAGCGTGATCAGGTCCTCGCCGAATTGAGCGAGCAGCGCCGGCTGGATGACGAGCAGGCAGCACTCCTCGTGGAGGTCGAGGCGACCCTGGCAATGCGGGAAAAAGAGCGTGCCGCGGAGGCCGGCGAGCTGGCTGAGCTGCGGGACCAGCTCGATGCCCGGGCGGTCGAAGTGGCCGACCTGGAGAGCCGGATCCAGGCTGAAGCGGCCGGTCGCACCAAGCTGGAGGCCCGTTGCCGGGAACTCGAGGGAGAGGTAGCTCGCCTCAGTGACGCCAGCGAGGCGCTCGAAGCCATCCAGGCCATGATCGCCCGCCGAGGCTAGAGACGAGTCCGGGAAGCGGGGTGCGTTGGGGCGGCTCGCTCGAGTGCGTCGCCGTCGAGGGCTCTATCGTGGTGAAGGTGGGGATCGAAGCGGGGAGTGCAGACGGTGAGCTCATTCCGGGAGAAGTCAAGCCAACATCAACGAAGGAACGGATATGAGTGACAAGGTCATTGCGGTGGTCGGAGCCACGGGTGCTCAGGGCGGAGGATTGGCACGTGCCATTCTGGCCGAGCCCGGTGAAGAGTTTCAGGTGCGGGCGCTGACCCGGAAGCCCGATTCGGACGCCGCCAGGGATCTGGAGGGAAAGGGAGCCGAGGTGGTCCAGGCCGACCTGGACGATCCGGCCAGCGTGCGCGCGGCCTTCGAGGGTGCTTACGGGGCGTTCTTGGTGACCAACTTCTGGGAACATTTCTCCCCAGAGAAAGAGCTCAGCCAGGCCCGAACGATGGCCGAGGCGGCCGCGGAAGTTGGGGTGCGCCATGTGATCTGGTCCACGCTCGAGGACACCCGGAAGTGGGTTCCGCTGTCGGACGACCGCATGCCCACCCTCATGGAGCACTACAAGGTTCCGCACTTCGACGCGAAGGGGGAAGCGGACGCGATCTTCGAGGAACTGGAGGTTCCCACGACCTTCCTCGTCACCTCCTTCTACTGGGATAATCTGATCCACTTCGGAATGGGTCCCAAGCCGGGCCCGGATGGAACTCTCGCCCTTACCTTCCCCCTCGGCGATGCGAGGCTGCCGGCGATCGCGGCCGAGGACATCGGGAAGTGTGCTTACGGGGTTTTCAAGGCTGGGGATACCTACATCGGAAAGAAGGTGGGTATCGCGGGCGAGTTTCTGACCGGAGAGGAGATGGCCCGTGCCCTCGGGGATGCGCTGGGTCGAGAGGTCCGCTACCAGGAGGTCACGCCGGAGGCCTACCGCGGGTTCGGGTTCCCGGGAGCGGACGACCTCGGGAACATGTTCCAGGTCAAGCGGGACTTCAATGACCAGTTCTGCGCCGCCAGGGACCTGGATCTCTCCCGGAAGCTCAACCCGGATCTTCTGACTTTTTCGGCGTGGTTGGAAGAGAATAAGGACCGCATTCCGCTGGAGTAGGTTGAGCGATTCGCATGCGTGTCCGTGCATGTGACTTTTCCTTCTCGGGCCGGAGGGCGTTTTGAGTCGCCTATCCGTTTGAATTACCTATCCGCTCGAATCAAGGAAGATGGGAATGCCACGAAAGATCGCGCTCGTGACGGGAGGAAGTCGGGGTCTGGGAAGGGATATGGCACTTTCACTGGCCAGGAGGGGGATCGGGGTTGTGCTGACCTACAACTCCAACCGGGATGCCGCCATGGAGGTGCGTTCTGAAGTGGTCCGACTGGGTGCGCAGGGAGCCGTGATTCAGCTGGATGTCGGCGATCTCGGGTCCTTTGATGCCTTTTATGAAGAGATCGTGAACGAACTTCAGGCCACTTTCGAGACGGACAAATTCGACTTTCTGATCAACAATGCCGGCGTCGGGGCGACTCTGCCGATTCCTGAAGTCACGGAAGATGCCTTTGACGAATTGATGAACATTCATGTGAAAGGAGCGTTTTTCCTCACTCAGAAGGCGTTGCCACATCTGAATGATTGGGGTGGGATTGTGTTCGTATCCACCGGATCCACCCGGTTTTGTGTGCCTGGGTATGCGGTCTATGCTTCAATGAAGGGGTCCCTGGAAGTATTGACAAAGTACGTTGCCAAGGAGCTGGGAGAGAGAAAAATCCGTGCGAATATCGTAGCCCCTGGAGCAATCGAAACCGATTTCAATAATGCGGCGATTCGCAGTAACCCCAAGATGAAAGCTTTCATTGAGAGCCAAACGGCTTTGGGCCGTGTCGGCAAAGCCCACGACATCGGGAGTGTCGTCGCCTTTCTTTGTACAGATGAAGCCAAGTGGATCAATGCCCAGCGAATCGAGGCATCCGGTGGCATGTTCCTATAGGGTGTAGAAGTACAGTAATCACCTGACACCCGGTGAAGCTTAAAGCCTGAGGCTGCAATCCGATCCAGCGTTCCCCACCCAGCCCATGTCGGCTCCGCCTCGCTGGAGCGGCGCTTCGACGCTCTCGGTGCTCACAGTTCTGCTGCGCCACATTACTTAGGTCCTGCCCCTCGGGAAGGTGTGGGTGGAGAAGACGGGTCCGGACGGAGAACACGGCCCGAGCGGAGTCGATGCCCCCGCCCCCCTGGTCCAAGGGTGGGGAACACGGGTGCCGGGGCGGGGGAGTAGGGCTGCGGCCGGGCCTGGAGGTCCGGCCCCCGTCCCCGGTCACCCCGGTATCCGGTCCTTCAGCCCCGGAGGCTCCCATGGCCGCTCGCTCGGCCCGTTCCACGGCTCACTCCCGATCCCTCCCCGTAGCGGCACTCCTGGTTTTCCTCACCTTGGCCCCGGGAGGGGCGGCGGGCCAGACGATGACAGGAGCCGGCGAAGGGCCGCAGGTCCTGAGCAACCAGGCACCGGCCCAGGAACGCCTCCTCTCCATCAGCCCGGTGGCCCTGGTCCTCTCGGCCATGTTTGCCGTGGACCTGGAGCAGGCGGTGGGGCCCGGAATTACCGTGGGGCCGTCCCTCTTCTACCACAACGCCGGCGACCGCCGCTACGCCCCCAGCCTCTCGGTGGATGGGGTCTTTCGCTACTACCCGGAGGGCCGCGCCTTTTCGGGATGGGCGGTTGGTGCCCTGGCTGGCTTCACGGTGATGGACGACGACGGGGCCTCCAGGAACGCCTTCGGCCTGGGCTTCACCGGTGAGCACCACTGGCTCCTGGGTCAGGACGGGCGGATGGCCATCGCCGCGGGGGTCGGGGGCAAGCGCCTCTTTTACTTCTCGGACCGGGGCGACGCCTGGCGGGCCCTGCCCCTGGCGCGCCTCTCCCTGGGTTGGACGTTCTGAATGGGGAGCCCTCGCCCGGGCTTCCGTCAGGGGCCGCAGGCCGAGGGGTGCGGCCCGCGGCTACGATCATGGAGGTCCTCACATCTTCCAACCCAGGAGGTTCCAGTAGTGGAGGGACCAGACGAAAAGGAGACCCACCGTCACCGCAGCCGTGTAGCGGAAGCGGAGCCAGAGGCTTCCTTCGGATGATCGCCACAAGCGGAACACCGAGACGGCCGCCGCAGCCATGGCCAGGGCCCCCATGACGGGAAGGGTGAGCACCACCGCAAAGCCGGTCATGGGGGTGGTGAAGAATCCCCATAGGTCCAGCCTCGCGAAGAGGATTCCCACCACCACCAGGAACCCCAGGAAGGCTGCTGCCGCCAGAGCGAGGGAGCGGCGTCCAGCCACCAGCGCCCCGGATTCATGGACGTGTGTTCCTTCTGCCCTCCGCCTCCGGATCCAGCCCACCACGGTCCCCGGGAGCACGAGGAGGAAGAGGAGGACGCCTCCGGCGAGGATGGGCAGGTGGAGAAAGGGCGCCCCGTGCCACGGCGTCCTCTCCATGGCCATCATGGGGGTGAGGGAGAGGAAGGCGTGGGTGGGCCTTCCCCGGTCATCCAGACGGAAGGCCATTTGGGTCGTCCCCCGCTCCTCCTGGAAGAGGAGGGGCTCCACCTCCACCATCCTCATGGCGCCGAATGGAGTTCGGACCAGGAGGACCCCCTCATCCTCACGGACCGAGACGCCAAGCGCCAGGGCCATGGGCTTCTGGAAGGTGGTTTCTGAAAACCGGGTGAAGCGGTAGGGACCGGCCAGGGTCCCCAGGGTGCCGGCATCGGAGACGGTGGGGGTCGGATCCGGTACCGGGAAAAAGACGTCCAGGAAGGTCTGGAGGACGGAGGCGAAGTTGACCTGGGCCCCGGTGCTGGTGTTGTAGGAAACGAAGAACCCCAGGTCGTGCTCGGGGAGGAGCGCCAGGAGGGAGTGGAACCACCCGGTGTTCCCACCGTGCCCCACGATGCGCACGCCGTGGCTGCTCATCTCGTAGAATCCGAGACCGTATCCCGGGATCCGCGGATCGTGGGCGAAGTGCTGGGAGATCATCTCCCGGACGGTCCCGGGCTCCAGGATCCGGGCCTCTCCCAGTGCCCCTTCCCCGAGGATAGCAAGCATGAAGTTGGCCATGTCGGCGGCGGTCGAGCTCATGGAGCCGGCCGGCGCCGCACCCACCGTCAGCTCGAAATCCTGACGCTCGAATCCACCGGGTGAAGGCACGAACCCCTCGGACATGCGTGCCGCCAGGGCCTCCGGCAGGGGCTGACGCCCGCTGGTCCGAGTCATGCCCAGGGGCCCCAGGATTCGCTCCTCGAGGTAGGCATCCCACTCCATCCCCGAGACCCGTTCCACCACCAGTCCCAGGAGAGCCGTGCCGTAGTTGGAGTAGGAGGAGAGCTCCCCGGGGGGACGGACCCGGGTCGGGCGGCTCTCCCGGACCCAATCCGCCAGGGGGATGATCCGGTCCGGGTCATAGGTGAAGAGGTCTCGAACGTCCTCCTCGAAGCCGGCCGTATGCTGCATGAGGTGACGGATCCGGACGGGCTCGGGGTAGGTGTCGGGGATCCGGAAGTCCAGGTACTCATTGACCTCCGCATCCAGATCCACCATCCCTGCCTCCACGAGCTGCATCACGGCCACAAAGGTGAAGAGCTTGTTCACCGAGCCGATGCGGAAGAGGGTTCCCTCCGGATCCACGGGATGGTGCGCCTCCACATCGGAGTGTCCGAAGCCCCGGGCCACCACCAGCTCACCGCCCTGGACCA
>SLFU01000220.1 GCA_007124095.1 Gemmatimonadota bacterium
CCGGTATGTTCTGACCCGGCCCTTTTTTTCGGAGCTGACGAGACGACACTTCTCCAGGACCCTCAGGTGCTGCACGAAAGAGGGGAGGGTCATGTCGAATGGATCCGCCAGCTCACTCACCGTCGCCGGGCTCCCACTCAGTCGTTCCAGCACCCTCCGCCGGGTCGGATTTGCAAGTGCAGAGAAGACCTGGTCGACACGTTCGGCCTCCATGTGCATCGATCGGGCCTCCAAAATCGGATCGTCGGCTCTCCTCGAATAATGCAGCCGAATATCACTTAGGGCAATGCCTAAGTTTAGGGTGGTCCCCCGTGATGCTCATCCCGCGTCGTCCCGCTTGGCGGGCCATGCCTACGTCCACTGACGACGGACGTCGGCGATGCTCCTGGCCGAAGCGACATCCGTGGGATAATCTGGATTCGTTCGGCGGCCGAGCCCCGGGAGAGTCGCCCCGGCGAGCCTCCCACTGCTTTCCCCCCACCTCTTCGGAGGCCCCGTGGTCACGATTACCGCGCTCTGGCTCCCCATCATCCTCTCCGCCGTCCTGGTTTTCGCGGCGAGCTCCGTCATCCACATGTTCCTCGGCTACCACGGGAGCGATCACGTGGCCGTTCCGTCGGAGGACAGGGTCCGGAGGGTGCTTCGCGAAGCCTCGATTCCTCCCGGGGACTATGTCATTCCCCGCGCGGAAACCATGAAGGAGATGTCCGACCCGGCCTTCATCGCGAAGCAGGAGGAGGGGCCGGTGGCGATCCTCACGGTACGCCCGAACGAGTCCGTCCGGCTGGGGCCCATGCTGGTGCAGTGGTTCCTCTTTCTGGTGGTCGTGAGCGTGGCCGTGGCCTACCTCTCCGGGCGGACGCTCGGGCCGGGGGTAGAGTACCTCGATGTCTTTCGGGTGACTGGAACCACCGCATTCCTGGCCTACGCCGCGGCCGAGTGGCCCCGGTCCATCTGGTATGGGCGGAAGTGGAGCACGACGCTCAAGAACACCTTCGACGGATTCGTCTACGCGCTCCTCACGGCCGGGACCTTCGGCGGGCTCTGGCCCTGACGGGGAGCGGAGCGTCTCCGCAGAAGGCAGTGGCCGGGTCGCGTCTGAGCAGCGACGGAGCCCTTGAAGATTCCGCTTTGCCCGATTTGCCGGCGCGGGAAGCCCATCTGGGAGAGGGACGCCTCGCTCCACCGAAGCTCCCCCCTCCCAGTGGGTTAGGTGGGAGTGTCCGACACAGGCCCGCCCCCCGAGACCGAGAAGAGGAAACTCCGGGCGCCGTTCAGCGTATCACTTAGAAGGTGGTTTTCGTCCGTTTTGCGGGGAGAGTTCATGATTCTGTCGCCCCCATCGCGGCTCCGATCGCGGACCTTTCCGGCGGTTCTGGCCGTTTCCTTGGTCCTGGGCCTTCTTGTTATCCCCGTCGCCCTTTCCGGTCAAATGTCGTGGTCCGTTTCGGCCTGGGGTCAATCCGGGGGCACTGGGAATGTCTTCGACGGCGTGGCCTTGGGTTTCGTCCACCAGTCGTCGGTGCCGACGGTGTTTCAGGGCGTCAGCGTAGAATTGCGAGGACCGAAGACGCGTCCCAATCGCTGGAGGCATCGCGCCACGCATCGCGCCGCGCTCTCCTGCTGGACGGTATGGGACCCTTGGATCGGCGCCTGGCCGATGTGCTACCCTGCGTGGGGCTGGGGCCCGCCCGGCTGGGCTCGCCCCTATGGCACGGTCGTTTGGTTCCCTCAGCCCGTCTACCGAACTCCCGGGTGGGCTTTCTCGATCCGGTTCGGATGGCATGCCCACCACTTCTACGCCTCGCAGCCATGGGTGGTTCACCGACCCGTGGTCATCCAGCAAGTGTCCCCAGCGCGTGTGATCCGTACCGGTGGAAGGGTACGCTCGGCAACCGCATTCAAGGAGGATCCTCGTCAACCGGAGCCCCGGAGAGCCATCCGAAGGGAGGGCGTCGGAGGTAGCGGCTCAGCGACGTCCGTGGCCCCTGCTCCTCCCCCCGATTTTCGCACGGCGCCGTCCGGCCGTCCCGCTTCGGGGGTCTCGAGTCGCCCGGCCTCGACCGAGCGGAGTCAACCGGTGCCGACGACGCGGGGCCAGGCCGAGGGCACAACGCGTGGCCAGACCACCCCGCAGGCTCGGAGGAGTCCCGGGACCTCAGCTCGAAGCCAGCCGTCCCCCTCCACCGGCAGGCAGCCGATGCCCACGTCCCGGAGCCGTCCGGCGCCCTCCACGCGGAGCCAGCCGGCTCCCGGAGCCCGCGGTCAACCGGCACCCTCGACCCGAAGCCAACCGGCACCCACGACCCGCGGTCAACCGGCACCCACGACCCGAAGCCAACCGGCACCCTCGACCCGCGGTCAACCGGCGCCCACGACCCGCGGTCAGCCGGCACCCTCGACCCGCGGTCAACCGGCGCCCACGACCCGCGGTCAGCCGGCACCCAGGACCCGAAGCCAACCGGCGCCTCGCACCGCCCCGTCGGCCGGGACGCGATCGGCCGCTCCGAGCCGGGCTCCCGCGCGCTCCCCGTCACCGCGCGGGGGTCGGGGAGGGCTCTGACGGACGGCTCGGACGCGTTCCGGACCGTCCTCCTCCCGTAAGCATTCCGGCTAGACGAAGGTCCTGCCGATAGGAAGGAGGCACACGATCAGAATCAGGAATTTGGGAGCCGTGAGTGGATTGCTCCTGGGCATGGCGCTCGTGGGATGCCAGGACTCCGGGCCCCTGGGAGCGGGGAACTCGCCTCCACCCCCGCGTGATGTCCAGGGCTTCTACTACGACCGACGGGTCCACCTTTCCTGGGAGCTGGATTCTGGATGGCGAAATGAGCCGTTCCGCGTCTACGGGAGACGGACCACAGACCCGAACTACGTACTGGTGGCCGAGGTGACGAGCTGCTCGGAAGGGCGGTGCGTATACCTCGATCCCAACGTCTCGCCGAACCACAGCTACGAATACCTCGTGGTCTCGGTGAGCCCTGCGAGCGGGACCGAAAGCGCCTCGGGTTCCCCGGTAGTGGTGGCGGTGCCGGAGCCGACCCCGCCACCAGCTCCCGGGTCCGTGGAGGCCGTGGGCCTGGACGGAGCCATTTACCTCCGCTGGGACCAACGGTCCCGGGACGCTTCCGACTTCGATTTGTACCGGGTGTATATCGAATGGGAGGACGAGACGGTAGAGCTCTTGGGGGAGACGGACTCCGAGGGCTTCTTGGATCTGTTGGTAGAAAACGGGCATACGTATGGCTACTTCGTCACTGCGGTCGACGACCAGGGGCATGAGAGCGGAGGGAGCGAACTGGGCCTGGCCACTCCCCGGCCCGACTACCATGGCGAGTACTTGTACGCTTTCGAGGACGAGCCAGCTCTCTCGGGATTCCGCTTCCAGGAAAGCGAGGACCTGGACCCGATCCTTCCGGGAGACCATACCGAGAGGGACTTTCGACTCGAGTTCGGAGAAGATACCTGGTGGCTCGTTCCCGGGGTGGGGGTCGAAGTCCACCGCGACGGCGTCCCCACCACGGCACTTAAATGTGGTCCCGCCGCAGACGCGGGGTGCACCGATCTATCGGTCGCCCCGTCCCACAACTATTCAGGCGATCGGATCCCGCTTGCTCCGGGTCGCAGCTTCGTGCTGCGGATGCCCGCTGAAGGAGGAGAGTGGTACTACGGCGGGATCCGTGTGAGCCACGTGGGTTTCGCCCAGGAGGGAGCCATCGCGGTATTCGACTGGGCCTTCCAGCTCCAGCCCGGAAATCGAGCTCTCTCGCCCCGGTCCGAGACAACTCCCGTACCCGTCGCACCGGAGTAGGCGCGCGCCCTTCAGAACCAGACTGCGGCACCCAGGCTCAGGCCACCCTCGGGGGTGGGCCCGAGACGCAGGTGCTCCAGGGTGAGACCCTCTCGATGCTCATTGTGGAACCGTCCGCCGACGAGGGCGCCCAACCCGGCTCCGGCCAACCCACCGAGCGCCGCCAGCCCAACACATTCAGGCTTTCCGATGGCATCCTGATTGGCTGAGTGATTGCACATGCCTGTCGAACCGCCGCTACGGAGGACGAGGTAGGTGCCGCCGGCTCCGGTCACGAATCCGATGCCGGCGCCCACGCGCCGATAGCTGCCGGTACCGGAGGTCGCCGGGAAGAGGTGGCTTGCGCTCGGCGAAGCAGCACCGGCCCGGTCCGTGGCGGTCAGCGAGTAGGTGTCTGAAGATGAGCTGGGGTGCGACTCGGGTCGGTCTTCCGCCACTTGTCCGTCGGCCAGGGCCGGCAGCAGAAGCCAGACGACGGTGATCAGGGCGGCTATGCGCATGCGACTCCCTCCAGAGAGGAGTGGGAACGGGGCCCAGGTGAGCTCGAGGTGATGCGCAGGAGCCCGGATCGTTCGACCCTCCGACTCGGCTCGATCGTCCGTAGAGTACGATCCACCCCGACGTTCGTGCTTGCGAACTTGAAGTGAAGATCGGACCGGGGGATTATCGAACGATTAACCGGGGGCCCGGAATGGAGCCCAGAGTTGAACCCAGAATGGGGCTTTGAAACGAGGGGCGGCCAGAAACCTCACGTGCTCGTCAGCGCTGTCAGCTGATTCCCGACGCGCCTACTGCGAGGGCTCTTCCAGAATCTCGGTCTTGACCTTCACAGCGCCCCGGGACGGGGCGATCATGCCTCCGCGGCTTCGGATGAGTTCTCGGGTGAAGGCGGCTCCGAAGAAGATGATCAGTGCCGAGTAGTAGACCCACATGAGAACCAGCACGAGGGAGCCCGCGGCTCCGTATGCGGAGGCAGGGCCGGCGTGCGTAAGGTAGAGCGAGATGAGATGCTGCCCCAGGACGAAAAGCACCCCCGTAAGGGTGGACCCCCATGCGACGTCCTTCCAGCCGAGGCGGACATCCGGCAGAACCCGGAAGATCATTGCGAAGAGGAGGGTGGCTACGACGAGGGAGACCGCAAGGTCCAGTGTGGAGGCGAGCCCGGGTGGGATCGGGGTCAGCTCCCCGGCAAATCGAAGGAGCGCGGACAGCGTCATCGTGATCAGAAAGGACATCAGCATCAGAAATCCTATGACGAGGACCATGCCGAAAGAGACGAGGCGCGTGAGGAGAAAGACCACGATGCCGCTCCGGGATGGGCGGGCCATCACCCCCCAGATCGCGTTCAATGAGGCCTGCAGCTGGGCGAAGACCGTGGTGGCTCCGAAGAGCACAGCACCGATTCCCAGAAGGGTCGGCAGGATCCCGGCCTCCTCGATGCGGGATCTCTGGACCGCATCCTGTACGATCAACGCGGCGTCCGAGCCTATGAACTGCTCGATTTGACCGGAGATCTCTCCCCGAACCGCCTCCTCCCCGAAGAATACGCCGGTCATCGTGATCACGATGATGAGGAGGGGCGCCATCGAAAAGAGAGTGTAGAAGGCCAGGGCCCCCGCGAGCTGAAAGGCGTTGGCCGAAGACCAGCGGCGGGCCGTCCCCTTCAGCAACTCCCAGACCTTCGATGCAGAGGATCGGATCATCGGTGGCCGTGTTCTCCGGACCGTCCGGGGGTAAGCTCGAGTACGGTCGGGGGGGCGACGTGCCGGAAGGGCGGTCGGGATCTGATGGATCGCACGGGTGTTATCCTCGGCTCGCGGGACTCGGTGGAAGGAAAGATACCCGCCACTTCCCGTTTCACTCCACCTCGGCGCGCCGGGCCCCTCGGCCCCTCGGTCGAACGCCGCATTTTCTGAACCACCACATAAGAGCCGGAACCCCGACGCTGTTCGGGAGAATTCATGTGGGCGCAACACTCACCACGAACATCGGGCGGGACCATGGCCGACGGATTGGGCGATCAGCGGGAGCTGCGGGACGAGATCCGATGGATGGGCACGCTCCTGGGCGAGGTCCTCCGGGAGCAGGCGGGAGACCGGGCCTTTGAAGGGGTGGAGGAGGTTCGGGGGCTCGCGCAGGAGCGGCGTGGGGGCACGGCGGACGCGGAGAGCCGCCTGGTGGAGTACCTCGAGTCGCTGGAGGACTCCGAGCTCGAGCCCCTCATCACTGCGCTCAGCGTCTTCTTCGATCTGGCGAATCTGGCGGAGGACCGGGAACGGGTCAGGGTCGTCCGGGACCGGGAGCGGTCCGGGGACCGTCCGGATCCGGAGAACCTGGGGGAAGCGGTCCGGGCCTTGCGGGATGAGGGGATCGAGGCGGAAGCGGTCGAGGCTCTCATCCACGAGATGGGGATCGAGTTCGTTTTCACGGCCCATCCCACCGAGGCGAAGCGGCGGTCGGTGAGAGAAAAGGTGCGCGACTTGCGCCGTCACCTCTACGATTTGGACGATTCGGGTCTCCTGTCTCGGGAGCGGCGCCGGCTCGAGCGATTGGTGAAGGCAGACCTGACTGGGCTCTGGCAGACAGAGTTCATCCGCTTCCGTCGACCCACGGTCCTCGAGGAGCTCGATCGATCCCTCTTTTTCGCCGACAACCTCTGGCACGTGGTTCCGCAGCTCTTCCGGGAGTTGGGGAATGCGTTGGAGGATACCTATCCGGAGCACGATTTCGAGCTCCCTTCGATTGTTCGGTTCGGCACCTGGATAGGAGGAGACCGGGACGGGAACCCGTACGTGACCGCAGAGGTCACGCGCCAGGCGCTGTCCCGGCTCCGTGGAGAGGCCCTCGATCGACATATCGAGCAGGCGCGGCTCACCCGCCGCAACCTGAGTATGTCCTCCCGGAAGAGGGGGGTCAGTCTCGAGCTGGAAGAGGCGATCAGGGATGGCCTCGAGCACTGGCCGGAGCTGGCTCCAGAGGTCGAGCATCTGTCCGGGAGCGAAGCGTATCGCCGGTGGCTGCGAATTATCCAATGGCGACTGGAGCGGGCGGCGGAGGCCGACCCCCTTGCCACCCTTCCCGACGGCGCCTACCGGGATCCGGAGGGTCTGATCGCCGACCTGGAAGTCATGCGTCGAAGCCTGAAGGAACACGGTGGCGTGCTCCTGGCCGAGGCCCACCTGGACGATTGGATCCGACAAACTCAGGTCTTCGGCTTCAGCTTGATGCGCCTGGACATTCGCCAGGAGTCCGGTTGGTACGAGGGCGTGATGGATGAGCTCCTGGCCATCCTGGAAATTCATGACGGCTACCGGGAGCTGGATGAGAGTGGGCGTCAGCGGATCCTGAGCCAGAGCATGCCGTGCAATGCCGAGGTGGAGGAAGACCGGTTGTCGGAGGAGGCCCGAGAGGCTCTGGCGCTCTTTCGCCTCCTGGCCTCGGTCTGCCGAATGGCGGGGTCACGGGTTTTCGGGGCGCACGTGGTATCGATGACGCGACGTCCGAGTGATATCCTGGCGGTCCTGTGGCTCTCCCGTTGGGCTGCCGCGAGGGAGGGACTTCCTGCGGCGCGGCTTCCTTTGGCGATTGCTCCGCTTTTCGAAACCATCGAGGATCTCCGGGCCGCCCCCGACACCCTCGACGCCCTCCTGGCGCATTCCGCGTACCGGGATCACGTTCGGGCCTCGGGTGACCGGCAGATGGTGATGGTGGGTTACTCGGATAGCACGAAGGACGGGGGGTACCTGGCCGCCTGCTGGAGCCTCTACGATGCCCAGTTTCGCATGCAAGAGCCGGCCGAGGCGCACGGGGTGCGACTCGTGTTCTTCCACGGACGGGGAGGAGCTCTGGGGCGAGGGGGTGGACCCGCTGCCCGGCACATACGTTCGCTCCCCCCTCGCACGCTCCGGGCCGGAGTACGGATCACCGAGCAGGGGGAGGTCCTGGCGGAGCGTTATGACGATCCGTGGATCGCACGGCGTCATCTTCAGCAGATGATCTCCGCCGTCTTACAATCCGTCGCCCGGGCACCGACGGCTCCTGTCTCGGTTGAGGAATGGGGCTCCTCGATACCGGCTGGGTTGTTGCAGTCGATGTCGGAGCGGTCCAGAATCGCCTATCGGGAGCTGGTGGATCTTCCGGGCTTCATCCGGTACTTCGAAGAGGCCACCCCGATCACCCAGATCGAAGAGCTTCCCATCGGGTCTCGTCCGGCGCGGAGGCGGCCCGGTCGCTCGCTGGAGACGCTCCGTGCCATCCCCTGGGTCTTCTCCTGGACGCAGAGCCGCTACTTCCTGCCCGCCTGGTACGGCCTCGGGTCTGCGTTGGCCCCGGAGCTCGACGGCGCGGACGGCACGGCGAAGCTCCGTGCCCTCTACCGGGAAAGTGGGTTCTTCCGGGCCACGATCGATAACGCAGCACTGGCGCTAGCCAAGGCGGACATGGGGATCGCTCGAATCCACTCTGAGTTGATGGAGGATCCCGCTGTGCGGACCGAGGTCTGGGAGCGGGTGTCCTCCGAGTATGCCCGCACCCGAAAAGCGGTGCTCGACCTCACCGGTCGAGATGAACTGCTGGACGAGATCCCCTGGCTCAAGCGGTCGATCGAAGTGCGTAACCCGTACGTGGATCCGTTGAACCTCATCCAGGTCGAGCTGTTCAGGAGGCTGCGCCGGGCCGACCCGGACACCGCAAACGCCCAGCGGGCGGGGGAGCTCATCCGGCTCACCATCCAGGGAATCGCGGGCGGACTACGTACCACGGGGTAGAGGGACCC
>SLFU01000204.1 GCA_007124095.1 Gemmatimonadota bacterium
GATCAGGTCGACGTCGAGTCCCGGAGCGTACATCCCGGTACAGCTCACGGTGATGATGTGGTCGAAGGACTCCGGCTCGAGGCTCCCACCCCCCGCCATGCAGTCGCGGATCGCCTCGATCTTCGTATGCTGATAGAACCGTTTCAGTCGCCTCCTTCCTCGCTCCTGAGGGCACGGTCACCGCCGGGGCGCGAATCAGATTTCGGCTTGCTCCCGCTCCAGCCTGAGCTGGGCGGCGCGGGCGCAATCCTGCATGACCTGGAAGTAGCGTTGCACCCACTCCGTGGAAAGCTCGTAGGGGTGTGGGTCGTCGGGCCCTCGACCTGCGAGCATACGGTTCCTGTTCACCGCGTTGTCAAACTCGGTGTGGTTCGAGAGGAGGACCGTGGCGCCCACGGCGGCGGCCTGGCGGGCGATGTGCCGCTGGGAGTCGATGTAGGCCTGGAAGTTCTGAATTCCGGGATCCGGCGCGTCATTCGGGAAGTTGAAGGCGGTTCCGCCCGAGTAGGCCACTTGCAGGGGACGCCCGGAGTCATAGACAGTGAAGGTGTAGGAGAGTGTCCCCGGGGAATGTCCGGGAGTCTCCCAGATCGTCACCGTGGTGCCGCCCAGGCTGAGCTCCATCCCGTCGGTGGCGACGATGTCGCGGGTCGGCGCCATGGAGGTGTACCGATTCGGGAAGCGCTCGACCAAGTCCCAATCGGGGCCGCCCATGACGATGCGAGCTCCGCGATCCTGAAGCATCTCGGCCCCACCGATGTGGTCGCCGTGGGCATGGGAGATGATGACGTAGCGAATGTCGTCGGGGTCCAGCCCAAGCCTCTCCAGTCCCCCGATGATCAGCTCTTCGGAGTTGTACGGGTAGACGGTGTCGATGAGGATGATTCCCTCACTGGTAGTGATGGCCCAGGAGGAATGAATGCTGCCACCTACGAAATAGAGGTTGTCGAAGACCTGGGCGGCGTCGGCGTACCACGCTTCACGAGGAGGGATGAGGCTGGGATCCCGAATGTAGGCAGGAGCCTCGTCACTGGTGTTTTCCCCCACCCGTGGCGGCACGAGACAGAGCCGAGCCAGGGTGCCCAGAAACTCGAATCCGGCGGCCGATTTGGCGGACTGAAGCGCTGCGGTGATTTCCTCTTCGAAGTCCCGGCCGGCGGCGGCATCTTGAGCCGGCTCCTGGCAGCCGCCCAGCGTGATGGTCAGCAGAGCGAGCGCGCCCATCATCAAGCGTTGTGTCATCGTACATCTCCGGCGAGAATGTCGAGTCGCGACCCCGGCCCGGATTCATGCGACGCTGGAGGTGCCGCCGTCAGGCCATCCCTTCCACCCCACCGTATGCCGAGTCCAGAAGTTCCATCGTGTGCTTTACCGGAAGGAGACTTCCCTTCCGATCAAGATGGCTTCGAATCTGGACGATGCATCCAATGTTACCGGTGACCACCAGCTCGGCACCAGTACCCAGGATGGCGTCTGCCTTTCGTGATCCCAGTTTCGCGCCGGTTTCGGGCTGCTCGAGGTTGTAGGTGCCGGCGGAACCGCAACAGATCTCCCCTTCGGGGATGGGCACCAGATCGAGCCCCGGAACGGATTCCAGGAGCCGGCGGGGAGCCCCGACCACCCCCTGTGCGTGGGCCAGGTGACAGGCGTCGTGGTAGGCCACGGTGCACGGGTTCGACGCCAACGGTGGTGGAACGATCCCCAGCTCGTCCAGAAATGTGCTCACGTCCTGTACTCTTTCGGAAAAGGCGCGGGCCCGGGAGGCCTCATCCGTACCGGCGAAGAGGAGCGGGTAGTCGTGCATCCCCGAACCGCAGCCCGCCGAGTTCGTCACCACCGCGTCCAGGTCGGTCAGGTCGAACGCCCGGAGGTTGACGCGGGCCAGCGTGCGGGCCCGCTCGGTGGCTCCGGTGTGAAGTGGAAGGGCCCCGCAGCACCCCTGATCCGGTGGGATCACCACTTCAACTCCATTTCGGGCCAACACCCTCAGAGTCGCCCGGTTGATTTCGGGAGCCAGCACCTGCTGTGCACAGCCGGCCAGAAGCGCTACCCGGGCGCGTCGCGTTCCCCCTTGGGCCGGATGGATGGCCGGCAAGGGGGACCAGGACGGAACCCGCTCCGGAACCAGGTCGAGCATGGCCCGGAAGGGAGCAGGCAGGAAGCGTCGCAGAGGCCTCGCCGGCTTCGCCAGGAATATCGCCACCCGAAGGCGACGGGGGTGGGGGAGCGTTTCGACGGCCAGGGCCCGAATCAGTCTGTCCAGAAGCGGCCGTTTCCGGCGGTTTTCAGAGAACTCCCGGAAGGACGTCAGGAGGTCTCCATATTGTACTCCGGAGGGGCAGGCGGGCACACATCCCATGCAGCCAAGGCAGCGGTCGACATGAGGGAGCACCTGCTCCAGGGGCAAGTCGCCTTCGAGGGCCCCCTTCATCAAGACGATCCGGCCACGAGGCGAGTCCATTTCCTGTCCGAAGGTGAGGTACGTCGGGCACGCGGCAAGGCAGAACCCGCAGTGGACACAGGCTTCCACGGCGTTGGCCATGGCCGGGCCCCGGGGACCCAGTGACTCGACGGGAATTCGGTGCTTCACGCGCCAGCTCCCAAGGGTTTCGGGCAGAATATCGTGCAGAACATCGTCAGGACGTGGGCCAGGAACGGACGGCGCCGAACTTGTCGTCGGGATCGAGGGCGGCCGCGATTCGCTCGAGGAATCGTCGGCCGGTGGGTCGTCCCACCCAGGGGTGCCCCGAGGACCCGCGCAAAACGACCCCGGCCAGCCCCGCGTCCGCCAAGGAGTCGTCCAACGCTCGAGTAGACCCCGGCCACGCCACCCAGGCGACGTTGGCACCGACGCTGTAGCGTCGGATCGCGCCCTGCGACGCCCAGGCGGCGTCCACTTGTCGCACCTTCGTGGGAGTGACCGGGACCTTGACCAGAAGGCCGTCCTCGGGCGCCCACTCCATGGAAGCCATCTCCTTCCAGTGGACCACGCCTTTCTCTCCGTTCTCGAAGCGTTCGATGCGGACGGGTTCCGACCGGTCCGTGAGGAAGTCGGAGATGCGCTCCATCCGACCGGGAAGCGTGTCGGCGAGCCCCCCCACGCGCAACCAGAGCGACACGCCCTTCGCGGTGGCGACCAGGTCCACCCCCTCCAGGTCGAAGGTGCTCCGGCCGAGCCGGACCACTGCGTCCAGGCCGGCATCGAGCGTTGCAAAGTCGGCGCGGAGAGATGCAGTGGACCGAGGTGCGGGGAAGACCTTGAAGGTCAACTCCGTGAGGATGCCCAGGCGTCCCAGACTCCCCACCATCAACTTTGGAAAGTCGAATCCAGCCGCGTTCTTCACCACCTTTCCCCCGCCTTGGAGCAGATTCCCCCTCCCGTCCACGAACCGGACGCCGATGAGAAAGTCGCGCACGCCGCCGTACCGATATCGGCCGGAGCCGTTCGCCCCCGCCGCCACCGTGCCTCCGAGAGTGGCTCCCTGCGCCGACAGGGGCGGGTCGAAGGGCAGGTGTTGGCCGTTCTGCGCGAGATCGGCGGCCACCGCAGCCACCGGAGTTCCAGCCCATGCCGAGAAGGTGAACTCTTCCGGATCATAGAAGAGAATGCCGCGGAGAGGAGAGACGTCGATGCGGACGACCCCGTCGTCCCCCGGGGTGGAGAGGGCGGGCTTGCTGCCCCCCCCGGTGGCCAGGACGCGAGCGTGTCGGCGCACGGCTTCCTGAATCTCCTTCACCTGAGACGACGAGCTCGACGTCGTGCGGGCCTGGTCAGGGGACATCGACTCGCTCCTCTCGGTTGCGTCGACGGTAAGGAGGACAGCGGAGCCTCAGCGGCCCGGTGCCCGTGTCGTCTCGAGGGGAAGCATCTTTCCTCGATTGGCGAGCTGCATGGGATCGATGGACGAGCGCAGTCGCTCCATGGCCTCCATCTCGGCTCTCCCGAACATGCGGCTCATATAGTGGCGCTTTTCCATTCCCACGCCATGTTCGCCGGTGATCGACCCTCCCAACTCGATGCACAACTCCAGGATTTCACCGGCCAGCTCCTCGGCCGCTTCGAGGGCGCCCGTCGTGCGTCCGTCGAAGAGGATGAGAGGGTGCAGGTTTCCGTCTCCGGCGTGGAAGACATTGGCCACCGAGATGTCGTAGGCTCGGCTCAAAGCCTCGATCCGCGCCAGCGCCTCTCCCAGGCGGCTACGCGGCACGACACCGTCCTGCACGATGTAATCCGGGGCCAATCTTCCCACAGCCGAAAACGCTGACTTGCGCCCCTTCCATATCCGTGTTCGCTCCTCCTCGTCCCGCGCCACCCGGACCTCGTAGGCTCCCGAGGATTCGATGACGCGGAGCAGTCGGGAGAACTCCGCATCCACGGCGTCGGCTTCGCCCTCCAGCTCCACGATCAGCAGGGCGGCCGCATCGGGCGGATAGCCGGCCTGCGCACCCACCTCGGCAGCCCGGATGGCCAACCGGTCCATGATCTCCATGGCACCCGGCAGCAATCCCGATGCGATGACCGCGGAGACGGCATCACCGGCGTCCTCGAGGCTGTGGTAGGCGGCCAGGACCGTTCGGTACACCTCCGGGATGGGCAGGAGTCGAAGGGTGATCTCCAGGGCGATTCCGAAGAGACCCTCACTGCCCACGAACAGCCCGGTCATGTCGGGCCCCACTCCCTCGAGGCTGGCCCCACCCATCTCGGAGACCTCACCGTCGGGTAACACCACCTTCATACCCAGAACGTGGTTGCTGGTCATCCCGTACTTGAGACAGTGGGCACCCCCCGAGTTGAAGGCGACGTTTCCGCCGATGGTGCACACCGATTGGCTCGACGGGTCCGGGGCGTAGTAGAGGCGGTGAGGCGCCGCCGCGCGGGAAACGGCCAAGTTCACCACTCCGGGCTCCACCACCGCGACCCGGTCGTCCGGATCCAGTTTCAGAATCCGGTTGAGGCGGGAGAGGCCGATGACGACTCCGTCGGCCACCGGAAGGGATCCCCCCGAAAGGCTGGTGCCGCTCCCTCGTGCCACGAAAGGCACGCCGTGGCGAGCGCACAGGCGAACCGTGTCCACGACCTCCGACTGGGTCTCGGAAAGGACCACAGCGCCGGCCTGCTCCTTGAACACCGTGAGGGCGTCCGATTCGTAGGCGGCCAACTGGGCCGGATTGGTGAGAAGCCGGTCCGGCGGGTACATCCGCTCCAGCGCGGTCAGAAGTTCCCTCAGCGGCATGTCCGTCGCCTCCCGTCCGGAATATCGCAGCCGCGCGGCGTCGGCGGTTTCGGGTGGGGCCTCGTCACCCATCTCCGATGTCTCATCGTTCCGTCCGGCCCCGATTCACCCACATGAACCCGACGGAAGCGGCCACGATGCCCAACCAGAGGGGAACCCATGCGCCTCCGTAGATGAAGACCATTCCCACGGCCCCCGCCGCCGCAACATAGTACCCCATTGGGAGGAGCGCCTTCCGGATCAGGGCACCCTCCCGATCGAGGAGACCCACGGTAGCGCACGCGGCTACGACGTTGTGGACACAGATCATGTTCCCGGCGGCTCCTCCCACGGCCTGGAGCGCCACCACGATGGCGGCGCCTCCCGCGTCGAGACCGATGGAATCAGCGGTGGCGAACTGGAACAGCGAAAACATCATGTTGCTCACCGTGTTCGAGCCGGCGATGAATGCGCCCAACGCGCCCACGAGGGGCGACAGGAGCGGCCAGAAATCGCCGGTGACGCGGGCCAAAGACAGCGCCATGATCTCCGGCATGCTGTACGTCTCCTGCGAGCCCGCCAGGACCGCCGCGTCGGTGTTGAGGAACACCTGCACCATCGGGACGGCGAAGAGCAGCGCCGCGCCCGCGCCCACGATCATGCCCGCCGACTTTCTCCAGGCCACCGCATACGACCCCGGGCGCCGCCACATGCGATGAAGGACGTAGGTGATCAACGACCCAAGAACGAGCATGGATCCCGGAAGGTAGAGCGGCTGGGAGACGATATTGATCCCGGTGCCCAGCACGTTCGTGAAGCGGATGGTGACCGCCTCGGCCTGAAGCGAGGCCGTGACCCAGGCCACCGTTCGGCTGATGACCAGCAGAATCGCCACTGCAACGTATGGCGTCCAGGACGACGCCATGCCGAGCGGGCCGCCCTTGAGCGGCGGTTCCTCCTCCGCCACAAACACACCGCGCCAATCTTCCTCCCACTCGTCCGGATCCGGGAAATCGAAGCGATCCTCCGGGATCAGAAAGCCGGCCCTCGCCGCGGGCACCACGATGGCGAGCCCGATGAGCCCGCCCAGGAGACTCGGAAACTCCGGCCCCAGGAGATTGGCCACGACATTGTAGGGAAGGATGAACGCAAGTCCGGCGAAGAGAGCGAATTTCCAGATGCGGAGGCCTTCGCGAAACGATCGATCCCTTCCGAAGAACCGAGTGAGCATCCCGGCCATGATCAGCGGGATGAGGATTCCCACGATTCCGTGGATCAGCGCTACGTTGACGGCGATTTGCAGAATGTACTCGTTGAACGGAAGCGTGCCCAGCGACGCCTCCACCACGCCCTGGTCCCTAAGCCCCGTGGCCACTCCCACCAGGATCGGCGTGCCCGCCGCTCCGAAGGAGACGGGCGTGCTTTGTATGATCAGGGCGCACAGAACCGCCGCCATGGCCGGAAAGCCGATGGCCAGCAGGAGGGGCGCGGCAATGGCGGCTGGGGTTCCGAACCCGGATGCGCCCTCGATGAGGGACCCGAACAGCCACGCGATGATGATGGCCTGCACCCGACGATCCGAGGAGATGTCCATGAACCCACGTCGGATCGTAGCAATGGCGCCGCTCTCCCACAGCGTATAGAGGAGGAGGATGGCGCCGAACACGATGAAGAGGATGTCCAGGGCGGTGACCACGCCGCTCAACGAAGCGGCAAGGGCCGTCCGCACATCGGTTCCCCACGCTAGCAGGGCAACGAAGACGGTCACCAGATAGGCCACCGGCATAGCGTGCTTGGCCGGCCAGCGCAGGACCACCAGGAAGAGAAAGACCGCAACCACCGGGACAAGGGCCAGCAAAAAGAGGGCTGCCATGGCCATCGGATGGATCTCCGTAGGATGCGGGCTCCGATCCCCTGGAAGCCTCGGTGACTCGGAGCACGGAGTCGTTCTTTATTCGGTCACGATGCGTCGGCGGCCCTCGTCTTTTCCATCCCCCGAAGCACGCATTGGTGGGGAGGGGGCTCAGCCCGGATCCGCTTTGTATCCTGCGGCCTCGATACCGGCGACCCCCGCGGCCTCGTCATTGTCAGACGTGTCACCCGTGACGCCAACCGCGCCGAGGATTGCACCCTCGGCGTTCTTCACCAGAATGCCGCCCGGCACGGGGACGAGCCCCCCGTCGAAGGCCATGCTGGCCGCGATCACGAAGTACGCCTGCTGCTCGGCCCGATTCATCAGTGCCCTCGAGCCGACCCCCAGACCCAGCGCGCCGTTCGCTTTCCCGAACGCGATCTGAAACCGGAGGTTGGAGGCGCCGTCTTCCCGCTCGAAGGCCTTCAGGTGGCCGCCCGCATCGAGAACGCAGACGGCCAAGGGGTTCAACCCTAGCTTGCGACCTTCCACGAGGGTCTGCGATATGATGTCGCGTGCATCGGACAACGTGATATGCGCCATGAGCCTATCCGATCTCACCCTCGACCGAGCCGGTGATTCGGATCGGTCACAAGTCGTCGTTGAAGTCGATGGATCTGCTCGAGCTGAAGACCGGGCCCAAGGCAGGCGGGGTCTTCTTACTTCAAGGACCCCTCGAAGTCGAGGTTGTGCGTGATCCGCACGCCCTCCTCCCTGAACGCTGTCATGTAGTCGCCGATCCGCCGCTTGGCTTCCTCTAGATCCTCGATCCCAAGGTTGAGGTTGAGCAGGTCGATATACCAGGGCAGCTTCACGTCCGACTTTACGAATGTCTCGACGATCTCACGGGCGATGGGAAGCGTGGTGCTCTTCGAGTTGTCGTGGACGTCCCGGTTGCTCGCCCGTTGAAGCTTCCGGTACTCCTCATCGAGCAGCCGGTCGAAGAGCTCGGCCGAGAACCGTGTCCCGGCCTCGACGCCCGTCTCGGGGTCGGCTTCGGTGAACGGTGGGCCTTTGTGCAGCCACTCCCAAAGGATGCTGACGCGGATCTCCCCGGTCGCCATGTCCTCCATCAGGTAGAGGACATCGTCGTCTCCGAAAAAGTCGGCCGGCTTGAGCGCAGCAGCCTGGAAGCCCTGACCGAACGCATTGCCGTATTGGATGGCTACGCTGAGGAGGTCGCGTGCACCCGCCACCGTGCGCGGGCCGGGCTCCAGGAGAAGGAGGCCGTCCGAGTCCTGTTGCGTGTACGTTAGGCGGGGGAACGAGCGGCCGAGCTGGTTTGCGTCTCCGACCTTCTCCCACACGGGGCGGACGATATGCACCATCTTCCAATGGGCCACCCACTTGCCGCTCGCACCCTCACTCTGCTCTCGCTCAGCACCCCTGACGGCCTTCTTCATACCGGCCTCAACCCCTTCGGGGGATCCAACAGGGATA
>SLFU01000100.1 GCA_007124095.1 Gemmatimonadota bacterium
AGTGGAAGTTCCGGCTAAAGAGGTCGTCCGGGGGGGCGGTCGAGGGGGGATTGGGCTAAACATCGAGCAGAAGTCACGAATCGTCGGAGGCCGAAGTGACGCTTCGGGGTGCGTTGAGGTGCACAGGCAAGGGGCCTCGCTTTCGCTCGCAGGAGCGGGGGTCGAGCCAGGTGTGAACCGATCACAGTGGGGCCTCCGACCTCCGATGACTGCAAGCCCCGTACCGAGGTCGACGACCCACCTCCTGCTCCCCAGGGCGCGGGGCCTTCCCCTACGCAAATCCACGCCCCCGGTGCCGGGGACTCGTTGCGGCGCCGCTACAGAGGCGTAGGGGCGGCCCCTCGGGTCCGGCGGCCGTCCAGGCCCGGGACGGCCATCCCGGGCTACCGCTTCCTGTCGGCGCCAAGGGGGTACTCAAACCTTCGCCCGAGTCCGTACGTCCCACACTGGAACGCAAGACGGACATGAGCGGCGAACGATTCCTCCGGCGGATGCGGATGCTCGATCTCCATGGCACTTGAGAAGACGCCCCGCTCCAGGGATTCTCCCGGTGAGCGACAAGGCGCCCCGAACGGGCCCCGGGACGAGGCGCTCATCCGGAGAAGCCTCGACGGGGACCTCTGCGCATTCGAGGCGCTCTACCGACGGTATGCGGCCCGCACGCACGCCATCTGCCTGCGAATGACGGGGGAGCCGCAGGCGGCGGAAGACCTCACGCAGGAGGTTTGGATCCGGGTGTGGGAGAAGCTGCCGGGGTTTCGAGGGGAAAGCCGCTTCTCGAGCTGGCTCCATCGGTTGACGGCCAATCTGACGCTCGACCAACTCCGCAAGGACGGGGTGAGGAACCGCCGGCTGAGAATCGTGGAGGATCCGGACACGTACGAGAGGGTGGGACGGAATTCCTGGACGGGCACACGTATGGACCTCGAGGCGGCGATCGCGACCCTTCCGCCCGGCGCCCGGACAGTGTTCGTTCTCTATGAGATCGAAGGATACCTCCACCGAGAGATTGCCGAGTTGACCGGGACCGCGGAGGGTACGGTGAAGGCACAGCTTCACAGGGCTCGCAGGCTCCTCAGGGAGGCGCTGCAACGATGACACACCCGGACGAGTTCACCCTGAACGAATACGCGGACGACCAGCTCTCCAGGGCAGCGCGGGCCGACGTGGAGTCTCACCTTCAGGTCTGCGGAGCGTGCCGAAGCTGGGTCGACGAGATCCGTAGCCTCGGAGATGCCGCCCGGGCCCTGCCCTCCGCGGTGCCCCCCCGCCGGGACCTCTGGAACGCGATAGAGTCGCAGATCGTGGATTCGGAGGCATCGAAGACGGACGGACGGATCCCATCTGCTCGGGGCGAAGAGGCGGCGGCCCGAGGCCTCGAAGGACGGCCCCGCTCCCGGTTCCAGCTCAGGCACCTTTCTGCAGCCGCGGTGGTTGCCTTGCTCATCGGCGCCGGTGCCTGGTTGAGCTTGACGGGAGACTCGGAGTCCACGCAGCCCTCTCTCGCTACCGGGGAACCGGAGGCCGCAGCTGCAGCCGCAACCGCGCACTTCGCCGCCCTCGACGAGCTCGATCGCGAGTACGGGGAGGCGGCAGCCGATCTCCGCGCCGTGCTTGAAGCGGGGGAAGGCCGCCTGGCCCCAGAGACGATGGCGGTGGTGGAGGAGAACCTGCGGATCATCGAAGACGCGATCCGCGAATCGCGGGAAGTCCTCGAGCGGGACCCCGCGGCCCCGGCAGTGCTGTCCAGCCTGCGCGGGATGTACGAAATGAGGCTGGACGTCCTTCGCAGGGCGGTCCGAATTAGCGAGGTGAGAGGATGACGACGATCAGGAAGGCAAGGGGCGGACGCAGGTGGCGTGGGCGGGGGGCTCCGCTCCTCGTCGCAATCTTGGTGGCCGTTGCGGCGCCGGGATCGGTGGCCGGCGTCCAGGAGGTAGAGGAGCGGAGGGACGTGGCCTCCGACGCCACGATCCGGATCCACACCCAGCACCACGATGTCGAAGTCGAGACCTGGGACCGGAGCGAGGTCTGGGTCAGGGCGCAGCTGAACGCGGACGGGGAGCGACTCGAGGTGTTCGGGACCGATCGGACCCTAGATATCCAGGTGCTTCGAGACCCACCGTCCGGCCGCCGATCCATGGCCGAGGGGGCGCTCCGGATTCAGCTCCCGCGCGAAGCCCGGATCGAGGTCCAAACCGTGAGCGGCCGAATCCAGATCACGGACGCCCGCGGAACGGTCAACGCAAGCAGCGTGAGCGGGGTCGTGCGGGTCACGGGTTCAGCCCGGGTCGCGGCGGTGAACTCCGTGAGCGGCTCCATCACCCTGGAGAGTCAGACGACGGACATTCGAGCGAACTCCGTGAGTGGGTCGGTTCGGGTCGTAGGCGGGGGGGGGCGAATCGAAGCCCACGCGGTGAGCGGTTCTCTGGTGATCGAACCAGGACAACCGGTGACCTCGGCCCACTTCCGGTCCGTGTCCGGACCTATCCGGTTCGAAGGGGCGCTCGCATCGAACGCGGCCCTGTCGGCGGAGAGCCATAGCGGGCGGGTGGAGCTTCGCCTTCACGAGAACGTCGGAGCGACGATCCGTGCGAATTCCCTCAGTGGAACGATCCGCAACGAGCTCACCGCGGACCAGGCCGAGCGCCCCCGGTTCGGGCCCGGAAGCTCGCTCCGGGCCACGATCGGGGACGGAAGTGCTCAGGTCGACGTCCAGAGCTTCAGCGGGAGCCTTCTGCTTCTCTGGAGGTGATCGCGAGGTGATCGCGCGGGCCCTCGCAGGCGCTTCTGTCCCGCCACGAGCTGCAGCCACTTCCTCGCCGGACACGGAGAGGAAGTGGGCGCCAGGAGTGGGGTGGGCCAAAACCGACCCGCAGAGCTGTTGGCGGGCTCAGCCCGGCCTCCCTGCCGGTCCCCACTCAAGGGCGCCGCGTTCCCAGCCGGCCAGATCGGCGGCGTGATCGTACGTGCTCTGGAGGAAGGCCATGAGGGCGGCCTCGGGTTCTTCAGCGCTCCGGACCACCTCGTAGGGAAGGATGAATTCCTTCAACTCCTCGCTCCAGGCCGCGCCCTCGGGCCGGACGGATGCCTCCCGGTACCCATTGGGCTCGGGGTAGGCGTATGCGTAGAAGATCGGATGGGGGTGGGACGGGCCTCCGGGCCAGAATCCCGCGCTGCTCACTTCGTGGGAGTATGCCTCGCGGGTGATCCAGTCCGGCAGGTGGGGGATCCCTCCTGGGTGCTCGGGGGCGCGCGCTCCGCTGAAGCGTGTCACGGCCAGGTCCATGGCTCCCCAGAAGAAGTGAACCGGGCTGGATTTACCGATGAACCGGCCCCGGAAGTCCTTGAAGACCCGGTCTGCGGCGGTCAGCACCCTCCAGAAGCGGTTCACGGCCTCGGCATCGTATGAGGCGTTGTCATGGTCCTCCGCGAAGGGTACGGGATCAGGGAGTTCGTTGGGCGTGCCGTGAATCTCGACCGGGTACCCGAGCTTTCCGAGCTCCTCCAGAAGCCGATCGTGGAAATCCGCCACAGAGCGAGGTCCGAGCTCCAGCCCGCCGACCTCACCTCCGGAGCCTTCGATCCGAAGCCGGTGGTTGATGAAGTCGAGGTCGATCTGGAAAGTGCGCCCGGAGTGCGGAATGGGCGACGTAGTCAGCCCCCGGGAAGTGAGGTAGAGTGTGACGTGCCACTGGTGGTTGACCCACGGGGTACCGGCCAGGCGGATCTTGCCCAAGATCTGGAGCCAGAGGTGCAAGGTTGTGCAGGTGTCGGCCCAATCCTCGTACGGAAGGTGGGGCCAGGCAGCTTGATTGCGGGCCACGGTCATGGTCGATGCGCGCCGGTTCGAGGAAGGCTGGTTGATTTCGGTCTCCCCCCGGGTACCCGCGAGGTTCCGCCTCACTGCGATCGGTGCGGAGCGCGGTGGGGGAGGGGGTTTCCAGGGAACCCTCGTCCGGGTGGAGTGGTTTCCATTGTGGTTGAGGACCGAAGTGCCACCCCGCACCCAACTATACAGGATGGCTCGATGGAAGTCCGCCGGAACGATCCCCGCGCAGAAACCGTTGGCTTACCGATCACCGACCGCCCCTCCCCACCATCGGTCTCCGCCGTGGTGACTTCGAACCTCCTGGACCGCTACCGCGCCGTCCGGGGGCGGAGCCACGACCTGACCCGTGGCCTCGCCCCCGAGGACCAGGTGGTGCAATCCATGTCGGACGTGAGTCCCACGAAGTGGCACCTCGCCCACACCTCCTGGTTCTTCGAAACCTTCGTCCTCGTACCCCACGCGTCCGGGTACCGGCTCCATGACGAGGCCTATCCCTACCTCTTCAATTCGTACTACGTCCAGGCGGGTGAACGACACTGTCGGGCCCGCCGCGGCTACCTCTCGCGGCCCACGGTGGATGAGGTGTGGGCGTACCGGACCGCGGTGGACGCGGCCATGGAGGAATTCCTCGGAGGGGAGCTCCCGGAGGGGATCAGGGATCTGGTCGTCCTGGGGCTGAACCACGAGCAACAACACCAGGAGCTGATGCTCACGGACATCAAGCATGTCTTCTCCGTGAACCCACTTCGGCCAGCCTACCTGGAGCTGGCCGAGCTGGAATCGGGTAATCCGGGAGCCACCACTCCCAGGCTCGCGCCGCCTTCACGGGAAGAGGCGGACCGGCTTCAGTGGATTCCTTTCGAGGAGGGGATGCGCAGCATCGGTTGGGAGGGCACGGGCTTCGCCTATGACAACGAGGAGCCTCGGCACCGGCGTTTCCTGGAAGCCTTCGCCCTCGGCCACCGGTTGGTGACCAATGGCGAATACCTGGCGTTCATGGCAGACGGGGGGTACGAGCGCCCCGACCTCTGGATGTCGGAGGGGTGGGCCAGAGTCAAGGAGGAGGGCTGGAGCGAACCCTTCTACTGGGAGCGACGGGACGGCGAGTGGTGGAGCTTCACCCTCACGGGTATGCGTCCCCTGGACCTCCGGGAGCCAGTGTGCCACGTGAACTGGTACGAAGCCGACGCCTTGGCCCGCTGGGCCGGCGCGCGCCTTCCGCGGGAGGATGAGTGGGAGGTAGCCGCGGCGGAGCGGCCCGTGGCCGGAAACTTCGCCGATTCGGGTCGGTTCCATCCGGCTCCCTTTGACGGCTCGCCTCCGGGCTCGGACACGAATGATTCGCCCGAAGCCGGCGACATCGAGGTCGGACAACTCTTTGGCGATGTCTGGGAGTGGACGAGCAGCCCGTACACTCCGTACCCCGGGTTTCGGCCGGCCCCCGGCGCCGTAGGGGAATACAACGGAAAGTTCATGGTGAACCAGTTCGTGCTGCGCGGCGGATCCTGCGCGACCTCGCGGAGCCACATGCGCCTCACCTACCGGAACTTCTTTCACCCGGACGCCTCGTGGCAGTTCAGCGGGATCCGCCTCGCACGGGACCTCTGAAGGGTCCGATTCGTGAGCTCGCATCCGTCATCCTCCCCTTCCCGGAACTCCGGAAAGGGAGCTCGCGCGGGGGACGACACCCTCCGAGAGGAGATCGCCCGGGGGCTCTCCGAGTCGCCGCCGACCCTCCCCCCGAAGCTGTTCTATGACGACGCGGGGGCCTTGCTCTTCGAGGAGATCACCCGGCTTCCCGAGTATTACCCGACTCGCACAGAGATCCAGATCCTCGAGGCCCACCTTCCAGAGATGGCCCGCCGGATCGGAGCCGGAGCGCAGGTGGTGGAGTTCGGAAGTGGGAGCGGCGAGAAGACCGAGCGTCTCCTCCGCGCCCTCGACGAGCCGGCGGCCTACATCCCAGTGGATATCGCCGAGGAGCAGCTGAGGCGGGTCGCCGCATCCCTCGACCGACTCTTTCCAGAACTGCGGATCGCACCCCTGGCTGCCGACTACACGCGCCCCTTCCGGCTCCCACCGGCCGAAGATCTTCCGAAGTCCGGCACCCCACCCCAGCGTTCCCTGCTCTTCTTTCCGGGCTCGACCATCGGGAACTTCGAGCCTGACGAGGCCCGGAAATTCCTCCATAGCGCCGGTGAGTCCCTGGGGCCAGAGGCCATCCTCCTCATCGGAATCGATCTGGTGAAGCCAAGAGAGGTGCTGGAGCCGGCGTACGACGATGCCCGTGGTGTGACGGCGGCCTTCAACCGCAACGCGCTGGTTCACCTGAACCGGCTACTGGGGACCGACTTCCGGCCGGAGGCCTACCGGCACCGCGCACCTTGGAACGAGGACGCTTCCCGGATCGAGATGCACCTGGTGGCAACCGAGCCCCAGGTCGTAACCCTTCCCGGGCCTCTCGACGAGACCGGGCCGTCGGACGCTCGCCCGCGCCTTCGACTCTCTCTGGAAGAAGGGGACCATATCGTCACCGAACACTCCTACAAGTACACCCTGGAGGCCTTTCGCGAGCTCACGGCCAGTGCCGGATGGGTCACCCGGGAGACCTGGACGGACGCGAGGAATTGGTTTGCCGTGCGCTTCCTGGAATGGAACGGCTCCGGGCACTAGGAAGCTGTTGGAGCAGGGGAGTGGCCACCGCGAAGTGAGGGCGACGGAAGGGAGGGCGACTCTGGATCGCCGTTGGACCCCCTCGCCGATGCTGCCGCATCGCCTTCGGCCCGCCGAACCTCCCAATCCAAGGACGCCATCAAAGGGAGATCTGAAGCCCGACGCCGTAGAAGCGCACCTGCTCACGGTAGAACTGCCCATAGGGCGACGGCCCGTCATAGTACTCAGCCAGGAGCCCCCAACGCCTGGGCGGGTGCTCGGGATCCACGCCGAAGCCCGCCTCGACTCCGATTCGCACGCTCCACGCAGGCTTCCAATCCTGCTCCTGGCTGGACTTCATGTCCACGGCGGCCAGCGCGTCCAGGGCGTCCGTCCAGCGGAGTCGCCCTTCGGCCCCCAGGCGAGCCAGCCAGACGTCCAGATCTTCCGGCTCCCGGTTGAAGAGGAACTCCCCTCCGCCATACACTCGCATCCTCCCCAACGCCTGCGAGAGGATCAACTCCAGTGACTCGAAGGCCAGATTGATGCGCTCGGGCTCCTCCCGGATCAGAAATTCGTCCCCGAGGTGGGAGCTCTGGTGGTACAGTCGTAGTCGGGACGAGAATTCGCCGCGCCGAAGGGTCAGAGGGATGCCCACAACATAGTCGGCGTTGAGGAGGTCGAAGGAGGACGTCGCGAGATCGAATTGGGCGAAGACAGCCGCCGACACCCCCACCTGGACCCCGTCCCCCGGCCGGCTCCCCGCCCACCGGAACAGGCCGAAGCCGTCGCCGATCCCGATTGACCCCACCTCCGTGTCCAGGGCCCCGACGGCGCCGAGCTCCCCATTCTCCGCCGGTGCGGAGCCCCGAAGGAAGCTCGCGAAGGTACGCGGCTCCTTCGGGTCTGCGATCAGGGGACAGAAGAAGTCCCCCTGGGGAAACGGGACGGTCCCCGTCGTCTCGCCAGCGTGGAGCCGTGGGCCACATTCGGTGGGTGGAGGGAGCTGGCCGTGGACGGAAACTGGCGTCAGCAAGAGGCACAATGCGAGGCCGTAGATGAGACTGATCGGGAAACGGGTCACGGGATCCTCCGGGACGATCGGTGGAAGTGTGAGCCGTCCGACGGCCAATCCTTTGCCAATGATTGCCCCGCGGTCACCTCTGCGCAATTCCTTGAGCGCCCCGGGGCGAATGGGTGGAGCCTGGCTCGCATGCCCGATCCCGCGGCCGACGAGGCGTTCGGGAACCTCTACGGCCTCCTGAGCACCGTTCTCGGAGCCGAGATCGGCGGCATCACCGCGGATCCCCCCCGACGTGGTCCTGGACGTCCTCCCTTACCATGTCGCAGAGGGCCGGCGGTGCGGAAGCTCAAGGGCTGAAGGGTGCCCAGGACAGCGCGAGGACCGCGTAATGAAGCCAGGCGAAGGCGTACACCTCCGAGACATCGGCGCCACCTTCGACCATGCGGTATCCGCCGTGCACGCTCCAGCGCTCGCTCAAGTTGCGGCCCAGCTTCACCGACAGGTCCGCCGCTCGGCCCGGTCCCCCGGCCAGGGCGTCCAGCTCGGCGGAGAATTGCCACTCCGGGGTGACGCGCCACTCGCCAGAGAGGTGAAGCAAGGGCACGAACCCCAGGTCGTCCTTTCGACTGGAGGTGTCTTCCTGCGCGAGAGCGATCCGGGCGTCACGAACTTTCGCGGTGAGCCCGACGCGGGCCGTCGTGCGTTCGGTCTCCCGCCACCGGTATCGGTAAGAGAGGCGGTAGGAGTTGAACCTATAGGTCGCGGACGCCGGCACGCCCTCGAGGTAGTTCGCCCCGGCGAAGCGAAGGGGCTCGGCTGGAACTCCTTCCTCGGTCAGTGAGAAGGGCGCGAGAAGTAGGGTCAGTCCGTGACGCTCGTTCCGGTTCCAAGTGAGGGTGAGGCGGCCGGCGGACCAAGGTCCCGACCCGGCCAATTCCGACAGGGAGAAGCGGGTTGCCGTTCCGTCGTTCGGGATCTCCACATCGTTATAGCTTTGCCAGGCCAGACCCGATTCGAGCTCGACCAATACGGCCGAGGTCTGGGAGACACCCGCGGCGGGAAGGGCAAAGGCGCCCCCAAGAATGGCTACAAATCGAAGAGGACGGGAGCACGGGTTCATGAGCCGCCGGCTGAGGGGAGTCCGTTGGAGCCCAAAAGCCCCGAAGGGAGGCCGGGATCCTTCCGGACCGCTACCATAATGATCGAAACGCTCGAAGGGGAGGAGGGGCTCCATCATCCGGACCACCAGTACCGCCGAGGAGAGGACAGAGCCATGACGGAATCCTGCGTCGAAGGGACGAGCCCAAGGTGGCTCATCTGCGGAGTTCGGTGGGTTCTGGAGCTTCCGAAGATTGAGGCTGCACTGCCGCCGGAGGTGGTGTCGAACGAGCGTGCCGGGCGGGATCTTCGTCAGGCTTCGGTCCACCACGAGGGCCCGAGATGATCCCGGCCCTGCCCGAGATGATCCCGGCCCTGGAGGTGCGGGAGCTCCAGAAGCGGTATGGTCGGGTCCACGCTCTCGCAGGGGTCTCGCTGGAGGTCTCGTCCGGCGAGTGCGTGGCCCTCGTTGGGGAGAGCGGCTCGGGGAAGACCACTCTTCTTCGCGCCTTCAACCGGGTGGTCGAGCCTGACGGAGGAGTAGTCCTGGTGAAGGGGCGCCCGGCTCGTGACCTGGATCCGATCAGGTTGCGGAGGGAGACCGGATACGTCCCCCAGGAAGGCGGCCTCATGCCCCACTGGACGGTGCGCAAGAACGCCGCCCTGGTCGCCCGACTCCTCGGGATGGCCGATGCCGATGAGCGGGCCGACTCTGCCCTGGAGCTATTGGGTCTTTCCCCGAACGAATACGCGCGCCGTTGGCCTCGGGAGCTTTCCGGAGGTCAACGCCAGAGGGTGGCCATCGCCCGGGCGCTCGCCACCGGCCCCGAGGTGGTCCTCCTGGACGAGCCCTTCGGTGCGCTCGACGCGATCACCCGGGCCCAGGTACGCGGACACTTCAAGGCGATTCGCCAGGAGCTGGGCACCACCTCGGTCCTGGTGACCCACGATCTCCATGAGGCGATCGAGCTGGCCGACCGGGTGGCGGTACTGCGGGACGGACGGATCGAGCAGGCGGCGACCCCGGACGTGCTCGTCGAAAAACCCGCAACCTCCTACGTGGCCCGGCTCCTGGAGCAGGCCGGCCTGGTCGGCGCGAGGGAGGGGGGGCAGTGAACGCGCGCCGAAGGCGAGTCGGCTTCCGAGGCGGATGGGGCGTTTGGGCAACGATCATCATCCTGGGGGCGATTCCCCTTGCGGGGTTCGGCACGCCCCCCCCTTCCGCGGCGTCGGCCGCCCCTGGGCCCGCCGTGACCTCATCCGCTCATCCGGTGCTGGGCCCAGAGTCTTCACCTACCGCCGCCCGGCGGATCCAGTCCACTCGTCCGGTCGTCGTGGCCTCCAAGCCCTTCGGGGAGTCCTATCTCCTGGCCGAGATCTTCGCCCAGCTCCTGGAGGCCCGGGGGCACGCGGTGGAGAGGCGCCTCGGGCTCGGCTCCACCGAGGTGGCCTTCGGGGCCCTCCGCACCGGTGCGGTGGACGTCTACCCCGAATACACCGGAACCGGACTCCTTGCGATCCTTGGCCAGGAGCCCTCGGGCACTCGGGGAGAAGTGTTCAGGCGGGTCTCCCGGGAGTTCCGGGAACGGTGGGGGGTGCGGTGGCTGCCCCCCCTCGGGTTCGAGAACACCTATGCCGTTTCGGTCCGGCGGGAGACGGCCGAAGAGCTGGGATTGGCGACCCTGACCGACCTGGCCCGGGAAGGGGAGAGGCTGATCGGAGGTTTTTCCCCGGACTTCCTGGGTCGCGATGACGGATTGCCGGGCCTGGAGGACGCCTACGGGCTCCAGCTGCGGGAGTCTCGGTCCCTCCTGCAAGCGGTCAAGTACGAGGCTCTCCGTGGCGGTCGGGTGGATGTGATCGACGCTTACTCCACAGACGGGTTCCTGGCCCGCGCCGAAGTCGTGGTGCTCGAGGACGACCGGAGATTCTTTCCACCTTACGAGGCCGCGCCCCTGGTCAGTCGCCGCTTTTTCGAGGAGAGGCCCGAAGCAGTAGCGGTTCTCACGGAGCTGGCCAACCTTCTCGACGAAGCGCGGATGCGCGAGCTGAACGGTCGCGTCGAGGTCGAGGGGGAGCCGATCTCCTCGGTGGCCGCTTCGGCCCTTGCGGCGCTCGGGCTCGTCCCTTCCGACCACCATCCCGCTGATGCAACCATCGGCGGAATGGATGGACCAGTCGGCGTGCTCGATGCCGCCGGCCGACCGGTGGCGGTCGGGCCTTCCGGAGCCCGGGCAGGCTCCCTGCCCGCGTACCTGTGGGACCGCAGGGATCAAACTCTTCAGGAAATCCGGCGTCACCTCCTTCTGGTGGGCATCTCTCTCCTCGCGGCCATCCTGGTGGCCGTACCGGCGGGACTGGCCCTGGAGCGGGTCCGAGCGGGGGCGGAAGGAGTGATCCGGGGCGTGGGTGTGATCCAGACTCTCCCGTCCATTGCCCTTCTGGCTTTCATGATCCCCTTGCTGGGTATCGGGGTGGTGCCCGCCGTCGTGGCCCTCTTTCTCTACTCGCTCTTCCCCATCCTCCGGAACACGTACAGCGGGGTGCGCGATGCGGACCCCAGGGCGGTGGAAGCGGCTGAAGCGCTGGGAATGACGCCCGTCCAGGTTCTCCGCGAGATCCGCCTCCCGCTGGCAGCCCCCGTCATCATGGCGGGTGTGCGGACTGCGGCGGTGATCAATGTGGGAACGGCCACCCTGGCGGCTTTCATCGGCGCGGGCGGCCTGGGCGATCCGATCGTGTCCGGATTGGCGCTTTCCGACCCGTGGATGATTCTGGCCGGGGCCATTCCTGCGGCTCTGCTGGCCGTGGTGGTTGATGTGACTCTGGGCATGGCAGAACGTGGGGTGGCGCCGCGAGGGCTGTCGGGCGGCTGAGAGAGCGGCGAGTTTTCCCCAACCGATGCATCCGTGCTACAATGCGTGAACCGTCGGCAGGCCTACGAAGCTCCCGGATGCCCAAGAAAGGAGCCGTTTCCGAGCGCGTTCTCCCCAGCTTTTGGCCTCGGTGCAGACGCTGGCACGAACTCTGAAGGCCATTCAGGGGTGTGGACCACGGATCCAACGGCGAAGAGGGCTCGCAGATGGAGAATCGGGCGGCGAAGGAGATAGATCGGGGCCTGGTCAGAGCCCTGACACGGCCCCGCTTCGACGAGGCCCTTTTCCTGCTCGCCCTCTCTATCCTCCTCTTCAGTGCGCTCGACGCGATCTTCACGCTCGTCCTGCTGGACACGGGACTCGTGAGGGAGTGGAATCCGTTCCTTGCACCCCTGATCGAAACCGACCTCCAACTCTTCGCGAACGTGAAAAGCGCGCTCACGCACTTCGGCGTCTTCTTGCTCGTTCTCTTGGTGGACCGTGAGGTCTTCCAGGTACTTCCCGTGCGTCGTATCCTAGAGGCACTTTTCGTCGCCTACGGTCTGCTGATCCTCTATCACCTGAGCCTGGTGGCCCGGGTGATGCTGGCCTGAGTTCGGCTGGCTCGCGAGGGTTGCAGCGACTTATTCGTGACCGAAGAACCATCTCCTCGCTTCCCCGGAGCCGCTGATCAACACGCATCCTTCACCCAGTGTTCCGAATCCTGCCAAGCCCACCGGGTCCGGGCGTCATCACCGTGTCCTGATCCTGGGTGGCGGCACGGCCGGGATCACCACGGCGGCCCGGCTCCGGAGGGTGGACCGCCGCATTGACATTGGTCTCGTAGAGCCTTCGGAAACGCACTACTACCAGCCGCTCTGGACCCTCGTGGGGCGTGGAGTGGTCAAGCCCGAGACGACGGCCCGCCCCACCGCCTCGGTGATGCCGAAGGAGGTCGTCTGGCACCGCGACCGGGTCGGGCGGATCGACCCGAGCGGGAGCCGGGTGGAGTTGGAGTCCGGCAGGACGCTGACCTACGATGTGCTCGTCGTCGCTCTCGGAATCCGCCTGGCCTGGGAGCTTGTCGAGGGTGCCCGCGAGGCACTGGCCACCCCCGAGGTGGGCTCCGTATTCTCGGTCGAGTCCGCTCCGACGGTGTGGGAGGCGATGAAGCACTTCCGGGGAGGGACCGCGCTCTTCACCAATCCGGTGGGGCCGATCAAGTGCGGGGGAGCTCCCCAGAAGATCATGTACTTGGCCGAGGCGTACTGGCGAGACCAGGGTCTGAGGGAGCGCAGTCGGGTCGTGGGTGCATTCGCGGGCACCGTAATGCTCGGCGTCCCGGAGATCAATGCAACTCTCGAGCGGATCGTCGCGGATCGGGGCATCGAGATGCGGTTCCGTCACGACTTGCGAGCCATCGACGCGGATGAGAAGGTGGCCTCCTTCCGGGATCTGGAGTCAAAGCAGGACATCCCCATCCCGTACGATTTCCTGCACGTGACGCCGCCGCAGAGGGCGCCGATACCGGTCGCCGACTCCCCCCTCGCTCTGGCAGAGGGGCCGAACGCCGGCTTCGCCGAGGTGGACCTCCACACCCTCCAGCACGTGCGCTACCCGAACGTCTTCGTGCTGGGCGATGCCGCTGACCTCCCCACAGCCAAGACGGGGGCCGCCGTGCGAAAGCAGGCGCCGGTCGTGGTCGCGAACCTCCGTGCCGTACTGGAGGGTAGCGAGCTTCCGAAACGCTACGACGGCTACTCCTCCTGTCCGCTACTCACCGATGTGGGAAAGTTGGTACTGGCTGAGTTCACGTACGGAAACACCTTCGCTCCCAGCTTTCCCGTGGACCAGACCCGGGAGCGCTACGACATGTATCTCCTCAAGCGCCACCTGCTTCCCCTCCTTTACTGGCACGGAATGCTGAAGGGCCGGGCCTAGTCGATCGGACCGAGCGATCCATCCAGATCCTCGGGCAGCCGGTAGATCATCCCATGTCGGGGTCCTGGCTGGAGAAGGCCCCTAGCCAAGGGTCTTCGAGTGCCGGGGGCCTTGCAGCAGAGCCGAGCCTCCGAGCGTCCAAGGTTCAATCCCCCGTCCCGAAACCCTTGCCCGGTGTGGAGGACAGCCGTAGATAGGAGGTGATTCATTCTCGCGTCCGGCGGCCCGCTCTTCGGGTGCGGGCCCCGGCAGACGAGGTCCGATAACTCGACGGAGGTTCGCGTCATGATTTCCGCTCGTCGATTCCTCGCAGTATTCGCCGCTGCCCTCCTATCGCTTGCTGCCTGCTCCGACGATGTGGTGCGCCCACCGCTCGAGGGGGCGGGGGCGATCGAATCTCGCTCACCGGTCGGCCCCCGGGCGGACTGGGAGGTCTGGGCTCTGGACCAGGGTCCCGGCCTGAATCGCATCCACGTGTACGGCTCGGACCTCGAGGAGAGGGCGCGAATCGACTTTCCCGCACTTTGGGAGGCCGAGGAGATCGAGCAGGAGGTGCTCACCCCGCACATGATCGGCTTCAGCTCCAACTACGACTATGCGGCAGTTGCCTCGACCCAGTCGGGGAACGTCACGATCATCCGGACCTCCGACTACCAAGTGGTGGACATCATCACGACGGGACCGGGTGCGCACATGGCCCACTTCACCCCCGACGACCAATCCATCTGGGTGGCAAACATCGGTACCGTGACCTTCACCGAAATCACCGCCGATCTCGAAACGGAATCCTTCGCGATCGGGCGCGAGCTGGATCTGGTGAGCGATGCGGCATGGGCGCACGAATTCTCGGACCTCCAGGGCGGGGGCGGTGGGGCGCGGGGACTCAATGTGCCCGCTCCCGTCTGCCACGAGTACACGGAGGATGGACATTTCGCCTATGTCACCCTGGGTCCCGGGGCCGGAGGGCTGGTCGTGGTCGACATCCAGGCGAGCGAACCCACCGTCGTGAAGGCCTTTCCAAGAGACGAGGTGCGTGCGAACTGCGGTCTTGCGCGGAGCCCCGACGGGCGTAAGATCTTCGCGAATTGGGGCGATCCGGGCGATCCGGCCGATCCGCCGGCGCAGAGCGGGGCCTGGTACGTCTTCGACACCTCGGACCACAGCCTTGTCCTGGCCAGCGAGGAGACCCGCGGAATCGACGCGCACGGGACCCGCCATAGTCCCGTCGGTCCCTGGCTCTGGCAGGTCAATCGCGGCACGAGCAACGGGATCCTCATCAACTCCCGGTCGCACCGGGTTGTCCACGAGATCGACTTCGTGGGAGACAGCCCAGACATCCTGGACTTCTCGCCGGACGGTCGGCTCGCGTTCGTGAGTCTCAGAGGCCCCAACCCCGTGACGGGTGCGGCGCACGTGGCCACCGGCTCGACGCCCGGGTTCGCGGTCATCAATACGGCGCAGCGCCGCAAGGTCCGACTCATCCAGCCCGCGGAACTCGAGGAGCTGGAGTCGAGCGACTTTCACGGGCTGGGAGTGCGGGTGATTCCCTGAGACTGCGCTCGACGTCGTAGGGTACCAACCAGCTCTCGGATCGGGGAGGGCTCGGCGAATTCCGTGCGGGTGAGCCTCCCGGATACCGTGTCTGCGCGTCGCCTCGATTCCGGCCCGGAGAGTTCTCGTCTTCCTCAGCGCCCTCCCCAACCGTTCAGGCGATTCTCCGCCATCGCGTCTCACCGCACCCACACCATCACAACCGGCGCCTCAAACCGGACCAATTCTGCGCTCCGGCCCAACACCGAGGTAACGGTCGAGGAAGAGCGGTCGTAGACGGAGAGGTTTCCACCTTGACCTGCCTAATGGCATTAGTTACACTCGGCTGTGTCTAATGTCATTAGACACAGCGGCGGCCGAGCCGCCTGACCGGAAATTCACCCTCGGACCCGAGGAGCTCCCCATGTTGTCCATGATTCGCTCGCCGTCATCGATGTCCCTCGCCCTTGCCCTGGCCACGGCCTTCGCCCTTGCCCCGCCCGGCGAAGCGCACGCACAGGTGGAGTTGGAAGCCGACCCGATCGCGTACGCCCTGAACGGGTTCTCCCTGCACGGGGCCAAGGTGCTGGGCGCCACGCGCCTCAGCGCGGGGACCTTCGGAATCGACGTTCCCCGCTCCTACCATGGCAACGAGGGCTGGAGCTCCTCGATGCGGGGAGCGGGGGTCAAGTGGGACTACCTGGGCACATCCATCGACGGCTGGTTCGTCGGAGCGGATGCCGGCTACATGCGCATGACCTACTCACTCGACGTCGAAAACGAAACCGTACAGCGCAACGTGATCGGAGCGGGGATTCGCGGCGGATACCGGCTTCCACTCGGAGACCGGGGACTCTATCTCTCTCCCTGGATCGGGGTGAGCTACAACTTCAACGGAAAGGACGTGCTCATCGGCACAGAGCAATTCAATCGGGGGGCTGTGACGGTGTTCCCGACCGCGCATATCGGCTGGCGATTCTGAGCGAACTCCGCGGATTCGGGGACGAACACCCTCACTTGCGTCTCGAAATCCAATTCTATAACCTCTTAGTTATAGATTGTCGCGCAGTTCCCCGGCGTTCCGTTTGCCAACATTCGTAGCGGCTCGAATCGAGGTTCAATGAATCAATCGCCCACCCACGATCCCCCGGCCCTGGACGCGACCTTCTTCGCACTCGCGGACCCGACGCGTCGCGCCATCCTCCAGCGACTCGCCCGAGGAGAAGCGACCGTGAACGAGTTGGCCGAGCCGTTCTCGATGAGTCAGCCCGCCATCTCGAAGCACCTGAAGGTCCTGGAAACCGCCGGGCTCGTCTCCGTGCGGCAGGAGGGTCGGCGGCGCCCTCGCCGGCTCCAGCCCAAGCCACTAGAGGCGGCCACGAGCTGGATCGAACGGTACCGAGAGCTCTGGGAGACAAACTACCGACGGCTTGACGCACTGCTCGAAGAACTGAAGGAAGCCACGCCGGACGCGTCCGGCGCCACGGCCGCAGGCACCGGGGCTCCAGAGTCCCCTTCGCGCGAGACCGATGCCCTTCCCCCTCGAGGCACCGAGCCGGGACACCTGTCTTGAAGGACCGAGCTCGCCACGCCACGACTTTCCGAACAGGAGAAAGACGATGCCGAACGTCACCCCCTTCCTCTGGTACGCGACACCCCTCGACGAGGTGGTCGCTTATTACCGCGAGATATTTCCCGATTTCCAGGAGATTTCCACCACGCCGCAATCGGCCAGCTTCCAGATCTGCGGACAGCGTTTCCAGGCTCTCAACGGGGGGCCTCGTCACAGATTCAACGAAGCCGTCTCCTTGGTGATTGAATGCGAGAACCAGGGGGAGGTGGACCACTACTGGTCGCGCCTCACGGCCGACGGGGGAAGCGAGAGTATGTGCGGGTGGCTGAAGGACCGCTACGGGCTCTCCTGGCAGGTCATCCCGAAGGCGCTCGTGCGGTACCTAGCCGATCCCGACCGGGAGAGGGCGGAGAGGGTCACGCAAGCAATGCTCAAGATGCGCAAGATCGAAGTGGCCGAATTGGATCGGGCTGCCGGGGAGGTGCCGGAATGACCGCCCGGGGCCGGAATCCGGCGCAGGTCTCCCTCCCGAGCGACCGGGAAGTCGTCGTCACCCGCACCTTCCACGCGCCCAGGGCCCTCGTGTACCGGGCGTGGACCGAGCCGGAGCTCATGCAGCGCTGGCTCATCGGCCTTCCCGGCTGGACGATGCCGGTGTGTGAGATGGACCCGCGGGTTGGTGGCCGGTTTCGCTGGGTGTGGCGCTCGGAGGAGGACGGCAGCCAGTTCGGGTTCCACGGAGTGTTCCAGGAGGTGGATCCTCCCGCCCGGATCCGTCACACCCAGAACTTCGACGCGGGAAATCTGGGCGGGAGCATGACGGAATCCGGTGAGGCGATCGTGACCCTGAGCCTCGATGAGCGGAACGGCATCACCACGGCCCGAACCCGCATCGCGTATGCCTCGAAAGCGGCGCGCGACGCCGCCGTGGCCACCGGAATGACGGACGGGATGGAGATGAGCTACCAGAAGCTCGATGGGCTCCTCGCGGAAGGGGTGCACTGAACCCACGGCTCCCCGCCCCATACCGAAGGTGCCGGGCCGGAAAAGGCCGGGGGATCGGACCGGGAGGCTCGAAGGATCTCGAAGCGAATCACGGAGGATCGTGATTACGGCCTTCCACATGGGAGGACATTCACAACTCCCTCAGGCACATCTCCCTCAGGGGCCTCCTCGCTCCCGGATCCAACGCTCGAGATCGAGCTCCAGGACGACCCACTCCTGGACGTCGGGAAGGCTGAACGCGTGCTTCTTGGGGTTCGTCCCAACGTTCCGGTAGCCGAACTTCGCGACGTACCACTTCACCGTGTCGGGCCGATCCGTCTCGGTGCGAACCTGCCGGACGCCCCGCTCCCACATAGCCTCCAGCCGGGTGACCTGGAGCCGGTAACCCAGACCGAGCCCCCGACTCTCGGGGTGCACGGCAAGACTTGCCGTCTCCGCCTCTTCGGGCCCCAACATGATGAAGCTCGCGACGCCCCGGATGTGCCCCCGAACCTCGGCGACGAAGGAGTTCTCCACCAAGATCCCAGTCCGTTCCGCGTCGGGCTCGTCCGGGGTGGGTGCCATGTTCCACTTCTCCAAGATCTCCAAGGCTGCCGGGGCGTCGGTGTCCCGCATGGGCCGAATGCGGACGCCGTCGGGTGCGCGCTCCATCATACGTTTCGGCCAGGAGGGGCGGAATCTCCGTTCACTTCGCTCAATTCCTCCGCTCGGCGGGCTCCAGGGATGCCGGGCCGACACCCCTCCCGCGAGCGGGTGTGCTCGACGAGCCGCATCAGGGCATCCACGGACCGAATGGCCGGGGTCGGCTTCCCGGTGATCTCGGCGAGCTCGACGACCGACCCGATCAGGGCGTCGGTTTCCAGGCGGTGCCCGGCCTCGAGATCCTGCAGCATGGAAGTCTTGTGGGGACCAACCGCCTCCCCTCCCTCGAGCCTCCGCTCGATCCCGACCCGGAAATGGGCCCCGAGCGATTCGGCCACCTCCTGGGCCTCTCGCATCATGTCGGCCGCCAACCGGCGTGTCGGAGCGAACCGGCAGAGCCCCTCCATGGTGGCGCCCGTAAGGGCGCTTATCGGATTGAAGGAGAGGTTTCCCCACGCCTTGAGCCACGTCTCCGAGCGAAGGTCATCCAGGATCCGGCTCCGAAAGCCTGCAGACTCCAGGAGCGCCGCCACTCGACGGACCCGCGGGGAGATGGACCCGTCGAGCTCGCCGACGGGGAGCTTGCTTCCCTCCACATGTCGGACGGTGCCGTCGGGGAGCAGCTCGGCCGCTGGATAGGGGATGCACCCGATGATGCGGTCGCGGTCGATGTGTCGCTCGATCACGCCCTCGGGGTCCAGGGTCCGAAGGCGCCGGCCCTCCAGGAGGCCCCCGTGGTTCTGGAAGTACCACCAGGGAATTCCATTCTGAAGGGTCACGAGAACCGCGTCCGGAGCGAAGGCGGTGGGAAGCTCCGGTGCGACGGCCTCCAGGTCGTAGGCCTTCACCGCCAGGAAGATCACGTCGTGGGGCCCCGCTTTGGCAAGGCGCTCCATTACCCGGACGCCGGAGAAGGTGCGTCGTTCCCCCTCGGGGTCGAGCACCGAGAGCCCTCGCTTTCTCAGGTGGTCGGCCCGCTCGCCCCGGTCCACGAGGGTGACGTCGAATCCAGCTCCAAGTAGGCCCCCGGCAATTACTCCACCCAGCGCCCCCACGCCGACCACGCAGACGCGAGGGGACGCCTCGGCGTCGAGGCCCTCCGGCACTTCCTCATGCCTGGCCTCGGCCATGGCGAATTCCTTTTCTCAAACCCGGTTTCGTCGTGAAAGTCGCGGCGGCCTCCATGGAGCACTCCCAGATCCATCGCGGCTGCGGACGCTTCGATTCGTTGGAAAACATCGATGCCCTCACGATGCGACCGGCAAGGTAGGCGGGGACTTCGGGGTCGGCAAGCGCAGTAGCGACCCTCTACGAGGACTCCACGGCCTCTCTGTCACAAGGCTCGCCCGGCCACGGGTGCGGCGCATGAGCGACTTTCTCGCCACGGATTTCCAGGAGTGCCCGGGGGCGGTCGAGGCGACCCAAAGCCTCTGGGCACCATCGCTGACGAGGCCACAGCCACGTTGTGCGCAGCTCTTGGGGAGAGCAGACGGGAGGAAACCGGTACGATCGTGGACTCGCCCCTGGACCGGTTTCGGCTATCCTTTCCCGCCCACCGCCATCACCTTCCCATCCTCCTCTTCCTGCTCCTTTGCCTGGCGTACCTGCTCCACCAACTCGACATCCACGCTCTCCACACTCGCCTCGGAGGGGGCGAGCGTCTTCGTGGCCGTGAGCGTCGAGTGGTAATGCTCGGCCGCCTCTTCGAGGCCGTCTCTGACCCGGGAGAGCGAATCGATCGAGCCTTTGCAGCGACTCTTCAGCCCATCGATGCCACCGGCGTGCTCACCGATTCGCTCGAGCTTCTTCACGGCGACCGAGATCATCTCGGACACCGAGCTCAGGTCGTCCCGCACGGCCTCGGCCAGCGCGGGTCTGGCGGTCTCGATCTTCGTGGTGAATTCGGATTTGGGCACGTCTTCCTCCCTTGATAGGGACGCGGATCATTCATCATTCACCATTCATCATTCAACCGTCGGCTCTTCCACGAAAGCCCTTCCCCAGCGCATCCACGAGATCCTCGGGCGTCCCAATGTCGAGATATCGAGCCTCTCTGAAGGGAACGCCGACCACGACAAGTCCCTCGCCGATCGCCGCGTGTAGGACATCTCCAAGGTACTCCTCCCGCCTTCCCTCCTCGGCACGCGAAGGCGAGTCGACGGGCTCGGAGCCGCTTCGTTCATGCAGAAACTCTGTGAACGTCGGCTTCCAGGCCGCCAGAATCCAGGCGAATTCGAGCTCCGTGCGCCGCGGTTTAGGGAGGACCGCCCGAACCCTCCCCGTCTCGTCGAGATCGACCATGTCCGCAGCTTGAGGGCGATGCGGCGGAAAGAGTCCGAGGGCCACGTCGGCCGACTTCTCTTCGAGAGCCTGGAGCATCGGTCCGAAAGGGTCCTGCACGTCCAGCAGGATGTCAGGAAGCCCGAAAAGGACTGTAGCCTCCCGGATGAAGGGGCAGGCGCGGCTCACAGTGTCCGCGAGCCCCTCCGAGTCGGGGACGACTACGTAGGCCAGCTCCAGGCCCCATCCTCGTCCATCCAGCAGGGCACCGGGGATATCCCATTTACCGTCCCGGATGACCACAAACACCCGCTCCGCTCTCCCGGCTCGAAATGCGTTCAACAGTGAGTCGCACGCAAGTCCGATCGGGCTCTCTCCCACATCACGGCGGGATGTCGGGATAGGAAAGACCTCCTTGCTCCAGGGAAGGCTCCCGAGCCTTGTCGCGAATCCCGCTGCGGGCATCACGGCGACCACTTCTCGTCGCCCCTGCGTCGGCCGTCGGATCGCCCTCACGTCTACCTCCCTGGAAAGCAATCGGCGGACTCGTGGCTCACCGGTCCGCGACTGGCGCGACCCGAGGTGGGCCAGATTCGAAGCGGGCAAGCGAAGCCCGAGCCCGAGCCCGGTCGGCGTGCTCCGGGAGAAAGGGACCGCGGAGGCCTGCGAGGAACCCGAGGTTCCCTTCCAGCGAGGAGAACGCGCATCGACAGGAATATTGGTCCGGATGCACAGGCGTCAAGTTGGGAGCGGGAGTTGCGGCCATTCGAAGAAGGCGGAATCAGAGGGGCTCGACCGAATTCGCCGATGTCGGCCTCTGCAGGACCCCCTTCAGGGTGGACAGCTGCCCCGCCTTGATATTACGCATGTGGATGTTACGCATCTGGATACGGGCTGGACCGGCTCCGCTCCGAGTCCGGCACGACGCTCGGTGACTCGAAGTGAAGGAGGACTCATGATGCGCGTTGCGATCCTGGCGGGACTGGCGTTTCTGGCAGCCTGTGGGGAGCCACCGGAGACTCAGTCCGCGACGGAAACTGCTCTCCCGTCATCCCACGAGGCCGACCATCGGGGCCACGACGAGCTGGGTGAGGTCGACTTCGGGGTCTCCTGCACCGAGGCGGTCCGCCACGACTTCGATCGGGCGGTGGCCCTCGTGCATCACATGATGTATGCGGAGGCCCAGGCCGCCTTCCAGGAGATCACCGAGGAGGCGCCGAACTGCGCCATGGCGCACTGGGGCATCGCCAAGACGCTCTATCAGCCCATGTGGCCCTCCAGGCCCAGCCAGGCGGATCGGCAGCGGGGCTGGGAGCTGGTGCAGAACGCTCGCGAGCTGGGTCCGGGGAGCCAACGTGAGGAGGCGCTCCTGGCCGCCACCGAGGCCTTCTTCCAGGATCCGGAGGTGGACGAGCACTGGCCCCGCATCGAGCGCTGGGCCTCCGCCATGGAGGAGGCTTACCGGGCCCACCGCGACGACAACGACGTCGCCGCCTTCCATGGCCTCGCCGTGATGGCCCGCGGGCAGACCACCGAGGACCCGTTGGGCCATAACGCACAAGCTGCGGAGATTCTGGCCGAAGTGCTGGAGCGGGAACCCCTGCATCCGGGCGCGATCCACTACACCATCCATGCCGACGACGTGACTGGGCGGGCGTCGGAGAACCTGGCCGTGGTGGATCGCTACAGTCAGATCGCCCCCGCCACCCCCCACGCCCTCCACATGCCCAGCCACATCTACGTGCGGCTGGGAGACTGGCCCGACGTCATCGAGTGGAACCGGGCGTCGGCCGAAGCGGCCCTCCAGCACCCGGTGGGTGACGCCGTCTCCTTCCACCACATCCACGCGCTGGACTACCAGCTCTACGGGCGCCTGCAGCAGGGCAACGACCACCGGGCTCGGGAGGTCCTCGAAGAGGCCCTTTCCACCGGACCCTACCAGGAGGACTTCAACAGCGCCTTCCACCTGGCCATCATGCCCGCCCGCTTTGCCGTGGAGCGCCGCGCCTGGGAGGAAGCCGTCGAGGTGGAGCCCCGGGAGCCCGACTATCTGGAGTGGGATCAGTACTTCTGGCCCGAGGCGCTGAGCTGGTACGCCCTCGGGTTGGGGGCCGTTCACACCGGGGACCAGGAGGGCGCCCGGGAGGCGGAAGCCCGCATGATCGAGCTGCGGGACGCGGCCTCAGACGCCGGTGAAGCGGCCTTCTCAACCTACATCGAGGTAGACCGCCTCATCCTGAGCGGACGGATCGCGCATGCAGAGGGCGATGCGAACCGGGCGGTGGCCCTGACCCGGGAGGCCGCCGAGCTGGAGCAGACGGTGGAGAAGCACCCCATCACGCCAGGCGCCCTGCTTCCCCCCTATGAGGCCCTGGGCGGATTGCTGGCCGAGCTGGGCCAGCCTGCCGACGCTCTGGCCGCCTACGAGGCCGGACTCGACGTGTGGCCCAATCGGTACCACAGTCTCCTCGGGGCAGCCCGAGCGGCCCGGGACGCCGAAGAGCCAGGACGGGCCGAGGCGCATTACTCCATGCTCCTGGACGTGGTCGACGAATTGGAGACGGATCGAGCCGGCGTGGCAGAGGCCCACGAGGCCTTGTCCGACGACTGAGCTGCTGTGAAGGCGGATTGGCCTGAGGAGACATCGGGTCGTCGTCAGTCGACCGAGCCGGCTGGCCCGAACCATTCCGCCGGGTCCATCAGGAGTTCGTAGGCCTCGTGGCGCACCTCGGTGCGCGCCATGATGTCTGCGGGCTCGCGGGAGTGCGAGATTCGGTGTTCCTCGCTCTTCATGTAGCGGCTGAAGTCCTCGCGGCTACGCCACGCCGTGACGAAGGTGTGTGTGGCTTCGCCCGAGATCGGTCGAAGGAGCAGGAGGTAGAGGAAGCCGGGAAAGTCGTCGACGAGTCGCGCGCGATTGCGGAAATGGCGCTCGAGCACTTCGTGGTCTTCCTCGGGGACCGTGAGGTGGGAGATGAAGATGAAGGGACGCTCTTCGTGCCCTTCCGACCTTCCGACGGGCGGCGCGGGGTCCTGAGCCGCGTCACCGTCGTAGGACGGGATCACGAAGGCTCCCCGGAAAGGAGCTCGCGAGCTGCGTCGCGGGCCCCCACGAGGTCTAGAGCGTGGGTGTCGGCGCCCACCTGCCGCCAGGCCTCCTCCGAATGCCGGAAGGCCCGGCCGCCCACGAGAACTCGCAGCGAGCGGCCTTTCCCCGCCCCTCTGAGCTCCCGTATCAGGTCGCCCACTTCTCTCAGGTTGAAGAGCATGGTGGCCGAGATCGCGACGAGGATAGCGCCCTCCGACTCCGCCGCCTCGACAATGCCCTCCTTGGGGAGGTGGGTTCCCAGGAATCGGACGCTCCACCCGTCGGCCTCGAGCACGTCGGCCACCATATGGGCGCCGATCTGGTGCAGCTCGCCCTGGACTCCGGTGACGATCGCCGGGCCTCGGTCCACCGTGCCCTCGGGAAGGTGAGGGTAGAGGTGAGCAAGGACCGCCTGGGTCACCGCGGAGGCCATGTGCTCCTGGGCCACGGTAATCCGGTTGGCCGCCCAGAGTTCGCCGAGTCGGTACTGGGCCCGTTGGATGACGTGGAGGTAGAGGTCGAGGACCGGTGTCCCGCGCCCGAGACTCTCGTCGAGGACCCTGGTGGCGGTAGAGCGGACGCCCGAGAGGATCGCCCCCAGGTAGACCTCGCCGACCTCGCGCAACGAGTCGGGGGGGGCCGGGAGAGCGGAGATCGGGTCGACGGCGGTGCCTTCCGGCTCGGAACGATCGGCAGCGCGGGTCCGAATGGCTTCCGCGGTCGGTCCGATCGCGTCGTCGATGAAAGAGAGATTGGCTCCGGAACCCAGCCTGAGCCGGACGGCGTCGCCTATCTGCTCAATATTCTCTGCAAGCGCGTCGGCCGGAATCCGGCGCGCGTGCAGAACATCTGCCGCCCATAGCCCGTAGCGCCGGAACGCCACGGGATCGCGGATCTCGACTGCCGCCGCGAGGAACTCCAGGTGGAAGGTGGCGTCCTCTATTCCCCGCTGAACACCGGCTTCACCGTAGCGCTCCATCCAGTCGGGATGCCGATCGAAGAAGGCTTCGGTGACACCGCGCGCGATCTCCCCCTTGTCCCGCCGAATCAGGTTCGCGATGTCGGCCACGGAGCTGGGGGCATCGATCACGGTGCGCCTCCCGGGGTCCGCTCGAGTTGGGTGGCCGAGCATGCGGGACAATACCCGTGGCTCAGGAAGATTTGGTTCTCCTTCAGGTACTCCACGAGATTCTGCCACTTGAGGTCGTCGGTCTTGATCCGGGAGCACCCCATGCAGATGGGAACGGACTCCTGGATCTTCTTCAGGTGCCAGTATGACTGATCGAGCTCGGCCCTCGCCTTCTCGAGCCGTTCGGCCGTCTTCCGGTGCTTCTTCTCTTGGCGGGCATGCTCGCGGGCCAGCGTGGAGAGTTCGTTGTTCAACCGCTGGAGGTGCTCGGAGAGGGCCTTCGCCTCGTGCGGAGGCCTCTCCCCGATCAGTCCGAATCCGTCGGCTCCGACCCCGACGACCACCTCCGCGTCGAAGGGGTGCCCGTAGACGTCGAAAAACCCGAGGAGGACCGGCTCCCTGCTGCCCCCCCTGGCGAGGACCTCCCTGAGCCGAAGCCCGCTCTCCTTCGAGAGCAGCTTCCAGATCGGAGTTCCACGCAACTCCCCTTCGTCGCCTCCGACAGCCTCGGCAAAGGCCCGGTTCGCCGAGATGATTCCGCCCTCCAGCTCGGCCGACGCTCTCAGGAGGCTACGGGCCCGCCCCACGAATTCGAGAAGGAGGCCGTCAAATGAGGGCGCGTCCTCGGGCGAGTCAATGTCGGCCATGGAGCAGCCCTCTCAGCCCGGGGTCGGGGCTCGCAAGCGAGTGCTGGGAGTCAAGGCATTGGGATCAAGAAAACTCGCAG
>SLFU01000076.1 GCA_007124095.1 Gemmatimonadota bacterium
ACGGCCGCCAACCCGTGAAGGACATAGATCCAGCCCCACAACGGGTCGGAGAGCGCCATGAAGTATGGGTTGGCATTCCAGAACCAAGTGTCGACTCGGGCCATCATGAGGAGACCCGTGATCGCGACTGCGACCCCGGCGAGTCCGGTGATGTGGTGGAACACCTTGTTCTCCGTGCCCCACTTCCCGGGCCTCGTCTCGGGATCCTCCGTCCTTTGGAAAAATTGGCGCGTGCGGTCCATCGCCTCGCGGACCTCCACCCCATCGATCCACATAGTGCCGAGGGTCTTTCTCCGGACCGTGTCGAAGATATGATAGATGATGTAGGCGGTGAAAAAGACTCCGGCTATCCAGTGAATCGTCACCCAAGGAAACTGGAGCCCCAGGATCGGTACGAATGCCGTAATCAGGAGGACGAAGGTAGCCACCGCAAGAACCCAGTGGGAAATCCGGGCGCTCCTCGTGTGTCGGAGAATCTTCGCCGGCAGAGACGCCACGAACGATGCATCCCGAGCCTGCAGCTCCGCCCCCCGACCCTCCTTTTTTCGGGCGAAGATCGCATGAACCACGACGAAAATCAGGCCGGCGGCTACAACCAGCCAGAGGACATCCCAGGCCAGACCGAGCAGAACGTTCTCTCCCCAAGGGTTTCGAGCAGCTCGGACAAACTCCATAATCAGGCCCTGGCCTCGCGAATCGACCGCTTCACCAGATTTCGGGTGAGGGCGATCTTAAAGTCGTTGAACCGCAGGGGGCGTGCTCCCTGAACCGCCTGGCGCGCCGCTTCCTCGAGCGTCTCGTCGTTGATCGGGCGCCCTGCGATCGCGTTTTCCACCCTGTGCATCCGGAGCGGGCGGGCAGCCACCCCGCCGACCACGATTCGCGCCTCGTAGATCACTCCCTCCCGGACATCGAGCGTCGATGCCACGTTCACCAGTGCGAAGTCCCACGCCTTGCGGTCCGCCACCTTCTCGAAATAGCTCGGCCGCCCCGCCCAGGTCCCTGGGATATGGATTCCCGTGAGCAGGTCCGAAGGCTGCAGGACCGTCATCCGGGTGATGTCCGTCCCCGGCCCGATGAAGAACTCTTCCGCGGATACCCTCTGCATTCCGCGAACGCTCTGGATCTCCATCTCCGCCTCCAGGGCGATGAGCGCCGGAGCGGTGTCCGACGGCGACACTGCCACGCATCGGTTCGCTTCGAAGATGCAGTGCTCCCGGTTCAACGAGTTCGGTGCGTTCGCATAGCAGATGTTTCCACCCGCCCGGTAGCACGGCCATCCACTCCGGTAGTACCAGCAACGCGTGTCCTGACAGAGGTTGCCGCCCAGTGTGCCCTGATTCCGGATCTGCGGCGTGGCCACCTTCTCGGCCGCCTGCGCCAGGACCGGGAAGCGTGCGAGGATCTCGGGGTGGGTGGCCACCTCCGAGACCTTCGCCATTGCCCCGATCCGGATACCGTCTCCGTTCGCCTCGATGCCCTTGAGCTCCTCGATCGAACCCAGGTCCACCACAACTCGAGGGCTCTTCGCGCGATCCTTGAGCCAGTCGAATGTGTCCATCCCCCCCGAAAGGACCCAGGCATCAGATCCGTGTGCCCGAAGCAGGTCGAGAGCCCCTTCGAGCTCCATTGGCTGGAAGAGCTCGAACGTTCCCATCATGTCGCGAATTTCGCCCATGGTCTGGTCTCCTCTACTTCATCGTCACACGTGTGTTTGAAGGGCGCGGTACCCGGGCGTACCACCCTCGAGGGCATTCAGGATTCGGTCCGGCGTGATCGGTGTTCTGCCCAGATAGATCCCCCCCAGGGCATCGCTGATGGCCGTGATCACGGCCACCGAGCCCGCGGCGACGGGGGGCTCTCCGATCCCCTTCGAGCCGACGGGGGTCTCGGGATCCGGCAGGTCCACCGCCTCGAACTCGAAGGACTCCGGAATGTCCAGGATCGTCATCGGCTTGGCCGTATAGAGCCGCTTGTTCGCATTGATGCCCCAGCGGGGGTCGTACTTCCAGTGCTCGAAGCGAGCCCCGCTCATTCCCTGAAGCACGCCACCGTGTACCTGTGCCGCGAGACTGCGGGGATGGAGAACCGTCCCGCAATCCGCCACCGAAAGGCATTCCTTGATCTCGACCATCCCGGTTTCCCGGTCGACCTCCACAACCATGAAGGTGATCATGCTGGACCGGGTGGCCCCCTCGTGGGAGTAGGTGTCCGTGGCCGCACCGACCAGTCCCTCGCCCACCAGATTGTTGCGAATCGCCTCGACGGTCATCTCGTGCAGCTCGTCGGAGGGCTCGGAGCCATCGTAGCGCCCCCCGAGCTCGATCGCCCTCTGCGCCGCCTGCGCGAAGGTCATCCCCACCGAGGGGTTCCCCGTCTGGAAGACCCGAGCGCCGTCGACATCGTACGCGTCCGGAGAGCCACCCAGGTCCTGGGCTGCAATCTCCTGCAGCTTCTGCTTCGCGTCGTGGCCGGCCGCCCAGTTTGCCCGTGTGTGCGCGTGGGTCGTCTGGCTGCCTCCCTGGACCGAACTCCAGGGGAGTCCCTTGCTCGTGTCGCCCCATACGACCTCGACCTCTTCCCAGGGCACGCCAAGGACCTCGGCAGCCGCCATGCACGTGTCGAAGACCGAGTGCGTGCCGAGGTTTCCGACGCCCGAGTGAATCGTGACCCGGCCGTTCGGCCGGATCACGAGAAGTCCGTCGAAGCCGGAGCTTCCGGCCGCATAGGGGCTGAACGACATCCCCACCCCCGTCACCTTACTCCCATTGACCTGGCCGCTGAGCTCCCTCTTCTGCTCCCAGCCGAACATCTCGCGACCCCTCTGGATCGCTTCGCGGGCAAAGGAGCTCGTGAGAGGCGTCTCGTCCGGGGTGTAGTAGACGGCACCCATCGGAGGGGAGTTGATTTCGAGGATGTCCACCCGGTCGACCCCCAGCTCTCGCGCCGCCTGGTCCACCAGGGGACCGACCATGGTCAGGGCCTGTACCGCTCCCGGAGCCCTCTGGGCGCTCTTCGGGGGCGTGTTGGTATGGACCGGAATCCCTCGATGCCGCTGAGCTCGGGGCTGGTAGGTCAAGGAGATGTAGCCCCCGGCGGAGTTGAAGTCACCGGAGCGGCCGAAGGGGCCACCGTCCTGGATCATGATCGTGTCGGAGGCCAGCAGGCGCCCGTCCGAGCGGAATCCCAGCTTCGCCCAGCCCTGCAATCCCGGGCGGGCTCGTCCGAAGTAGGTCTCCTCGTCGCGGGTGACTCGCATCATCACCGGACGCCCGGCCAATCTCGACAGGATCGCGGGGATCCGGTCCGTCACGGTCCCGGCAATCTTGCTCCCGAAGCCCCCCCCGCAGTACTCCCCGATGATGATGACGTCTTCCTCCTCCATCTGGAGCGAGCTCGCCACCGCGGGTCGGGTCCGCGCCGTGCTCTGCACGGAGCAATGAAGATAGAGCTTCCCGTTCTGCCAGTAAGCCATGGCCGTACGGGGCTCGAGCGGGTGATGCGACTGGGACTGGTAGACGAGGGGCCGCTCGATGATAAGGTCCGATTCGGCAAAGGCCGCCTCCAGGTCGCCATGAGACCACTCGTCTGTGACGCGGATGTCCTCGGGGAAGGTGTCCCCCTCCATCAGCTCGACCTCCTCGGAGGTCCACTTGAACTCCGTGAGGTCCCCGTCCACGATCACATTTCCTTCGGGACGAGCATTCGGCCCACCCGGCCTCAGGCTGTCTATTGGATCAAGGACGAACTCGAGCGGTTGCATCTGGAGATTCAGAGCCTCGACGGCGTTGGCCGCCGTCGTCTCGTCTACCGCCGCCACTGCGGCGATCGGCTGTCCCTGGTAGACCGGCTCGTTCGTCAGAATCGGCTCGGCCGCGCCGCTCACCTCCGGCACGTCGTCCGCCGTGATCACTGCGTGCACCCCTTCCATCGCGAGCGCCCGATCCACATCCAACCGGCTCACCCTCCCGTGCGGCACCGGGCTGAGAAGCACCTTGGCGAAGAGCATCCCGTCCGCCTTGAAGTCCTCCGAATACTTCGCCCTCCCCGTGATCTTCGCCCTCAAATCCTTCGGGGTCTGGTTCGTCCCGATCAGCCTGTAGGCCGCCATTGTGCCATGCCTCCCTCGGGGGGATTCCCCTGTAGGAAATGCGGATCTAACCGGATTTCATCGTCATGCCGTGGGACGACTGTATTCCGCCGCTCGCATTGCCGAGGTGAGGATCTTGTCGTAGTCCCCACAACGACAGAGGTTGCCCGACAACGACTGGGCCGCCTCCGCTCTGGTCGGATTCGGATTCTCGTTCAGCATCGCAACCATCGCGAGGATGAATCCGGGCGCGCAGAACGCGCATTGGAACCCCGTCTCGTCGTAGACCGCCTGCTGCACCGGATGCAACTCCCCATTGGGCCCCTCCAGCCCCTCGATCGTCACGATCTCCGCACCTCTGACCTGGTGGGTCAACATTGAACACGCATAATGCGTCTCCCCATCCACCAGCACGGTGCACGCCCCGCACTCGGCCCGGTCACACCCGTACTTGGTCCCCGTCAGACCCAGCTTGTACCTGAGGGTGGTTCCCAACGTCTCCTGCGGAAGCACGTCCACCCGCCTATCCTGGCCGTTGACCCGCAGTGTCACCAGCCGCTCCACCGCCCCGGGCGCCCGCTGGGCATGCGCGACCTCCGTCCCCCGAAACAAGTACGACGCGGACGACACTGTCGCCCCCGCCGCAATCACTCCCTTGATGAACGCCCTTCTGGACACCGTCCGCTTGGCGGTGAGGATCTCCTGGATTTCCATCAACCGGCCCTCCTCCGATGTGGTCCTCCGGGGCTGCCGCCCATGGCGGCCCGGTAACGGGTCACCCGCACCCTGGCAGGTTCCGCAGCTTCACTCTGACATTCCTTCGGGCTGTTCCTTCGGACAGGCTCCCCAGTCACGGCCCCAGTCACGGCCCCAGTCACGGCAAAGTACGGGCCGTCCGAGCCAACCGTCAAATCCGCGGACGTGTTGTGGACCCAGGTTTCACCCGCCGCCGCACATGCCGCCAGTTGCAAGGTATTTCTCGGACTACCAGCCCGGCCCTAGGTGAAAGCCGAAATGCCACCCCTTATCCGGTCTTTGAAATGGGTAGGCGTAGAACACTTCCAGCACCAGCGCGCCGAAGAGGTTCATCCGAGTGCTGACCCCGGCGCTGGCGACCGGAACCCGCTCGAACGACTCCCTCTCGAAGGTGAGATTCACGTCGTCCCCTCGGCTCCACGCGAGCCCGGCATCCGCAAAGACGACGAACTCCGCCGCCATGAATCCGGTATCGAGAAGGCCGAACCGATCCACCCCGAGCACCGGGACTCGGGCCTCCGCGTTCATCACCCCGATCCGCTGTCCGAAGAGCCGGTCGAACTGCGGACAGCGGGGTCCGTCCTCGGCCGCCCTACACTCCTGGGCGTCGAGGCTCTGGAATGAATACCCTCGGACGAAGGCCTGCTCACCGAGGAACATCGGTCGCAAAACGGAATCACCGAGCCCGCTTCCGTATCGCCCGAGGTGGATCCCACGAACCGCCAGAGTGAGCTCGGTGAGGGGGTTGAAGTAACGCCGGTAATCCGCCAGGGCCGTCACGAAGTCCAAATCCCCCATCGTCTGCTGGAGCTCGAGCCTCCAGCGGGAGCCCCGGACCGGCGATGTCAGGGCGAAGACGGAGTTGTCTCCCACCAGGGCAGCCGACATTTGGAAGAGGTTCAGGGCTTCGGGGGCGAGGTCATCCCGGTCCCTCCTCTCATAGGCGATGAGGCGCCCGGCCGGATTCACGACGATGCTGTCCCGCTCGACAGACCAGGACATCCGGTTCAGTCCGCCACTGAACTCCACTCGCCGGGTGGTCGAGAACGGATACTGGGTCGACCCGCCGAGCTGGGTCATGAACTCCCTCCAGCGGTCCTGTAAGTATGTGATGTTCCCCGTGTTGGGGTCCTGGAATCCGCCGACCTGCATGAATTGGAAGGGAATGCGTCCCCCCGTGACGCCCCAGTTCCAGCGTTGCCGGCGGTTCTGAAACACGACCTGGCCGCCGAGATCCTGCAACTCCCCTTGAGCCTGAAGGCCCATCCCGAGAAACCGGTCTCCAAGCATGTCGCTGAAGAGGAAGAAGATCGAGCCTCCGAACTGGGTCCCGAACTCGTTCACCCCGATCCCGATCGTAGGCTGACCGATGTAATCGAGACTGAGAGAGGGCCGGTAAGTCCGCCCGTCGGCGGCTGGGGAGTAAGTGTTGGGCGAAGCGAGACCCGAGTCGGGGTCGTCCAGGTATTCGAGCACGCGGCTCGTCACCACGGGCTCCACGGGAGGGAGGACGCGCCCCGGCAGCCCATCCGCCCTCGCGACCGGAGGCCCTGCGGGGGCCTCGAGGAGATCGAGGGAGTAGATGTGGAACTGAAAGCTGTCGAAGACGGAGAAGACGACCGTTCCCGTCTCCCGGGCTACCGTCATCGCCGGGGACTTGGCGGTGATCCCGCTGACCGCGGTCGCCAACTCGGTTACCCTGTGGACGTCGCCGTCCTCCAGGTCCACCCGATAGATGTCCTGGAATCCATCCTGGTCGGAGAGGAAGTAGAGGCTTCGCCCGTCCGGGGCGAACTGCGGATCAGAGTGCTGGACGTTCCCGAAGATTTCCAGTACCTCGATCTCCCCGGTCTCCAGATCGTAGAGGCTGAGCCTCGGCTCGCTGTAGACCAGGCGGTCGAAATCCGTCTCGGAACCGCGATCCGATGAAAAGGCGATGTAGCGTCCATCCGGTGAGAAAGCCGGCTGCAGGTCCGCGTGACGATCCTGGGTGAGGCGAGTCAGCTCTCCGGATTCCAGCTCCACCAGATAGAGATCCGAGAACCCCCGGCTCTGGCCCGAGAAGGCCATCGACCTACCGTCGGGGGACCAGGCCGGGTTCGTGATCTCGCCAATCTCCTCGCTCACCCTGATGCGCCGCTCCTCCCTGCCCCTCTCCACGTCCCGGATTACGATCTCGTTTCGTCCCCGTGCGAACACCACATACGCGAACCGCTCGGAATCCGGAGACCAGGTTCCCGATGAGTCGATGAATCGCAACGCGTCAGAGTGCGGATCCGACTCCGCTCTCGCCACCCGTCGGAGCACCTCGCCCGTCCGAGCGTCGGCCAGATACAGGTCGACGGAAAAGAGATCCCGCTCCGACATGAAGGCTACGTAGCGCCCATCCGGGCTCACCGACGGCGCGACGTTCTGCTCTCCACCACCCGTGGCCGGCGAGATGAGGAGTGCCCCCGCCTCTCCGGGCGCGGTGCGCCCTTCCATCAGCGGCTGGTAGTGCTCCTCGACAGCCGTCCGCCACTCATCCGAAAAGGTCTCGATGTCCATCTGGAGGACCTGCTCAACCGCGCCCTGCCAGCCCCGCTGCAGCGCGGTTCGAAAGAGGACGGCCGCCACCTCGTCGCCGTAGCTCTTTCCGACATGGACCCAGAAGGCGTGGCCGAAACGATAGGGGAAGAACCGCCGCTCCCGCGTCAGTTGCTGAAGGGTCGGAAAGTCATCCCTCAGAACGGCGTCCCGCAGCCACATCCCGGTCAAGGGATAGGTGTCACCGAGCGACAGGTACTCGGCCATTCCCTCGATCATCCAGAGCGGGAGCTGCATGAGCCGCTGAAGCCCCCCGGCCCGAGCGCTCTGCGCAATGTCGAACTGGAAGGCGTGCACCAACTCGTGACCGAGTACGTGGTCCGTCGCGGCATAGGATTCGGCCAGGGGCATGATGACGCGGTTCTTGAGCCCCTCGGTCACTCCCCCCGTCCCCTCGCCGATCATCCCACCGATCGTGTTCGTCTGTTGGAAGTCCGGGTGATCGGCGTAAAAGATCAGCGGCTTTGTCTCGGCAAACTCATGCTGGAAGAATCGCGCGAGTCGCTCATACCACCGCTCCGCCATGCGGGCCACGTCCTCCATGGCCTCATTCTGCGAGGGGTAGTAATAAATGTTGAAATGGGGGGTGTCGAGCACCCGGAAATCGAACTGATCGTACTGGACCTTGTTTCGCCCGAAGTACTGGGCGTCAGCGGCCTCTGGGATGGCGAGGAGGGCGAGACCGAGGAGGGCGAGCCCCTTGAATGGACCCCGCGCGACGAACTGGGAGAGGGCGGAGACTCTGCGCATCGGAACCAGTGGCTGGAGGGTGTCTGGTGCGAACGCCCGCCAAGCACGCGCGGCCAAACACGCGCGACGGGAACTGGGTTTCGCTACCCTACCCCCTCCAGCCCCTCCAGTTCGTCTTCGGGGACCGCCTCGACTTCATGGCCCCCAGGGAGAGGGGTCAGACCTGGTAGCGGTACAGGTGGAACCCTTCCTCGTAGTAAGGCTCGAGCCAGCCGTCCCGCCAGGAAAGGACTTTCTCCCGGTCTTCCAACACGACCTCAAAGCCATACTTCCGGTATGCTCGGCAGGCCCAGTCGGCCTTCGGATGGGCCAGGAGAACCAGAGCGCTGCGCCCCTGGCGCCGGACTTCGTCGGATGCGAAGTCCATCAGGACCTTCCCGAACCCCTTCCCCACCTGATCTGTATGGAGATACAGGTAACCGATGTAGAGTTCATCGGTGCCGACGGCCTGAAGGGAGATCGTCCCGACAACTTCCTCGTCGATGAGCGCGACGTAAAAATCCCGCGATTCGAAGTTCCGCTTCGCCCAGGCCTCGTCCACGTAGTGTTCCGCGAGATCCTCCGGTTCGACGATGTCCTCGTACCACGATGCGGACGAGCGTATGATCTCTATGATCGCGGGGGCGTGTTCCCAACGGGCCGGTCGGATCGTCAGCGTTTCCTCTCGAGCCGTGACCACCGGCGGGTCGAGTACGGCGGTACTGCTATCGGTATCCATCGATCTTCCTTTCCCCTTGTGGGGTCAGCTTTCATCTCGGCTTGATACGTACATATTCATCGACCCGCCACCATGGAGCAACATTGAGTCACGGTGACGGGTCGTGGTACTGAAGATATAAGGATCCGTAATGAAAGATAAGGGGGCGACCCTCCCCTCGCGATCAGTAGAACTTCTTCTTGAGCCGATCGACCCGGAACTGCGCGGTATCCGCGATCGCCATCACGGCCATGACCCCGGCCTGGATTGGATCGCTCACTACGAGGTCCGCTGCTTCGGGAACCGATCCGGCCATATTCAGGGAGACGACGAGTAGGCCTTTTTCCCTCACGGTTCGGACCGCGTCTTCGATCTCCCCGCCCATGAGGGCGCCGGCCAGAACGAGGGCTCGGGCACGCGGCAGCCTCGCGACTGCGCGGACCGCCTCGGCGAGGGCCGTCTCTCCGATCAGCGGTATCGTGTCCACGGAGATCCGCTCTCCCCGGAGGTTATGGCGATCCGCCTCCGAGACCGCGCCCACGGCGACCTGACCGACCTGCGCGCCGCCGCCCACGATAATCACCCGCTTTCCGAACACCCGGGCGAGGGTCCGCTCCTCTTTGACGCTGATGACCACAGGGAGGCCCTCAAGCTCCCGGCTCATCCGATCCGGGGCATCCACCCCGCCGATTTCGAAGAAGACCGTCTCAATCGGCTCCCCACTGTCGAGGATCGCCACCCACGTGATGTTCCCCCCCATCCGGGCGATGACCCCGGTGAGTTGATGCAGCACGCCCGGACCGTTGCGGGTCTCCACTACGAGCCCCAGCGCCTCGCTTTTCCCCTCCAACCCCTTTTCCGGCATATCCGCCTCCCGGTCTTACCCTGGTGGCACCACCGATCCCGTTGGCTCACGCGACCGCTTCGGAAACGCTAGCAGATCGACCGGACTTCCACCACTCTCACCCCCCTTGGCCGGGAACCTCGGGTCGTACCACGAGTAGACCCCGGGAGTAAGTTCAGGAAGTGGTCGGCGGTGCCGAAATCAGCGGAGGAAGCGGATGTCCGAGGTCGAGCAGAAGATCACGCAGCCGCAGATCCTCCTTTCGGCGACCGCGGTCCGGAAGGTGCAGGAGATGATCCACGAAGCCGAGCTCGCTGACGAGGGAGGGCTCCGGATATCAGCCCGTCCGGGCGCTGGGTGTTCTGCTCCCCTTCAATACGACATGATCCTGGAGGAGGCCCCCGATCCGGACGACGCCGTGTTGAGCGCGGGGGGGGTCCGGCTCTTCTTGGACCCTCGGAGCGCCTGGAGCCTGGATGGGCTTACGGTGGACTACATAACCTCCCCCGTCATGGGGGAGGGCTTCGCCTTCCGCCGGCCGAGGGGGAATCGGGGACGCGCCTGCTGAATGCATCCGGATCCGGGATCTCCTCCCCCGGATTCACGAACGCGTCCATTTCGACGCGGTACTGCATCTCGTAAAGCCTTTGGTAGAGGCCACCGGCCCACCGCAGCTCGGTGTGCCTGCCACTCTCGACCACCCTTCCCTTCTCGAGGACCAGAATCTGATCGGCTGAAACGATTGTCGAGAGCCGGTGCGCGATGACGAACGTGGTGCGGCCCCGCCTCAGCGCCCGCAACCCGTCCCGGATCAACGCTTCGGACTCGCTGTCCAGGGAGGACGTGGCCTCGTCCAGTACGAGGATGCGAGGGTCGGCCAGGATCGCACGGGCGATGGCGACCCGTTGGCGCTGCCCACCGGAAAGCTTCACCCCGCGCTCCCCCACGATCGTCTCGTAGCCCAGATCGAACCCCTCGATGAACTCGTCCGCGTTCGCAATCCGCGCCGCCTCCCGAACCTCTCGGTCGGTGGCCCGCGGCTTGGAGAAGGCGATGTTGTCCCGGATCGTTCCGTCAAATAGAAAATTGTCCTGGAGGACGACCCCGATGTGGGATCGGTAGTCGGAGAGCCGGATTCCCGCCAGGTCACGGCCATCCACGAGGACCCGACCCCGTTGCGGTGCCGCGAAGCCCAGGACCAGGGAAGCCATCGTGGACTTCCCGGATCCCGAGGGTCCCACGAGAGCGGTGGTCGAGCCGGCCGGCGCCTCGAATGACACGTCTTCGAGGACGGGCGTATCCGCCTCGTACTCGAAGCCGACCTGGTCGAAAGCGACCGTGCCGCGCAGCTCGCCCGCCGGGGCCCGAGCCAATTCGTCGTCATTCTCCGTAGGAAGCTCGAGGAGGTCCCGGATGCGATCCAAGCCGGCAAATGCGTCCGTGATCTGCGTCCCGATCCCGGCGATCTGGACGAGGGGGGCGGCCATGATCCCCACGACGAAGATGTACATGACCAGGTCACCCAACGTCATCGTCCCATCCAGGATGGCCCGGCCCCCCATGACCATGATGACCACGGCGATCGCTCCCACGATCAGGGTGGAGGCCGCGGTGACCAGGCTCGTTCCGGTGATGGTGCTCGCAATGTTGCGAAGGAGCCGAAAGACTCCGCGCGCAAAGATGCGCTCCTCCCGCTTCTCCGCTGTGTAGACTTTGAGGGTCCGGACCCCCGCCAACGCTTCTCCCAGCCGCCCGGTAACCTGCGAGGTGATTTCGTACCGCTCGCGAAAGATCGGCCGCAGCCTTCGGAACCCATAGAACATGATCCCGGAGAACCCTATGAGCAAAACGAGGGCCGCCGCGGTCATCTGCCAGTTGAGCCAGGAGAGGATGATCAAGGCGACCGAGGCGGTCAGGAGACCACCCACGAGCTGAATGATTCCGGTCCCGATCAGGTTTCGAATCCCGTTCGCATCCTCCATGACCCGGGTCAGGAGAATTCCGCTCTTGGTCTGATCGAAATACGAGGTCGGCATCCGAAGCACGTGCGCCTGGACCCGCCGGCGCATATCCGCGATCGCCCGTTGCCCGGCGACGCTCACCACCTGCGAGAGACCGAAGGAGCTCCCTGCTTGCACCAGGGTGGCCAACGCAACCGCCGCCGCGAGCGGAAGGAGGAGCTCCGCGTTTCCCTCCTCCAGCACATCGTCGATGAGGAGCTTCGAGGAAGCGGGAAGAACGAAGCTTGCGGCCCGGTTCACGATCATGAGCGCGAAGCCGGCCGCCAGGGTCCTGCGATGGTGCTGGAGGAGCTCGCGGACCTCGCGGGTCACGCTCGAGAGCCGGAGCTTCCTCTGTTCCTTCCTGGTGGAGTTGGTGGACATGGCGCAGTGCTACCCCGGGTGCCGTGGGGAGATCTCCTCACCCACGGAGGTCCGAGAATTTGCGGGGCGAGTCCGGACGGGGATCGGGGTCACCGTGGGCCGCGCCCAAGCAGCGGTCAGGGCGGAGGCGGATCGGAAAGAGAACCCAGGAAGAGAATCGTACCCGAATACCGTTCCCGAAGAGCAAAGAGGAAGGGACGGTCTGCACGGAGTTGACGCGGAAGGGAGGTGGCCATCGCCACGGAGGTGACGGCCGCCGCCTCGGTACCTTCTTCATCGACCCGAATGAAGCTCTTCTGTTTGACTTCGTCTATCCATGGACTCCCACTCTCGAACATCCGTGAGAAGTCGGCTCCCGGTTGGAAGGCGACTCCCATCCCCAGGGCCTTCAGGGGATCGTTCAGGATGCCCTCCCATTCCAGCTCGAAGCGGGGGAGCCAGAGTTGGACCCGGTTCGTCCGCAAGCCGGAGACCATCTCATTCCATCCCTCCAGGTCGAGTCCTTCGATCAGGCCCGCCAGGTCGGTCTCGCCTTCCCGTGGAACGACCACCGTCATGGAAAAGGCTCCGCCTGCATAGAGGAGGTCCACCGCATCATAGTCCTCGCCCCGGTAGTAGCTCACGGTATCGTCCCGCACCATGAACTCGACCGGAGCGTTGGAGCCGTCCGGCCGGTGAAACGGTTCCAGGCGAGTGCGCTCGGGATCGAAGGGCTCGGTCCAGCCTGCCTTGAAGTAGACCGCGTTCATCACGAAGGCGACGATGTTCCCGGGGATCGGAAAGTCGATGATCTCATCGATCCGGCCGCGGGTCACGTCGCGGCTCCACGCGTTCATGATTCCCACGGCGTCGGGGTCGCTGAAGTCCAGCTCTTCGACCCGGGCGCCGAAATGGCGCTCCACTCGCTCCCGAAATGCCTCCCGGACGGTCATATCCGCTCGATGCCAGACGGCGTTTCCCACCGCCAGCTCCACATGTGGGTCCAGCTCCGAGAGGAGATCGAGGAGTCCCTCGTAGGAGGCATTGATCTCCGATTCCGGCAGCTCATCCAAGCGGAGGGCGGCGCGCATCGCATCGAAGGTGGCCCCATCGGCCCCGTTGAGGGTCATCCCAAGGGCCATCGAAGCGCTGAGCGGCGAGAGGAAGAGATTCCCTGTGCGATCGTCGTCCGCTACCCCTCGCAGGAGCTCGAAGCCAAACCGATTGCTGGCGTGGATCGAGGCGAGCTCGCCAGAGGTCAGGTTGCGAGGCAGCTCAGTGATCTGGGCGGGTGGGGCGTCGTCGGAGCTGGGCCCGAAGGGCCCGTTGCATCCGCCCGCCAACGCGAACACAACCAATGCGATCCCACGAAGGCTCGAGTCCACGAAGGCCGTTCGACCCCGACGGGATGCGGCTCGGCGGCCGGGCTGACGTGCGTTCCCCGATGGATGCTGGGGACCCGGGACCCCTCCCTCCTTTTCCGACATGGGAACGTCTCCTCAAACTGCGGGTCGAATAGCTCCACATTATTGGATACGAACCACGAGGCTCATGTGTGACACGCGGCATCCGGTCCACTCGCGAGCCCCTTCCCCTGTCCCCTGGAACCCAGAGAGCCGAGCGCCCCGGGCGATGAGTCCTCCACATATCCCTTCCCTCGTCCTCTCCCTTTCGCTGGTACTCGGGGCTTCGCTGGTGCTCGGGGCTTGGACTTCCACCCCCGGACAGACCGGTCCGTACGGGGGCTTCGGAGCCGCGGCCTCGGGCCACCTATCGGACGCTCCGATCACCTCTTGCGAGACCCCGATCCTCTGGCGGCTCGCGGAGGTCGACGAGCGCTTCGGGCTTACCCGTGAGGAAGCCGCCCAAGCCGTACGTCTCGCCGGTCTTCTCTGGGCAGAGGCCGCAGGGCGTCCCCTCCTTTTCCAGGAGTCCGCCGAGGGGTTCCCGATCCGCTTCACCTTCGACCATCGCCAGGAGGCTGCCCTGGAGCGAAGGTACCGGGAGGCCGAGCTCGCCGAACTGGAGCTTCGCATCACCGACTCGGAGGCCGAGCTCGAACAGCTCAGGGGAGAGCTGGACCGGCTCCGCACGGCGCACGACCGTCGTTCCCGGGACCTCCAGCAACGTCGGGACCGCCACGCCGAAACCCTGGCCGAGTGGGATCGGCGTGGTGGGGTGCCCTTGGCCGAGTTCCTCAGGCTCCAGGAGATCGAAGAGCGGATGGAAGCGGATCGGGTCGCCCTGAACCGGCAGGCCGAGGAGTTGAATGAGCTGGTCGGGGAGCTGAACGCTCAGACGGATCGCCTGAACCGACAGATCGGCGAGCTCAACCAGGCTCGAGCGGACTTCCGGTCCGACTTTCCCAGCGGCGCGGTCGAATCGGGCGAGTATGTCGAGACCCAGCGCTCGATCGGCCCTGTCGTCCTCTCACGCGAGCAGGAGATTCGAGTCTACCACTTCGAAGACTGGGACCACCTGATCCTCGTGCTCGCCCACGAGCTCGGCCACGCCCTCGGTCTGGGGCACTCAGAGGTGGAGGGCGCAGTCATGTCCGAAGCCGCTGGGACCCGGCCTCCGGACGGGCGTCCCGAGCTCCACCCGAGCGACGTCGAGCAACTCCGGTCCCACTGTCCCGATCCATAAGTCACGATCCCGCCTCTCTCTCCCTCCGCAGCGTCGCGGTCAACACCCGGTCGAAGGCTGCCGCGAAGGCTCGTTTGTCCCGCTCTCCGAAGGGCTTTGGCCCCCCGGTGTCCACCCCATCGCTTCGCAGGGACTCCATGAAATCCCGAATTGAGAGGCGTTCCCGCACATTCTCTTCGCTGTATTCCTCACCGCGTGGATCGATCACGATCACACCCTTCTCGACCAGGGCAGCTGCCAGGGGAATGTCCGCGGTGACCGCGAGATCCCCCTCGGAGGCGTGCTCCGCGATATGGCGATCCGCCACGTCCGGCCCTCCCTGAACCCGGACCGTGCTCACGTAGCCATTGTGGAGCGGGGTCGAAATCCGCTGATTCGCCACAAGAATGGTTTCGATTTCCAACCGCTTCGCTGCTCGAAAGACGACATCCTTCACCTCCCGCGGCGCAGCGTCGGCGTCGACCCAGATATTCATTTTCATGCCTTCCCTTGCTCGAGCTCGAGGAGCTTCCGCTTCCTCTCCGTTCCCCACCGGTATCCGCCCAGCTCGCCCGTGGCACGCACCACGCGATGGCACGGCACCACGAGGGCCGCACGGTTTCTGGCGCACGCACCGGCGACTGCTCGGCTCGCGGTGGGACGACCGAGGGCTGCCGCGACTTCCCCATAGGACCGGGTCTCTCCGGCCGGAATCTCCCCCAGGGCCTTCCACACTCGAAGCTGAAAAACGGTGCCCTGAAGGTCGAGTGGCACCGCATCCCCAGACAGCTTCCCCGAGATCTCCGCCACAACCGCCTCGGCCCAGTCCCTCATCCCCTCGCAGTCCCGCACCAGCTCGGCCTCCGGAAAATCTCCCTCGAGTTCCCTCTCGAGCGCCTGCTCCTCGTCCCCCAGCGAGACCGCGCACACCCCTTTGCTGGTCGCCCCTACAAGCATTCGGCCCAGTGGCGAGTCGACCACGGCATAGCGGACCCGAAGTCCCGCTCCTCCCCGCCGATAGCTGCCGGGGGTCATCCCCAACCCATCCCCTGCCCGTTCATAGAGGCTTCGACTCGAGTCGAAGCCGGCTTCGAAGGTGGCACGGCTGACCGTATCCCCCTGCCGGATCCGCTCTCGAAATCGCTGCAGCCGCCTCGTGTCCTGATACGCCTTGGGGGAAACACCTACCCGAGCGGTGAAGTTTCGCTGGAGGTGGGACGGGCTGAGCCCAACCTCATCCGCAAGCCGTGCGAGGCTCACCCGTTCATCGAGGTGACCCTCCAGGTAGCGGAGGGCCCGGCGCACCACCCGATCCGCCGGCGCTCCCTCCCTCGAGCGAGGGTCACACCTGAGGCAGGCGCGGTACCCGGCCCCTTCCGCGGCATCGAAGTGCTCGAAGAAGCTCACGTGCGCCCGCCTCGGCCTTCGGGCCGGGCATGAGGGACGACAATAGATCCCGGTCGTTCGAACTGCGTACACAAAGTGTCCGTCCCGACCCCGATCTCGGGCCAGCACCGCGTCCCAGCAGACCAAGGGGTCCAACCCCGGCCCGGGTTCCCCGGTCGTCGCATTCATCGTCGTCCTCTATCCACCGCGTTCACTCGAAATCCTCCGCTCGATCAAACCTAGGTTCATGCAGAGCGTTCGAACTATCCGATTCTTGCGGCCGAACCAATCATCTCACGGCGCTTCACTCCGGGTGAAGACGACTTCCGCGGATCCACCCTCCTCCGGATGGGCCTCCGGGCCCTCCTCGGGTTCACGGGCCGGGCGTTCCACGATCATCGATATCCGTCCAAACCGACCCGGATCGTAAGTAATGAAGGGAACGTGGTGGAACTCCGTGAGTCCCGCACGACCGAAATCTCCCCCACGACGCCGGGTCACGGGTTCAACCTCCAGATCTCGAAGTTCAGCGCCGCGGCGAAGGAGAGCCACAGCAGGTAGGGAACCAGGAGGCTTGCCGCGACACGTTCGAGCTTCCAGAAAAGAACCAAGGTAGCAGCGACTGCCAAGTAGAGGAGCACGAGCCCCCCCAGCGCGATGCCCGGTCGATTCAGGCCAAAGAAGAGCCAGGACCACGTCGCGTTCAATCCGAGTTGGACCATGAAGGCCGAGAGGGGCAGCGGCTGAGCCGCGAAGCCACCCCTCCTCCATACGAGCCACGCCGACACCGCCATCAGACCATAGAGGACCGTCCAAACGGGTCCGAAAAGCCAGTCCGGAGGGGTCCAGGGGGGCCGCGTGAGCGCTTCGTACCACTCACCGGGTTCGAACTGGGCGCCGACCGCCGCCGCCCCATAGCACACGATAAACCAGGCGACAAGTCCGATCACGGTGTGAGCCCTCATGATGCCGCGCGCTCCAAGGCTCGGACGCGAGGGGCATGCACGGGCCAATGAGACCCGGTCATCTCCCGAAACCGGATGACCCCGACCCAGTAGCTCAGCGCGAGAGCCAGAAGGTACCCGCCTGCCTGGATGAGAGGCCGCTCACTTCGAGTCCGCATCACTCGGACAATTCATCCCACCACTCCCTCCCAAGGGGCGCTTCACTGATCCTTGCCCGCATGCCGGATGGCTCTGGCTATGTGAAATGGGGAGCTCCAACGACTCGCGCAAGCTCTCCGAGCCTGCGAAAGGATCGCTCCGTGGCGCGGCAGGCTCGAGGAGCTGGGTGAAGCGTCAGCCGGCCCGGGTAGCGGTCACGGGAAATTCGACCGGGAAAGGGTGTGCACGGAGAGGCTTCGGGTGGCCTGGAACTCCGGTGCGAACACCACTCTGAACGGGTTCGACGAGCCCAACTCCTTGAAAGGGAGGCAGGCCCCTGGTTCCGGGCAATCCTGTACCTGGTAGAAGACCTTCATCCGACCTTCGAGGGACCCGATCGGGACCCCTGTGTGTCCATCCAAGCGGTTCGGGCCACGCAGGTGCAGCGTATCGATCCGGGTTTCTCCCGGGTCGACGCGAAAAGGCTCATAGAGGGTGGGGCAGACCCATCCGCGAGCGTAGGCCGACCGATGCCCAGCGGCGCCGGTGGCGTTCTCGAGGAGTGAGATCCCGTGGAGGGGACTCGTGCTCTCCGGACCGCAGCGAGAGAGGTAGACGGGCACGAGGCCTCGATTCTCGAGCTGCAACTCGATCGAGAAGCCGTAGCGACCGGTGACGCCGTCATCGGACACCTGGGTGACCAAATACTCCGCGCGGTCCGTGGTCAGCACTACGTCCACCTCTTTCGGGGGAAAGAGCACCGAGCAGCCGACACCCGACGATCCCACCGCCGGAAGGACGGCCAACATGAGCATGAGCCTCTTCATGAGAGAGCCCCCGCCACGCACACCCGCCCCTCTTGTCGGAGCCGGGCCGGAAGGATCGTGTTCCTCACCGCACCCTCACCCCGTCCCGCAGATCTGCCTGGGTGCCCCGTCTCCGTCGTTCCAGCCGGCGCTCTGGCGCCGGTGACAGTTGGGACAGAGGCCGTGGGAGACATCAGTCTCCGCTTCTCTTCCCAAGAACTCCTCCATGATTTCCCACTGCCCATGCTCGTTCAGGATCCTCTCGCACCACGAGCACTTGGGGAGAAGCCGTCGCAGGTCGACGGCCTCCGCCTCCTTTCGCTTCATCTCCGTGATGTCCTCAGCGATCAGCAGCACCGACCGGGCGCGGTCCGCCCCGGGGATGGGGATCATCCGCGTCTTGTACCAAGCCGACAATCCATCGGGCAGCGGGACCTCCACTTCGTATTCCGTAGGCTCCCCCGTGTGCAGCACCAGCTCCAGGTGGAGATCGAATACTCGTCGGGATTCCACGGCCATCAAGTCATCCGCGCTCAGCCCAAGGAACATCCGCCGATCGTAGCCGGGCTCGACGCGGTTTATATAGCGGATACGGCCGTCGCCATCCACGACCAGAATCAGCTCAGGTACAGACTCGAGAATTGCTTCGAAGTCTGCTGCACCGATCTGGGTTACCTGGCCATTCATGGTATCCCCCCTTCAAGGCGTTCGGCCGATCGGCGCATTCGGCCGAACGGCGAGGGTCGCGGATGGCCTAAGCCACAGGGACGCTCCGACAGCCGGCGCCCCTCCCCGCCACCCTCGCCCACTGCTTGAGCAAGAGGCGTACCCGGGACAGAGAAGCGGGAGGAATGCCTACGAGAAAGGGGTGGGAAATGCCGCGTCCGTTCGCGATTTTCTCGAACTAATCACCTTTGGCCGCTCCCTTCTCGGGACTGTGTTTCCGGACGTGTCCCGGCACGGGCGCGGAAGGGGTACCAGTTCAAATCAAGAAAATCCCGCAGAATGCCTCAGAGGCTGTTCGGTTCAACGGCCTTCTAGATTCGCCGGTCACTTGGCCCGATCTACCAGCACCTCGGAAAACTCGAGCGTGCCGGACGACAAGACGAAGGCGGTGGGCGGAAGCCCTTCCGACATGGTCTGCAGGCGATCGTAATAGTGGCGAAAGTCCGTGCCTGGGGCAGCCATCCCAAGGAAGACGATGTCCGCGTCGGTGGAGGCCTCCCGCAGGACCTCGGGAAACGGACGTCCCTCCGCCACGATGACATCGACGTGCACGTGTCCGATCCGGAGATCCTTTACCAGCCCTTCCAGCTCACTGCGGGCTGCCCTCGCTCCCTCCTCGGTCTTCACCGCCAGCTTCAGACGGACCTCGGCCTCCTGCCAGTCCACATTGGTGCGAAGGAGATAGGCGAGGACCAGCATGAGCCCTCCGTTCGCCTGAAGTCCGCCCCACCACACGTCGATGCGCTTTCGATCGGTGAACCCGACGTCCTCCAGGTCGCGAATGATGATGACGTTCCGCTTCTTTCGGTGGAAGATCTCGATCATCTCGCAGTAGCGATCCCGGCGGACCACGTGCTCGCTCGCCCCGAGGATAACGGTGTTCGGGATGAGTCGACCAAACCCGTAGACCTCGACGAGCCGCCTCGCTCCGATATAGGGATCCGGAGCCGAAACCAACCGGACGAACGCCTCCACTCCCCGACTATGGAGATATTCCTGAATGTCCGCCTCCACCTCCGCCTGCCAGCCGCTTCCCTCGGCCTCTTCGGGGAGCACGCTCGCAATGGTCACCAATCCCCGGTTGTGGGTGATGGCGTTCGCAAAGTCGATCAGCGGCCAACGCCTCGTAGGCTCCCCGGACAGGACCAGGGGATGCGGCCTCCAATTCCGGGCGTCGTCCCGGTCTCCGAGCCGGAGGAGCCCCATCCGGACGAGGGCAAGCCAAATCCCGTTTCGCACATCTCCCCAAGCCCCGGTTAGTCCTCGGCGCTTCAACCAGGCAAAGACGGACACCACGACGCCGGCGGCCACGATGGTCGCAATCGCGTTGATCAGAAACATCACGAGCAGGCATCCGATCGCCCCCGCCAACGGGATCGCCCAGTGGATCCTGAATGCGGGGCGGAACGACGGACTCTGAAGAAACCCTTCGGCGGCCGCGGCGAAATTCACGGTCATGTAGGAAGTGAGAAAGAACATCGTGAGGATCGGTGCGACCATGTTCAGGTCACCGAAGTAGATCGCCACAAGAGCGATACCGAGCGTCACCAGCGTACCGATTCTGGGGGCATCGTCCTCCCCGCTTCCCTTCCCCAGGAAGCGGAGAGAGCTAGGAAGGACTCCGTCGCGAGCCAGGGCCTGGAGGACCCGAGGTGCACCAAGAACGCTCCCCATGGCGCTGGAAAGCGTGGCTCCCCACGCCCCGAAAAGGATCAGGGGGCCCCAGAGCGCCATGCTTCGCATGATGAGCGGGTCTTCGATCAGCGTTGCGCTGTCGGCCCGCAGGCTGAAGAAGAAGGGCATGACCATATAGATCGCAAAACCCACCCCCAGAGCGGCGAGCGTCCCCCGGGGAATCGACCGAGCCGGATCTTTGAGATCCCCGGACATGTTGACGCCCGCCTCGATTCCGGTCACCGCGGGAAAGAAGACCGCGAAGGCCACCCAAAAGCCCACCGTGATCTGGGGTGGCGCGGAACCGGTCAGGTCGAGCTGGCTCTCCTCCACCGGCCCGCCGAGAAAGAAGGAGAGGAGGGAGAGCGCGATCACCGCCATCACAATGTATTGCGCTCGGATGACGAGGTTGGCCGATCGGATGGCGAGGCTGGCCACGATGACCGCAGTGACGATTCCGACCCACCTGGGATCGAGCATCGGAAGGACGTCGCCGACGATCTCCGCGAACCCGATGACATAGAGCGCCATCGAAAGGGCGAGGGCGAAGTAGAGTGGAATCCCCACGGCCCCGCCGGTCTCGATTCCCAGCGACCGGCTGATCATGTAATAGGCACCGCCCGTCCGGACCCTGCGATCCGTGGCGATCGACGCCATGGAGAGGGCGGTGAAGAAGGTGAGTGAACTGCACATCACCACGATGAGCAGCGTGCCGAGCAACCCGACGTTTCCGACCACCCATCCGAAGCGGAGGTACATGATCACGCCGAGGATCGTCAGGATCGACGGAGTGAACACCCCCCCGAAAGTGCCGAGGCCAGCTCCCTGAGGTGCGGGGTCGGAGGGGGAGTCGGAGGCCCGACGAGGTCCGAAGGCGGGCTGGGCTGGAGAGGAGGAATCCGACATCGCGATGCATCATGCGGGAAGCCGATTCCGAAAGTCAACCGGGAGTTGCTGCCGGGGTACCGCCGATTGGTCTCGCGCTCTACCCGGTTGCGAGCGCGGCCCGGGCGGCCTCGAGCCGCTCCGGGGTTCCCACCTCGAGCCAACGTGCCTCGCCGATAGAGACAGGATCGATGCGAGCACCCTCCCTCGCGAGGCGGAAGTAGACGTCCAGGATGGAGAACACCCCCTGCTCCGTAATCCGATCGGGCAGCTCAGGTGCCAAGACGTGGATCCCGGCGAATGCTCGTTTCCGAACCTCCCCCACGGCTCCCCGCACCTCAATTCTCACATCCCGACGTCCGTCGCTCCATCCCACCAGGCCCACTTCGTCAAAGAGCAGGTGGCGCTGAGTCGGACGGTCGCTCACCGCCAGGGTGGCGAGCGCCCCCGAGGCGACGTGGGCATCCCGAAGCGCGGAGAGGTCCGCCTCGGTGAGAACGTCGACGTTGTGCAGAAAGAAGGGAGCGTCGCGGCGGAGGAGGCCGCGCGCGTTCAAGAGCCCCCCGCCGGTTTCGAGGGGGCGCTCAGGTTCGTGCGAGAGGAGGATCTCGGCCCCCAGCTCCCTCGAGTCCACGAATCGTTCGATGAGATCGGCGTGGTGGTGAACGTTCACCACCACTCGGTCAACCCCGGCAGCGACCAGCCGATCGACCACGTGCTCGAGCATCGTCCGCCCCCCCACCTCGAGGAGCGCCTTCGGGGTGTGCTGCCCGAGATCGCCCAGGCGGCTTCCGAAACCGGCGGCCAGGATCAGGGCGTCCACGAAGCTCCCTTCCCTGGGCCGGAGGGTTCCTGGGATCCGTCTGCGGACTCGTGCTCTCCGATGCCAGGTTGGGCACCGCGCCCTGCCGCACTCCGCTCCGGCCATTGCCCTCGGGCGAGGTGCCTCACCGTCACTTCCACGTCTCCATAGCGCTGATGGAGGTGCTCGGCGAGCCGCTCCGCGAAGTACACCGAGCGATGCTGCCCCCCCGTGCATCCGAAGGCCACAGTGAGGTCCGTGAACCCTCGCGCCCGGAAGCTCTCCACGTGTGCTTCCACGAGACTTCGAACCCCGGACCAGAAGGTCCCGGCCTGCGGCTCGGCCTCGAGGCGGGTCACGACCGCAGGATCCAGGCCCGTCAACTCTGCGAACTCGGGACTCCTGCCCGGGTTCGGCAGGGAGCGGCAGTCGAAGACGAAACCGCCCCCGTGGCCCCGATCATCGGCGGGGTAACCATGCCGGTAGCTGAAGCTGGCGATGTGGACGCTGAGCTCCCCCGTGGGGGCGGGCGGAGCCTCCTCGGCCCAGCCATCGGCGATCCGACGGAAAACCTTCTCGAGCTCCGGCAGGGATACCGGAAGCCCCCCCTCGAGGATTCCGACGAGGTTCCTCGCCGCGTAGGGAACACTCTGCAGAAACCTGGGCTTTCGTTCGAAGAACCCACGGTACCCGTAGGCTCCCATCGCCTGCATGATTCGGATCAGGACGAAGCCCCTGTAAAGCTCTACGAAGCGGTCCCGATCCACGTCATGGTGCCCTCCGAGCGCATCGAGGTAGCGCTCCAGCAACCGCTGCCTGATCAGCTCCGGGACGGCCGCCTTCGCGTCGTAGAGGAGCGAGGCGATATCGTACTGCAGCGCGCCGCGTCGTCCGCCCTGGTAGTCGATGAACCACGGCTCCTCGTCGCGGAGCATGATATTGCGGGACTGGAAGTCCCGATAGAGGAAGTGGTTGCCGTCCGCCCTCAGGAGAAAACGGGTCAGTCGATCGAAGTCGTTCTCAAGTTCTTGCTCGCTGAAGGGGACGTGGGCGAGCTTCAGAAAGTGGTACTTGAAGTAGTTCAGATCCCAGCGCATCGACTGTTCGTCGAAGGCAGACCTGGGGTACGCCACATCGAAATCGACCGCGTGCGCCCCCTCCACCTGGAACCGGGGCAGCATCTCCACCACCTTCTCGTAGAGAGCGAGGGCCGACGGGGGAAAGTCGTCCCCATGCGCTCGTTCCCCGGAGGCCGCTCGTGCCCGGGAGAGGGCGGAAAACAGGGTGAGGTCGCCCAGATCCTCCGCGAGCCAGATCCTCCGTCCTTCGTCGGCGGAGTAGATCTCGGGCACGGGAAGCCCAAGCTCGCGAAACGATCGGCTGAAGGAGAGGAAGGCTCGATTCTCTTCCGCATCCGGGCCGTGGGCGCCGATCACGCTCCCCCGGGGCCCGCCGCCGAGCCGGAAGTACGTACGCTGCGAGCCGTCCGACGCCATCGGGACGAGGCTCTCCGGATCGGTCTGGAACGTCTGTTCGAACAGTCGTGCAATCGCCTTCCGCATGGTTCCAAGATAGCAATCGCACCGCTGAGGAGAAGTCGACTCGAAATCCGTTGCCCTGAAGGACTCCGACCCCTTACCCTTGGGTAGGGGGTTCTCGGGGCGTCACGGAGCCGGCTGCTCTCCCTGACTCGGTCCACACCGGAGGTAGAGTCTCATGCCAACGTATGTCTACCACTGCCAGCCGTGCGGCAAGTCGTTCGAGGCCGTCCGCTCGATCCAGGACCACACCCGAGCTGCTCCCCCTTGTCCGAGCTGCAAGGGAAGGAAGGTCGAGGTGGTCCTGACGTCCTTTTTCGCCAAGACGTCACGGAAGAGTTGAGAGAGATCCGCGTCCGAGGGGTCGCGGTTCCCACCTTCCTCTACGGCACCGCCTGGAAAGAAGGACGGACGGAAAACCTCGTTCTCGATGCCCTTGCGGCCGGGTTCCGGGGAATAGACACCGCAAACCAGCGGCGCCACTACTACGAGGAGGGGGTAGGCCGCGCGCTGGACCGCGCCTTCCGAAGCGGAAAGTCGGCCCGGGCGGACGTCTTTCTCCAGACGAAGTTCACCCACCGTGCGGGTCAGGATCATCGAGTCCCCTACGACACTCGGGCCCCTCTCGCCGTTCAGGTGGAGCAGTCCTTCGAGAGTTCGCTCGAGAACCTGGGCGTGGAACAGCTCGACGGATACCTTCTGCACGGTCCCACGCGTAGACGGGGTCTAGGTCCCGAGGACGTAGAGGCATGGCGAGCCATGGAGGCACTTCACGACTCCGGCCGGGTCCGCCTCCTGGGCGCAAGCAATCTGGCTGCCGACCAGCTCGAGGAGCTCGTGGCGTTGGCCCGAGTGCCACCGGCCTTCGTTCAGAACCGCTGCTTCGCACGCACGGGCTGGGACCAATCCGTCCGGGAGATCTGCCGACGACGGGGCATCGTCTATCAGGCTTTTTCCCTCCTCACCGCCAACGGGAAGGTGCTCGGGCACCCTTCCGTGAGGGAGATCGCCGCCCGCCACGGACGGACGGTCCCCCAGGTGCTCTTTCGCTTCGCACTCGCGCTTGGAACGGTTCCTCTCACCGGGACCAGCGATCCCGGGCACATGCGGGAAGACCTGGAGATCTACGAGTTCGACCTCCCGGACGAGGAGATCGACTTCCTCTCGCGCGTCCTGGTCTAGTGAGGTAAATCAGAAATTCGGGAAGGGACCGAGGGGCCCGGAGCGCCGGAGGTGAAGGGGCTGGGATTCGGGGGGCACCGCAGCCTCTTCAGGAGCTCTCACCAGTCCACCAGGTCGACCCGCTCCCAGCGGCTCTGAGGTATGAGGAGTCCGATCGCACCCCCCCATAATACTCCGGCGAGAACGGAATAGAGTGCCGCCTCGACCTCGCTGGTGTCCTCGCCGCGGTCGGTCAGCAGGAACCCCGAGACACCGAGAGTCCCCGCGCCCCAGAGAGCACCGCGTGTCAGACGTTCACGGGCCGTCGCCGGACGACGGTACTCCAGTCGTGCCAGGGCTGCCATGGGAACGAAGAAAGACTGCGCCTGTCCCTCAATCCCCAATTCCAGCGACTCCGGCCCGATGCTCAACAGGGTGGCCGCGCCTGAGTATTCGGCAGAGGTGAGGCGCACTTCGGAAAACCCCGGAATGGCAGGAGGTGCTTGACCAAGGGCTGGAAACGCCCCTCCAAGGATGACTGCAAACACAGT
>SLFU01000209.1 GCA_007124095.1 Gemmatimonadota bacterium
GGCCAGGGGTACGCGATCAGCGCGTCCATCGACTCGGGACCAACCTCCTCGACCTGCACACCGAGTCGCTTCCGGTGCAGGTCGAAGAGGTGCCGAATAAGGTGAGGCACGTCCTCCATGCGCTCGCGCAGGGGAGGAAGATCGACCGTCATCACGGCAATCCGGTAGTACAGGTCCTCGCGGAACCGTCCCTCCTCGACTTCCTGTTCGAGCGATCGGTTCGTCGCGGCCACGATCCGAACATCCACCTTCCGGGTCCGCGTGTCGCCGACTCGACGAACCTCCCCCTCCTGAAGGACCCTCAAGAGCTTCACCTGGAGGGATTCCGGAAGCTCGCCGACCTCATCGAGGAAGAGGGTCCCCCCGTCCGCGGCCTCGAAGAGGCCCTCGCGGTCCGCGTCCGCGCCGGAGAAGGCGCCCCGCACGTGCCCGAAGAACTGCGACTCGAGAAGCCCCTCGGGGATCGCCCCGCAGTTGATGGGTACGAAGGGACGATCCGCACGATTGCTTTCCCGGTGGATCAAGCGGGCCAGGAGCTCCTTTCCGGTTCCTGTCGGCCCGGTGAGAAGGACGCTGATCGAATGCCGAGCCACCCGCGTGGCAATGTCCAACGCTCGCACCATCCCCGGGGACCGAGCGATGATCTCGCCGAACTCGGTGTCCGCAGCCGGCTCCCTCGGCGACTCGGACCCGTCCTTCAGGATCCGCTCCCGCTCCTCTACCTTCTTGAGCGTCATGAGGAGCTCCTCCGCCCCGAACGGCTTCGGGAGGAAGTCGGCCGCCCCCATCCGCACGGCCTCGACGGCAAGGTCGGTCGTGCCATAGGCGGTCATGAGAATGACCGGGGCCACGCCCTTGGACTCCCGGTAGCGCTTGATGAAGCCCAATCCATCCAGCCCGGGCATCCGCAGGTCCACCATCACGAGGTCGGGTGCGTTCTCCAACGCCTTCCGAAGACCCTCCTCGGCGTCGGCGGCGGAGCCGATCTCGTAGCCGGCGTCGTCGAGTATCAAGTCTAGGGAACGGCGGAGGCCGTCGTCGTCATCGATCACAAGAATCTTCATTGAGTCTCATCTCCCACGGCATCCTCCTCTGCTTCTGGCAATCGAACTGTGAAGCGGGCACCGCCCTCCGCCCGATTCTCTACTGCCACATCGCCTCCCAGATCCTCCACGATGCGAGCCGTGATCGCGAGCCCCATCCCTGTTCCGTCTCCCGGTTCGCGAGTTGTGAAGAATGGATCGAAGAGGCGAGCCGACTCGTCCGGGGACACCCCGGGCCCATTGTCTTCCACCTCCACAACCACGTCCCGGCCCCAATGTCGTCGCTCCGCCTTCCCGGAGAGCAGCCGGGGAATCCTCCTTCGATGGGAGTAGTCTACTCCCGGAGGATCCTCGGCTCTCCGGACCGCAAGGGCTCTCTGGGGTGCCGGAGCCGAGGTCAGCCGGATCTCCACCTGCGGATCTTCGTGTCCCTCCACCGCCCTGAGCGCGTTTAGGAGCAAGTTGAGGAGCACCTGCTCGAGGTGCTGGGGGAGGGCGCGGACAGAGTAGGTGTCCGAGTCCCCCGTCCGCCGAATCGTAACCCCGCCCAGGGCTCCGCGCCCGTCGAGCAGAGTCACGGCTCGATCCACCGCGTGATGGAGCGACACGATCGGATGCCTGCTGCCTCCATTCCCGCCCCTGGAGCCCGTCAGCTCGCCTCCCCGGTGAATCTCGGGCCGGGCGAAGTCCATCACACTCTTGATGATCCGGTCTATCCGGTGCGCCTCTTCGGCCGCCTCCTCCAGGAGGCGCGTCGGATTCTCTCCGTCCCGAGCTTTCCAGGTGGCAAAGTCCAGATATCCCATCAAAGCGCTCAGTGGGTTGCCCACCTCGTGGGCCAGTCCCGCCGCGAGGGTGCCCACCGACGCCAACCGAGCCGTCCGCACCAGCTCCTCCGTCGCCTCTACCAGGTCCTGATTCGTTTCATTCAACGATCGAATGTTCTGCGCGAGTGTCTCCTGGCCCGAAATCAAGTGCTCGGCCATGGTGTTCAGGTTCAGGATCAGTCGGTCCAGCTCCTCGATCCCTTCCAGCGGAATGCGGTGCTCATAGGCTCCTCCTGCGATGCTCTCCGCGTGCTTGCCGATCTCCTCCAATCGATCGAACAGCATCCGCTGGAGGAAGTGGCGCAGAAACAGGAAAAGTATGCTCAGATCCGCCACCACGATGATCGCGATGAAAAAGGCAACCTGCGCGGGTGACGTAAGAAGCGGCAGTGCGACGAGTACGGCGGCGACGACAACGAGGATCGCCCCGAGAACCAGCGCCGCCATCGAGAGGAAGAACTCCCGGCGGAGGGAGATCCGGCGAAGTGCCGACATCAACCCATCCCTCCGGGCTCGGACCGGCCGCCGCAATCCCGCGACGAAGGGGTGGGGCGCGAAACCCCTCGCCCCACCCCTTCCCGCTCCCGGATCCCCATACTCATGGGATTCCAATCCTCTCGAGATTCCAAAGGTCATCAGCTCGGCGGACCGTCTGCGTCACACTCAATCACGCCTACCTCGGAATCGTATGAACACCCCCAACTCGTGCCGTTGTGGTTGGCGGTCGCGGTGTAGCTGGTCCCACCGTCACCCACGGTGACGGCAACTGTGACTCCCTCGCTCGCGTTGATGAGCGACTCATCACATCCGGTGTACTCAAACGGATTCTCGGAGTTGTCCTGCAGACACATCTCCATCGCGGTCCGAAGCTGATTCAGATCGGACTGCATCGAAGAAGCGTAGGCACGCTCACGTGTCTCACCGAACCTCGGGATCGCGATCGCGGCCAGAATTCCGATGATCACGACCACGATCAGCAGCTCGATCAGAGTGAAACCTTTTCTGTCCATGTTCCTGTCCTTTCCAAAAGGGATTCGAGAACGGTACGCGGCGAGTGAGCCTTTCGCTCGCCTCGGCCGCAAGAGTGATATTGCAAGGCGCGCACCAAGACTGCCCAAGGGGCCATAACATTATGTAGATATTTGCCTTACATGTCCCACCATCGCGTCTCCTGACCGATTGCGCCCGAAGATCCCCTCGACTTTTGCAAGTCCTTTGCAGGATGAGAGACTCCAGTACCGCGCCGGATGGGGCGGAGAGGCCCGCCTCAGCCGGGCGGGAGCTCCCAGGGGTCATGGTCCGGGGGGGTCCATCGGGGCGAGCGAGGTCTGAGGAGATTCGAGCGAAGGATGTGCCAGATCGCCGCCACCCCGTCCCTCCAACCAATCTTCTTTCCCTCTTCGTAGGAGCGTCCTCGATACGAGATCGGAACCTCGTAGATCCGGGCTCCGGCCTGGGCGAGTCGAGCCGTGATCTCGGGCTCGATCCCAAACCGGTCCCGCGTGAGCGGGAGGGTCTCGAGCAGATCCCCACGGATTACCTTGTAGCAGGTTTCCATGTCGGTGAGGTTCAGATCAGTGAAGACGTTCGACAGGAGAGTCAGAAAGCGATTTCCGACATAATGCCAGAAGAGGTGGACGCGATGGGGGCCACCCAGGAAGCGGGAGCCGTAGACTGCGTCCGCCCACCCCTGGAGGATCGGGGCAAGGAGGTTTGGGATCTCCGCCGGATCGTACTCGAGGTCCGCGTCCTGCACGACCACGATGTCCCCGGTGCACTCCCGGAAGCCCGAACGAAGGGCAGCCCCCTTTCCCCGATTCCGCTCATGCAAGATGAGCCTCTCGATCAATCCCTCCTTTTCGAGCTCGAGGAGGAGGGGACGTGTGCCGTCGGTCGAGCCGTCATCGATCACGAGGAGTTCCAACCGGAATGGCAATGCCCGCACCGCGCGGATCAGGCGCTCCACGGTGTCGACTTCATCGTAGACCGGAACCACGACGGACACCCGCACCCGCCCCTCGACCGAATCGGGCCCGAGGGGAGACTCGGCTGGCGGGATACCTCCAATCACGAGTCTCCGAGACCGTAACGGTTGATCTTCCGGTACAGAGTGGATGGATCGATCCCGAGCACCTCCGCCGCACGACTCTTGTTCCCCCCTTCCGCCTCCAGAACCCAATGGATATATGCACGCTCGATCACCTCCATCGTGGGATTCTTCGAGTCGAACGCATCGACGAGACCGGGGGGATCAACCTCCCGCACTCGCTCCGGGAGCGCCTCGACCTCGAGCGTGGGGCCGGAGGAGAGCACCGCAGCCCGTTCCAATGCGTTCTCCAGCTCCCGGACATTCCCGGGCCACCGGTAGTCGAGGAGGGCCTGTTCGGCCTCCTTGGATAACGTCCGGGGCGCCTTTCCGTCCTCGGCCATCCGTTCCAGGAAGTGCCGAGCGAGCAAGGGAATGTCGTCCCTTCGGTCGCGGAGCGGAGGGAGCACGAGCGCGATTACGTTCAATCGGTAGAAGAGGTCGCTCCTGAACTCACCCTTCCGGATCTGCTCCTCCAGATCCCGATTGGTCGCCGCGATTATACGGACATCGATCGGCACGGCTTCGGTCGCCCCCACCGGAATCACCTCCCGCTCCTGAATCGCCCGGAGCAGCTTGACCTGGGTCTGGGGCACGAGCTCACCGATCTCGTCCAGGAGGAACGTCCCTCCCCGTGCGGCGACCAGGTGACCCTCCTTGTCCCGATCCGCACCGGTGAAGGAGCCCTTCACATGCCCGAAGAGCTCGCTGTCGAGAAGGGTTTCCGGGAGGGCTCCACAGTTGATGGAGGCGAAGGGGCCCTCGCTCCGATCCGAGAGGGTGTGGATGTAGCGGGCCACCACCTCCTTTCCCGTCCCGCTCTCCCCACTGATCAGGACCGTCGAGTCGGTAGGAGCCACGGTGCGTGCCAACTCGAGGATCTCGGTGAAGCAGGAGCTCTGACCGATCGGCCGATCTCCGTGCCCCCGGGTGCGCCTCCGGATCTCCTTCTTCAATGCCCGGTTCTCGACCCGGAGCGAACGCGCCTCGACGGCCCTCCGGCAGACAGCCAGGAGCTCGTCGTTCCCGAAGGGCTTCTGGAGGTAATGGTAGGCACCGGCATTCACAGCCTGGACGGCGGACTGCAGGGAGGCCTGAGCCGTCATCAGAATCACCATCATTTCCGGATCGACGTCCCGGGCCCGAGCGAGAATATCGAGCCCCGTGGCGCCCGGCATCCGGATGTCCGAGATCACCAGATCGGGCCGTTCCCGCTCCAGCGCCACCAGGCCATCCCTCCCCCCCAGCGCGACGGAGACCTCGTAGTCCTCCCGCCGGAGAAGGATCTCCAACGATTTCAGGATCCCGGCCTCGTCATCCACCAGGAGGATCTTGATGGGCCTATCCGTCATAAGTGCCTCCGCACGTCATGGTTCCCGAGCTCCGCCCTGAATCGGCGATCCGGGGAGGTACATATTGAACTCCGCCCCTCCATCCCGGGGGCTTTCGGCGAGGATGACCCCACGGTGGGCCTCGACCGCACGATGGACGATGGTCAAGCCAAGCCCGGTCCCTCCCTGTCGGGTCGTGAAAAAGGGATCAAAGATGCGAGCAACCACATCGGGAGCCATACCGCATCCCTGATCGCTAATCCGGATTCGAACCGGGTCGGGAACCTCCACTCCGGCGGTCCCCGGTCGGCCCCGCAGATCCTCGGCCGTGAGTCGCACCGTCCCACCCTCCGGGGAAAACTGGACGGCATTGAGGAGCAGGTTGAAGAGGGCTCGGTGGAGGAGATCGCCGTCTGCGGGGATCATGAGCCGATCGGGGACCGGATCCAACGCGATCGCAACCCCCCGCCTCTCGGCATCCGGATGCTTTCTAACGACCGCCACGCACTCCACGAGAAGTTCTTCCAGCTCCACTCCATCGACGCGGTTGACCTGGACCGAGGAGAACTCGATGAATTCGGAGAGGAGCCGGCTCAGTCGGTCGGACTCCCGCACGACCATGGCGATCAGGGCGCGCCGATCTCCTTCCTCCAGGTCCGGTCCGGAGAACTGCTCCACCGCACTTCGGATGGAGGCCAGAGGATTGCGAATCTCGTGGGCCATCGCGGCGGAGAGCTGAGCCACCGCCTGCAGGCGATCGGTCCTCCGGTTCAATGCCTCGATCTTCTCCAGCCGGGTGATGTCCTGGAAGATCGCAGTGACGACCCGATCTTCGCCTTCCGAATCGCGCACCGTCGTGCTTATCCCCAGGGTGACGCGATCTCCGTTCTGTGTCGCGATCGCCTCGTGCCTGCTCACGGTCACACCCTCTTCCAATCCGCGGCGGAGGCACTGGACGAGCTCCGGAGCACGGTCCTCGATTGCCTCGAGCACATTCCGTCCGCCGAGGTCGCGGCCGCTCCACGCCAACAGCCTTTCGGCCGCGGGATTCATATATGCTAGATGCCCACTGCGGTCCACGGTCAATACGCCCGCGCTGATCGTATCCAGGATGTCCCCGGTGTCCAGCTTGAGCCGCTGCAGCTCGGACTCGACGGCGCCCAGCGCCATACCGGCCCTCCTCAATCGGTCTCCCAGAATCCCGGTTACGAGTGCCACAAGCGCGAAGAGCCCCATTTGAAGGAGGACGCTCGCGGAAAGCGTCTCCGCATGCCCCCAGAAGATGGCGGCGAAGTAGAGAATGGATGAGAGAGCTCCGATCAGGACCCCACCCGGAAGGGGCAGGAGAAGGGCCCCCTCGCTCACGACCAGGATGTAGAGCCACGCGAAGTTGCTCTCCCCGCCCCCGGTCACGTGTACGATCCCCGTTACCAGGAGTACATCGAAGAGGACCTGGCCGTAGCGGAAGTTATGGCTCGGAGGCCTGGCCTGGACGTGGGAATGCCAGTACCCTCCCGCGGTGACCAGGAGAGCCGCGAGGAACATGACGGTGGCGAGAAAAGTCTGCTGGGGCTCCGCTTGCCCCCAGGCCCACAGCGCGCCGACCAGAATCCCAGAAACGAGGGTGAGGCGCCCCAGATACAGGAGTCGGAGGAGATCGGCGCGCGCGAGCTCCGCCACCCGCGCCCGGACACCGCGAAGCTTCCCGTCCTCCCGTGGCACGATCAAGGAATCACCCTCGGGGTCAGGGGGAGGGAGCCCGAAGAGCCGTGAGCTCTCCGATCAGGTCTCGAATCCGTCGGAGCTGCGTTTCCACCACCCTCAAGGCCTCTTCCCGCTCGGGATCCGATTCCGGCTCCATCAACATCAACTGCGTCTCGGCCAGCGCTGAAGTGAGCGGATTGTTGACGTCGTGGCGGATACGGGACACCTCCTCGAGGGAGTGCCGGAAGGAGAGAAGTGCCCTGGCCGTCCCCCCTTCTTCCATCCGCTCGAGAGTCGAGCCCCACCCCTCACGAAACCCAGGGGAGACCGGGACGACGGAGAAGCCATCGCCGTCATGGTCGACCAGGAGCAGCGCCCAGGCCCCGGACTCGCGGCCCAATCGGCTCACCAGCTCATGGACGATCCCGGAATCGACCTCCGAGGGGACGAAGACCCAGCCGGGCTCGAGCGCCCTCCCTCCCTCACCGCCCGAGAGTAGCACCTCGGGCGAAGGCACTTCCCGCAGGCGACCCGAGGCCTGGAGGCATTTGCGGAGCGTGGAGAGATCCACTCCCTGGGGAGCGATGAGATATCGGGGTGTCGGATCAGGCAAGGTGTTCCTTCCGTGGGATGCCTCAGGGATGGAGACTTGCCCCGTCCGCCCTCCTGGATCCCCCTCCCCGGTGTTCAATGGCAGGTGACACCAGAATCCGACGGACGATAGGCGGGTGCACGTTCCACCCCACTGCCGGGACAGGCCCCTATTGAGTAACCGGCACGCTGAGCGTCTGACCTGGATAAACCCGGCTGCTCCCGATCTGGTTCGCCGTCTGGATCTGCTCCACGGTGGTACCGTGTCGGTTCGCGATCGTCCAGAGCGATTCGCCCCGGCTGACGGTGTGCTGGACTGGGAGGGATCCACCGGATCCTCCCGGAATCACCAGGGACTGACCGATCAGAATCCGGGAACCTTGAATTCCATTCGCCGCTCGGACCCGATCCTCACTAACCCCGTAACGCCGGGCAATCGTCCAGAGCGTTTCGCCCCTGGCCACCGTGTGGGTGGTCTCCGGGAGCTCCGCTCCCTCGATCCCGGCCGGAAGAGTCAACTCGCGTCCCGCTAGAATCCGACTTCCGGACAAGCCGTTCGCACGGCGCAGAGCCTCCTCCCGGACCCCATAGCGTCGGGCGATCGACCAGAGCGTCTCGCCCCTGGCCACCGTGTGGGTCGCCGGCGTGACCGCTTCTCCATTTGTTGCACCCGCCGCCGGCGGATGCTCAGGAGAGTTGGCAGCCACGACATTCTCGCCGGCTCCGGTCGCTTCGGCGTCCGAGGGAGTGGACTCACCCGAAGCCACTGTGGTAACCACCTCGTACACGGGAATGCGCAACTCCTGGCCGACCAGGATTCGGTCCCCCCTGATCCCGTTCTCCGATCGCAGCCGAGTCGTCGAAGCGCCGTACCTCGTGGCGATCGTGGAAAGCGTTTCTCCCCGCCGGACCCGGTGAGTCACCCAGCGACTCTCCATCTGCGGCCCATTCCCCAGCGCCGCGGCCATGGCGTTCGCATCCCCGGTCAGTCGGGCCAGATGCTGAGTGTAGGGCTGGGGATAGACCGCCAGGTGGTAATGTGGAGGGCGGCGCTCGTAGATTGCCTCGAGGACTCCCTGTCGCTCGAGGCTCATCAGGGTGGACTCCAGCCACTGACGACAGGCGGCTCTTCCGCTCCTCCTGAGGTCGACCGCCATCCCCGTGGGGTGCACGGATCGTGAGGAGGCGTTCGGCGGCTGATTGGAGCGCGGCCGAGTCAAGCTGGTCACCACGAGCTTCTCTCCGCAGGCGGCTCGATACTGGCTGGCGAGGCGCTCCAGGAAGACCCTCACCTCCGGCCTCGTGTAGGGGAAGGACACGTTGTGTATGTCCATGTCCCGGTTCGGAGCCACCGGGACGAGATACCCGTTCCGGACGAAGTCCCGGACCTGTTGGGGGGTCTGGAGATAGGTAAAGGCGTGCGCCCTCGCCTGGGCGTTCTGACGATCGAGGGACGCCGCGGATCCCCGCAGAGACTGGGCGTCGGCCGACTCGAACGAGATGACGAGCAACGCAAGAACACTGGCGGCGACGAAAGGAAGGTGCGCCGGCGAAGGGCGCGTCGGAAGAAGCGTCATGTCGATCCGTCGTGGATGGTCGGTGGCTCAGGGTTTCCGCAACCCGGAGTCGGGTTGCCGCAAGCCAGATCAACCAATAAACGTATGATTCCCCCTGCGCAAGCCATCATGAGCGACGCACCGGCGCAAAAAAAAGGGGAGGGGTCGGAATCCGACCCCTCCCCTACCCCGCCAATGTCAGTGGGTACCGACGACTTGCCAGACGTGAGCCCACACCTGGTTCGGAGTGTCCCGAGCGTTTAGACGTCCGCGATCCACCCGCCCTCGGCCGCGGAATATTTCTTCCCTACGACATCCCAGTTGACCACGTTCCAGAAGGCCTCGAGGTATTCTGGCCTCCGATTCTGGTACTTCAGGTAGTAGGCATGCTCCCAGACGTCCACCCCCAGGATCGGGGTCGAGCCCTCGACCAAGGGAGAGTCCTGATTCGCCGTCGAAGTCACTTGCAGATTCCCGAAGGGATCGACGACCAACCAGCCCCAGCCCGAGCCGAACTGTCCGGCGGCGGCGGCGGAGAGCTTCTTCTTGAAGGCGTCGAAGGAACCGAAAGCTTCGTCGAGCCCGGAGGCCAGCTCCCCCGACGGAGCCGAAGCCCCTCCAGGGCTCAGGATCTCCCAGAATAGCGCGTGATTGTGATAGCCGCCTCCGTTGTTCCGCACGGCAGTGCGGACCCCCTCCGGGACCCATGCCAGGCCGCGGAGGAGCTGCTCGGCGGAGTACCCGTGCAGCTCGGAGTGATCTTCGATGGCCTTGTTGAGATTGGTGGTGTACCCGTTATGGTGCTTTGAATGATGGATCTCCATCGTCCGTGCATCGATGTGCGGCTCCAGTGCGTCGTACGCGTACCCGAGATCGGGAAGTGAGTGAGGGTGGGCCATTGATCAGGACCTCCTTGGAGTCGAGTTGAACGAATTTATCCCCGCCGGCTGGTCGCGCCCTCCGCAGCTCGACGGGAACCGCTGGTTCGAAAGACCCCCGAAGGACACCTCCGTTCCGGACGGGAGCTCTCCAGCCCATCTTGACGGAGCAAGAAGCCATGCCTGACACCCCAGCTCCGGACCGAGCGCCGACCGAGCCCCGTTCGCAACCCGCATCCCTGCACGAAGTCGCGGAACGATTCGGAACGGCCCGTCCCCTCGTGGGAATGGTTCACCTCCGTCCCCTCCCGGGAGCCCCCGGCTGGCAAGGATCGATCGCCGAGGTCCTCGAGCGGGCGGAAGCCGACACGGAGGCGCTCCTGGAGGGTGGGATGGACGGCGTGCTCGTGGAAAATTTCGGAGATCTCCCCTTCTATCCCGGTGGGGTGGCACCCGTGACCACCGCCTCGATGGCCCGAGTCACCTCCCACGTACGATCCATCTCACGGGGGCGCCCGATCGGGGTCAACGTCCTCCGGAACGACCCTATTGCGAGCATCGCGGTGGCGACGGCCTCCGAGGCCGACTTTATCCGGGTCAACGTACACACCGGGAGCATGTTTACCGACCAGGGGCTCATCCACGGACGAGCCCATGAGACGCTGCGAGAACGCCGGCACCTCGCCCCGGAGCTTCTCATCCTGGCAGATGTCATGGTGAAGCACGCCGTTCCGCCTCCCGGGGCCGACCCTCATCAGCAGTCAAGGGACCTCCGGAACCGAGGGCTGGCGGATGTCCTGGTCGTGTCCGGCCCGGAGACGGGTGCCCCCGCGGATCCCGTTCGCCTCGAGGTCGTCCGGAGGGCTGTCCCGGACACGCCCGTCTGGATCGGAAGCGGAATGGGCTTGGACACCGTGCGCTCCCTCATGAGAGACGCCCACGGTGCAATCGTCGGGACCGCCCTTCACCGCGAAGGACGGTTGGGACTCGGAATCGATGTCGACCGCGTCCGAAGGCTCGTAGACGCGGTCCGGGGTCAGGAGCCCCCCTTGAGCCAGGGCTTTCGTCGGAAATAGGAGTCCGCCAACTCCTTCACCTTCGGAGTGAGGAAGACGATCGCGACGAGATTGGGAATGATCACCAGACCCAGGAAGACGTCCCCCAGCGTCCATGCGACGGTGAGGGGAACGACCGCCCCCATGAAGTGCATCCCGACGAAGACAATCTTGTAGGGAAGCACCGCCCGCTCTCCGAAGAGGTAGAAGGCGCACCGATCCCCATAGTAACTCCACGCGATGGCAGTGGAGACCGCGAAGAGAAGCACGGTCAGGAGCACGATGTAGTGCCCCCAATCCCCGGGAAGTCCCCTGCGGAAAGCCACCATCGTGAGCGGCGCTCCGTTCTGAGCCGCGTCGCCGTAGAGTTCCGCGTACTCCATCCCATCATCCCCGATCGCGCGCTGCTCCCCGGGAAGGATGGTGCCACTGAAGAGCGAGGTCTGGGCGAAATCCGTGTAGAAGGTGTCCACCGGAACTTCGTGCCAAGCCAGCATTCTGGCCCCGGCGCCGAACTGCGTGGGGACCCCGTCCCGCACTTCGATCTCCGCGGGAGGGGTTACGAAGAAGTCGAACTTCCCATCCGGACGCTCCTCCACAAAGCTCAGGTGCCCCCCCGTAAAGGAGAGCTGGGTCGGAAACCGGTCGTCCCACGACGCTGTGATGATGATCACCAGCGCGGTCATCGTGCAGATGACGATGGTATCGATGAAGGGCTCGAGGAGAGCCACCACGCCCTCGGACACCGGTTCCTCGGTTTTCGCCGCGGCGTGGGCGATCGGGGCGGACCCCTGCCCTGCTTCATTGGAGAAGAGGCCCCGTCGCACCCCCCACATCATCGTGACGAGAAAGGCTCCGACCCCCGCCCCCGCCACCCCGGCCGAGGGGTTGAAGGCCTCGGTCACGATCAGCGCCAGGGAGGGGACGACCTGGTCGTAGTTCAGGATGATGATGACCATGGCGGCTGTCACGTACACGACCGCCATCGTCGGAGCCAAAATGGCGGTCACCTTCCCGATCCTCCGGATTCCCCCGATGATTACCGCTGCGACTACGGCGGCCGTGACGAGCCCGCTCAACCAGATCGGTAGGGCGAACTCGTCCCGCATGACATCGGCCACGGTGTTGGCCTGCACCCCGTTGCCCGTGAGAAAGGCCGTGATCCCGAGGAGGGCCGCGAAGAAGATCGCGACTGGCTTCCAGTTTTTCCCGAGGCCCCGTTCGATGTAGTACATCGGCCCACCCGAGACCGTCCCCTCCCACACAGGATGGTCCGGGCCCCGCTCCTTCACATCCCTGTAGTACTGCGCGAGCGTCACCTCCGCGAATTTCGTCGCCATCCCCAAGGCCCCCGTGACCCACATCCAGAAGAGGGCGCCGGGGCCTCCCCAGTGGAGAGCAATCGCGACCCCGGCGATGTTCCCGATTCCCACGGTAGCAGAGAGGGCGGTCGAGAGAGCCTGGAAATGGGTGATGTCCCCCGTCTCGTCCGGATCATCATACCGACCGCTCGTGACCATGAATCCGTGAGCGAGTGCGCGAACCTGGATAAAGCCGAGCCGGAAGGTGAAGTAGAAGCCGGCGCCGAGCAGGAGGATGACCACGAATGGGATGGTCTCGTCCCCGACCTGGATGCCGGATGCCCAGACCCATCCCTCCATGGCTTCGACGAAGTCGCGAAGTACCCCCATACCGACCCTCACCTTGTGCGTGGAACGTGGGAAAGTCGGTACAATGGACGTGAGGTCACGTCGGGGCAAGAGTTGGAAGGGAAGCCCTCGATCCGGGGAAGGGGCGGCGGAACCCGGACCCGGATCGGGGGTGACGAAGCGGGAGCGCTCGCAACATCCCTATGGCGACGATCACTACCGGCCCGAAGTGAAGCCTTCGGGAGAGGAGCCGACCACATGGATGACGGCCTGAACATCTACCTTGCGGGAGAGATCCACAGCGACTGGAGGGCTCGGTTTCGGGAAGCCCTGGAGAAGCGGGGCGTCTCCGCCCGGTTCCTCGGGCCCCAGGAGCAGCACGCACGATCGGACGACATCGGTGAACTGATCCTGGGCGAGCAGCCGGACGACCGGTATCGGGACCTGGTCGGGGCACGCGTGAACACCCTTCGCGGCCGAGTGCACCTTCGGGCCGCGGATCTGGTCGTGGCCTGCTTCACCGAGAAATACCGGCAGTGGAACACGGCTGCCGACGCGGGGGCGGCTCTCGCAGCGCAGGTACCTCTGATCCTTGTCCGTCCACCCGAGTTCATCCATGCCCTGAAAGAGGTGGACGCCCTGGCAGACCTCACGGTCGATACGCTGGATCAGGCCGCGGATGCCGTGGCTTACATCGTAGAGTAAGGTCGGAGGCACCTACACGTGCGCTTCGGTGGTGCGGTCCCGGGACGGGTCAATTCTGCGAGGGGTTGGAGGTTCGAGCCTGGCAGGATCCGAGCGGGGGGAGAGGGGCGCCCTGGGTGGGCGGCTGGGTCACTTGTAACGGTAGGTGATCCGACCCCGGCTGAGGTCATAGGGGGACATCTCCACTTTGACCCGATCACCCTCGAGGACCCGGATGTAGAACTTCCGCATCTTTCCGGAGAGATACGTAAGGATCTGGTGCCCGTTCTCCAATTCCACTCTGAAATTGGCGTTGGGCAACACCTCGGTCACCGTTCCCTCCACTTCAATCGCGTCGTTCGACACGCACTTCTCCTGTCTGTCTTGGAACTTCCCGACTGCGTCGCTGCCGGAACCTATATAGAAGAAAAATGTAACCGAAACCAGTCGATCCTGACAATGTGGGACAGAGAGAATCCGTGGAGAACCCGTGTGCGGGCCTCTTCCCCTTCCCGACTTCCGGCGAAGCCGCCGTCCCATGAAACCAACCGTCCTCGTCATCATCGTCCTCGCCTTCCTGACCTTCATCGGAGGCGTCGTATGGACCACCATGCAGGCCGCCGAGGTCGAATGCGAGGTATGCCTAAACTTTCCGCAAGGGGAAGTCTGTCGGATGGGTCGCGGGCCTACGGAGGCGGAGGCCCGGGTGGCGGCCCAGGAGAGTGCCTGCGGGGGGAACGTCTCGGGGATGGCAGACCTGATCGCCTGCCGCGGCCAGGCTCCCGCCCGGACAAGCTGCCCACCCGCGCGGTGAGCGCACCAGCACCCCACGACCCGGGCTCAGTCTAACGTAGCGGATGCTCCAGGAGGGGGGTGCCCAACCGCACCTCAGCCCCCTCCCGCAGCTCCGGTCGAAAGGGCGGAAGCTCGCTCTCGGGCGCGCTCATCAGGAGAACCACCGTGGATCCGAGGTGGAAAGCCATGAGCTCTTCCCCCCTGGCCACGTCGAGGGCCGGTCCATAACGTCGGATCTCGGCTCGCCTCCGGCCCGGTCGGTTCGTCACTCCCCCGTGGCTGGTCCCACTCCAGGACGGATCGAACGTGGTCGAAATGCTTCCGACGTTGTAGGCACCTACGGCGACCAACGCCATATCCACTCCGCCTCGTTTGAGCAGGACCACCAGGCGCTCGTTCCGAGGGAAGAGATCGTGGACCGAGCCCACGGCCGGGAGATTCACCGGGAGGAGCCGGCCCGGGATCGCGCGCGCCTCGAAGATCTCGCCCCCGATAGGCGCGTGAATTCGGTGATAATGTCGGGGACTCAGGTAAATCGTCAGGAAGAGCCCCGACGCGAATCGGTCTCCCTCGGTGCCCTGGAGGAGCTCGTTCACGGAATACTCGATTCCTTTCGCCTGAAGCGCCGAACCACCCTCGAAGGCACCATGGGCACCCACGATCCCATCCACAGGCGACCCGGGCAATCCTGGCGGTCCAGGCCATTCACGGAGCCCGGGGCGAAGCCGGCGGACAAAGAAGGTGGAGAGGCTCGCGTAAGCTTCGGGCGGCCGCTCGGCCTCCGAAAGATCGACCCCGACCGCCATTGCGAACCCGCGGTTCACCAGGCCCTGGAGTGGAGAGGGAAGGCGCCGCGCGGCAAGCCAGCCCCATGAGCGGGAGAGACCTCCCTGCGGGAGAATCCGGAGGAGGGCGAGGAGGGCCCTCCAACGTAGGGGGGCCCGGGTCACCGGCACTGCTCGACCCGCGCCCCTGCGAGAACGCGCCCCGGCTTACCGGGTTGCGAAGACGGCGACGGCCGCGAAGCCCGCCGCCGCGAAGAGCCGGCGCCACGAGAACTGGGCTCCTTCCGTCGGGGCAGGGGGACGAGTCCAGGCGAGGATGGTCCCGCAGCTCGAACGCGAGTATTGCATCGGGGAAGTGGCTCCGGAGTAAACCTCGAGAGCCTCCAGCTCGTGGACGGTGAGCACCTCATCGACTCGCGCCGGCGTGGCAATGGGGAGCCCGTCCAAGACCACATCCGGTACACATCCCCCCCGAAGTCGAACATCCGGACTCAGCAAACCTCCCCTGAAGATTACCCTGGCTCCGGGGACGCTCCGGAAGAGATCCGATACCCTGCCCGGTCGCCGAGCCTCGATCTCTTCGCGGGTAAAGGAGTACCCGAAACCCGACTGACGACGATCGTAGAATCCTGCGTTTTCGAGCCGGCTCTGCCGGGTCACGGTCACCACGATCCCCTCCAGCTCCATCGCCTGGGGAGCCAATTCTGCGGTGAGCTCCACCGTTCCGTCCTCCAGGAAGATGCCCACCTGGGAAGCCGCGGTGAAGCCCACCGACCGGATCCGGATCCGATAGACCCCGATCTCGAGCCGCTCCGTCCGAAAGGCTCCGAACTCGTTGGTCTCCCCCTCCCAAGCGACAGCCTCCTCGTCCTCGTCCTCGTCCACCGGGCCGATCAGGATCTGGGCGGACGGCAGCGCCTCGCCGCTGATCTGGTCGCTAACGGTACCGGTGATCACCACCCCCCGGTCACCGGTGGTGGCCTGACCCTCGGCGGGGACGGGGACACAAGCGATAAAGACTCCGCCCAAAGCCAGCCACATGAGCGGCACCGAGCCTCGAACTTCCATATCTCCCTCCCGCAAACGAAGGGCCACTGCGGATCGCCCCCCCAGAGGAGCCGGACGAGCCGCTCGCCCTGGCGAACCATTCGACCCTCACTACACTGTAGTCATCCGAATCGCCCGGCGCCATGATCTTCTCCCATCTATCCTCCCGGAGCAGGGAGCCGATCCAGCCCGAGCCGGCAGAGAGCCGATGCCGGGAGGTGGCCGACCATTCGAACCCCAGCTCCCCACCCCGGGATCCGAATCCGCCAACCCCACGCCCGGGAAGCTAAAAGGGTCGACTCGCCCGGATCGGGTGGCAGCGTTGGCAGGAATCCCCCTGGGTGCTCCGGGGGTAGGAGTTCCCGACCACCTCAGCCATGTGACCGAAATCCACCCGAAGCCAGGGAGTTGCAGCATGCTCGTCCGACCGTCCGTTCATTCCTTCCCGGGTCCACTCGGGAACCCGGCATCGGTCCTGCTCTCGAGGCTCCCGCCGCGCCTGGTGCCCGTGCTCGCCCTCGGCCTCCTCTTCGGGGGACCAGTGCCAGGACATTCGCAGGCCGCGGCTCCGCCCACGACGGCCGTGGCGGAAGCGGCGGAGGGGATCACCGAAGAGGCCGTCTTCGATCATCTCTCCTTCCTCGCCTCCGACGAGCTCCGCGGCCGGGACACCCCCAGTCCGGGACTCGAGGAGGCGGCAGCCTACTTGGTGAACTGGCACATCGGGCTGGGACTCGAGCCCGCGGGTGAGGACGGGACCTACCTCCAACGATTTCCCTTCCGGTTCGTCGGCCTGGACCTGGAGCGCGCGGCCTTGGAGCTTCAGGGACCGGACGGGACGGTGTCGGTGCCGGTGGGCGAGGAGGGCTTCGTCAACGGCTACGCGGAGGAGGCCTTCCACGCTCCCCTCACCTTCGTCAGCACCATCCAGGGGATGGAACTCAACTCCGGGGCTCTTGAGGGCCGGGTCGCCGCCTTTCCCCTTTCCGGCGCCTGGGGCCAGGCGCTCTGGTCGACCGCGGGACAGCAGGCCGATTTCGCTCGAGCAGCCGGTGCCACCGCGGTGATCCACGTTCTGGATCGGAATTTCGCCCCTCAAGCCACCTCCCAGTTGAGCACGATGCTCGCGGAGCCGTCGTGGACGCTCGGCACCGGGGACGCACCGCAGCTCTTCATCCGCAGGGGGGCCCTGGAGGGCGTCTCGCAGGGATGGGACGATTTGCTCTCCCGCGCCCGGGACGGGGAGGTGTTCCGGGAGGATCTGGAGGGCGTGGAGCTCACCGGCGCCCTGGCTCCGCGGCTCCTCGAGGATGCCGACCCCCCGAACGTCCTTGCTCAGATCCCGGGACGGGATCCGGAGCTCCGGAACGAGTACATCGTTCTGAGCGCGCATTTCGATCATGTGGGCGTTGGTGAACCGATGGACGGGGACTCGATTTACAACGGGGCCGACGACAACGCCTCGGGCACCACGGCGCTCCTCGAGGTCGCACGTGCCCTGAGCTCCCTTCCCGAAGGCGAGGGGCCGAGGCGCACGGTGGTCTTCGCCCACGTGAGTGGCGAGGAGAAAGGGCTCCTGGGGTCGGAGTGGTTCGTCGACAACCCAACAATCCCGATCGAGAATGTGGTCGCCAACATCAACGCAGACATGGTGGGGGGCGATTCCCACCCGGATACGGTCGTGGTCCTGGGAAAGGAATACTCCTCACTCGGCCCCTTGGTCGACGAGGTGAACGGCCGCCTCCCGGAGCTCAACCTCACTACAGCACCGGACCTCTGGCCCGAGCAGAGACTCTTCTACCGGTCGGATCAGTACAACTTCATGCGGAAGGAGATCCCGTCCCTCTTCTTCTTTACCGGGCTTCACGAGTGCTATCACAGGCCCTGTGACACGATTGACTTCGTGAGCAGTGACAAGGTCACGCGAATCTCCCGCCTGATCACCCACGCGGTGATGGAGATCGCCAACCGGGACGAGCGCCCCGAGTGGACCCCGGAGGGGCTGGCGGAGGTTCGGGAAATGGTGCAGAGCGGCCGGTAGCACCCGACCTCGGCCTCACAGCTCGCAGACCTCCCCCCCCTCGAGGAAGGCGAGGGCTCCGGACACCCGCTCGGGAGGGACGTACTCCGAGCGGGCCAAGGCTCGAACGTACGATTCGAGCTGGGGCCGGTAATAGGCGGCACGATCCGCCAGGGCCCCCGGAGAACCGGATACACGATCGGTCTTCCAGTCCACTACGAGGAGTCGCGGGCCGTCGGGGCCGGGGATCCGGATCACGCGATCCGCGACGCCCTGCACGAGTCGCCCCCCCTCACGGGAAAGAAAGGGGAGCTCCCGTTCTACTTCCGTCCCGTCCGGAAACGCCTTTCGCGAAAGCAGACGCCGGATCGCTGGGGCGCGGATCCACTTCCGGAAGCGATCGAGGAGGTCAGCGAGGTCGGGGATCGGGTGTGGCATGGACCCCGACAGTGCCCGGAGATCCTCCTCCCCCGGGATTCCATCCTCAACCCATCCGATCTCGGCGAGCCAGAGATGCACCAGGGTGCCACGGGCCATCGCCCCCCGGTCTCGGGGGCGAAGCAACACGCTCACGCCGCGGCTCCCACGCCCTTCCAGCTCGGACGGAGAGAGGTGTATGAGCCCCCGGGATCGAGGCCCGGTGGCCATCCCGATCGGCTCGGGTCCGGGAGGACCGTCCCGCCGCTCCGGGGCAAAAGGCTCGCCCCCCACCTGGGTGGTGGTCCTCCCGGCCACTTCCGCCCAGTCCGGATCTCCCGACTCCCACACGGTGCCAGGGGCCTCTCCCCCCCCCTCCCCGGGGCCGAGCCCCAGCCCTTCCCGGATGAGACCAGCCGGAGTCGGGGCGGCCTCCCGTCCCCGTTCGATCAGGAGGTGCACGGCGAAGCGCGGCCGGGTCAGGGCGACGTAGAGCCCCCCCAGCTCGTCTCGAAACCGAGCTGATTGTCGCTCACGGTCCGCATCGGCGACCTCGGGGAACAGGCTATGTAGCCCCTGCTTCACATAGGGATACACACGGGTGACGGGACCGGCCGGATGTTCCCGGCAGGGCAACGGTCCATGGTCGCGGCCGCCCGCTCGAAAGGATCGCTCGAGCTCGGGCAGGACAACGGCATCGAACTCCAGGCCCTTCGCCCCGTGGATGGTCATGACCCTGACCAGGGCACTCCCCGGAGCCTCGACCGACACGCGGGAGGCGAGGTGGACAAAGCGGGTCGGGCGGAGGGGAGTCTCCTTCTGGTCCTGCCGGAAGGCAAGCTCGACGAGCTGACCGAGCCTGGCCCGCTCCCTCTCCGACACGTGGGGCTGCAGGGCCCGGACCCAGGTGTCGAGAACGGGACCGTAGCCCTCGAGAAGAAGCCTTCTTCGGATTTCTCCGGCCCTCTCCTCCCCCTCCCTTTCGGAGCGGAAGTCCCGGAATCCCAGTTTCGGTCCCAGGGGACTGTGGGACACCGTATAACGAGCCAGGAGATCTCCCGGATGATCTGCCGCCCTGAGAGCGGCGAAGATCACGTGGACCGGCCAGACGTCGGTCAAGGGCGAGCCCCCTTCCTCGCTCACCTCGACTCCCGCCCGCCGGAGGAGGTTGATCATGTGCGTGACCGCCTTGCGGGTGCGGCAGAGAACGCCGACCGAGGCACCCGGGGCACGCTCTCGAATCGCCTGAACCTCCTCCACCGCGGCGTGGAGCACTCCCTCGCGGAGCCCCCTCGCGTGTTCCTCTCCGGCGACCTCCACCACCCGGGCATACCCGGGCGTCTCGGCTCGGGCGGCCCGATGCCGTGTGAAGCTCTCCATCCACTCGGCGGCGACCGCGCTCTGCACCGCATCCAGGATGGTGGAGCTGGGGAGTGCCTCGAACACCCGGTTGACCACGTCCAGCACGGTGGGTCCCGATCGATAGCTCTCCTCCAACGTCCGTCTCGGGAGATGCGAGCGCGCCGCGATGAAATCCAGAAGCCTCGGCTCTCCCCCGCGCCAGGCGTAGATGGACTGCTTGGGGTCGGCGACCACGACCGCCGCCCGCTCCCCGGCATATCCCTGGAATATCTCGTCCGCGAGTGGAGCGAGGGTCCGCCACTGCAGGAGGGAGGTGTCCTGAAACTCGTCGAGGAGGAGGTGCCGGATCCGTCCATCGAGGCGGTAGAAGAGCTCGTCCCCCCTCCCCGTGGCGCCCATCTCCAGGAGGAGATGCGGAATGTCCTGAAACCGAAAGACGCCCCGGGTCTCCTGCGATCGTCGGAAGGCAGCCTCGAAGTCGGCGGCGAGCCTCCCGAGCGCCTGCGCCCGGCCCGCGAAGTCGGAATGAAGCGCGGCCCTTGCCATCCGGAGAACCGCATCGAAGAGCCCCTGGATTTCTTCCGGAATGGCGACCCGGTCGTATTCTGCCTCTCCCCCGAGAAGCTTGGCAAACACCCCCTGGGCGAAGAGGCCTTCCCAGTTCCCCCGTTGGAGCGCCTCGCCATGCTTTTCCATCGCGGCGCGCCAGCGCTTTCTGGGCGTCCCGTCGGCCCGGGTGGGAAGCTCGACTTCGGCGATGCGATCGGCCACCGCCTCGATCTCCTCCGGACGGGGGGAGTCCGCCCCGGTGCCGGGGAATCCCCAGGGGTCCTCGGCCCCGGGATCCAGATCCCGGTAAATCTCCTGGAGCGCCGAGACGATTCCCACGAGCTCGCCGTGTACCCCCCGCCTCACCTCACCGGAGCGATACATGCGGAGGAGCTCCACCAGCTCTCCCTCGTCGGCGTGGTCCAGGAGATCGTCCACCGCCGCCAGCACGAGCCCCTCGGCCTCCCATTCATCGGCCACGCTCCAGTTGGGGGGAAGTCCCAACTCGAGCGCAAAGGTGCGCGCCACCCGGTGAAAGAAGGCATCCAGGGTGAAGATGTTCAACCGATCCAGGTCCGCCACTACCGCCTGGAGGAGCTCGCCGACCCGCGCCCGATCGAGGCTGGGCGCTCCCGGGAGGGACGAATGACCCGAGAGCTCTTGAAGCGCCTCACCGTCCATCTCCGCCTCGGCAAGCCGGAGGAGGACCCGATCGAGGATCTCCCCCGCGGCCTTCCGGGTGAAGGTGGACGCCAGGAGCTCCCCGGGGGACGCCCCGGCGTTCAGGAGGGCGATGATCGTGGAGGAAAGATGGTAGGTCTTCCCGGTGCCCGCCGACGCGAGGACGAGCTCCCTCGGAAAGCTCACGCCGCCCCGGACCGGGCTCCGCCCCGGATCAGCCATCCGGGGCCTCCTCAGTCCCGGGTTCCCGGAGAAGGCCGATGCCCATGAGTGGAGCCAGGGGGTCGCCGTCTCGGAGAGGTGGAGCGTCCGGATCGGGTCGAATCGGCTTCCCGGCCAGGAGGGGACGGAGCGCCGAGCGAGCCGCTTCATCCGCCGATTCCAGCTCATCCGGGACCCATTCCGCCATGCGGATTCCGATCTTCCCCAGGGCACGGGGCACGTTGAAGTACCCCATAGCGACGGAGGTGACAGAGGATTCTCTGAGATCGAGCCCTCTGAGATAAGGCGCCAGATGACGGTAGAGGGGAAGCTGGAGATCTGTCCAGCGTCTTTCCCGCCTGGTCCGGTGCTGCTCGTCGGGATCCCCAGCGGTCTCCGAGCTCTTGTAATCGAGGAGCCGGACTCCCAGCTCGGGGTGCCTGTCCACTCGATCCACACGTCCGGTCAGGAAGACCGTGTCATCGTCCACCGGAAAGGGCACTCCTTCGTCTGGAACCGCAGCCTCCACCGCGACGACCTCCCATCCCGTATTCCGCTCGCGCGCCTCCACCTGCGCGAGCGCCTCCAGCCGGGTCCGAAGCTGCGCAATCTGGACCCGGACCGAAGGGAGAAGCCGGGTTCCGAACTCACGGCGCACCACTTCGTCGAGTCGCTCCACGAGCCCGCGGGTCAATCGATCCGCCCGTCCCTCCGCCCGCAGGTCGGTGCCGAGCGACTCGAGGACCCGGTGTGCCAGCGTTCCGAAAGCCATCGGGTCGAGCTCCCGCCGTTCGTCCTCGACCCAGGCCGCTCCGGCCTTCCGGGTCAGAAGCCAGCGGTAGGGATCCTGGAGCAATTCCCGGAAGGCAGTCACCCGGATCTTGAACGGGGGGTCGGGAGGGAGAAGCTCGGGCTCGGGCGGACACGTTAGAATTGCTTCGCGGGGAGGAGACGTCGCCGCCGCCCGGAGTCCGGGCGGGCGGACCGGCCCCTCCTGGCGATAGTGACGAAGGATCCGGGTCGCCGCGAGCTCCGAGGGGCCCTGGAGTACGAGTGGGGAGGGACGGAGGGGATCGCCCTGGGCCGAGCGTCTTCCGGAGACGAGGAGGAATCGCATCCTGGAGCGTAGGATCGCCGTCATCCAGTATGTGTCGCGAGCTCTCCTCTCCCGCTGCCCTTGGATCCCCAGAGCTACCCGCAACCCATCCGGCAGGAAGGGATGCGCGATCCGGGACTCCGGAAGGGATCCTTCGTTCACCCCTGTGAGCACCAGCACGGGCGCATCGTCGAGGGGCAGCTCGAGCCAGCCGAGCATCTCCACTGCGGAGTCCTCGGCCGGGGGAGGCACTGCCGCGCCCTCGATCTCCCCGAGGAGGAGGCCGAGGACCGAGGCCCCGGAGAGCTCCGGATCGGGACCGGGCACCCCCTCCTCCACTTCGTCCAGAACCCCACGGAGCGCGAGTGCGAAGGCCTCGACCTCCCGGTCCTCGGCCCGGGAGTCATCGAGGACCCGGGACCCGTAGATTGCCTCCACGAGGCCGACGACCGGATCCGTCCACTCCCGGAGCCGCCGGGGGCGCCGCAGGGGCTCGAGGAGGTCCTCCATGCTCCGCCGAAGCCGCTCCGACAGCTCCCGGCCCGGGATCCCTGCCCTGCCCGGAAAGGCCCCCGGGCCCGCCTCCTTGGGAAGCACACGCTCCCGGAAGTCGTCCAGCGCACGGATCGTTCGGTCCTGGTCGAGTCCCATCGCCCTCAGCCACGGAGCAAGCTGCGGGTGGCGGACCAGCTCCGCCAGCGCCCCGGGAGTTCCCTCCCGCAAGTACCTTGCGATCGCCGCGAGAAGGAGGTACGGACCGATCCGCGGAAACGACCGTCCCGCCGCCACCCTGGACGGGAGCCTGTGGAGGTCCAAGCGCTGCGCCAGGTACGGGACGACCTCGGCATCGGGTATTCCCACCGTGACCTCCTCGGGGGAGTAGCCTCCCTCGAGCCCGGCCAGATAGTCCATGACGCGTTCCGCCTGTGCGACCGGCGCCCCGACCACCTCGAAATCGCCCTCCTCGATGGGCAGCGCCCGGCCGTTCCAGGACTCGGTCCGAAGGGTGCCATCCGGAAAGAAGCCGTCCGCCTCTTCCTGCGGAGCGTGCACCAACACGCGAACCGTTCCCTCGAGCGCCGAGAGCATCTCCCGGGCGCAGCGGGAGAGCTCAACCACTCCCACCAACCACACTTCTCCGGGAGAAACGAGGTTTCCCTTCCGGAGCGCGGTCCTGCGCGCCGTCTCCCGGTCCTCCCACCCCGAGCTCCGGAGCCGTCGCAGCACCCTTCGCTGTACCGCCGAGAGGACCTCCCACCGGGGGCCGTCATCGAAGAGGAGACCGGACTCGCAACGGGACGCCACATCTCGGAAGGTCAAGAGCTCCGCGCCCAACTCACGGTGCAGCCCTTCGATCACCCTGGCAATCGCCAGCCACCCCATGAAGTCGCCTCCTGCCGGTGGGCGCGAGAGGAGTAGGTGCATCTCGGAGGTCGAGAGCTCGGTCAGCTCCGCAACCCAGGCGAGCCGGGCACGCAGGGAGGGTGGAGGAGGTGCGGATGGCCGGTACAGGAGCTCGGGAAGGGTCCCGATCGTGGCCATTTGCGGGGGCCGCAACGGCTGCCCCCGAGCCTCGGCCCGCTCCGCAAGCAGTTCGCGGAACCGGCGCCCGGCCCGTCCACCCGGGGTCACGATCACGCGATCGGAGAGAACCAGGGGCCCAGTGGACTCGAGATCCTCGAGAAGCACCCGGACTGCCGCCGGAAGCGCGGGTTCTTCCCACCCCAGGAAATCGCGCTCGAAGGAAGCGGTCATTGAGATCCGGTGCAGAAGGAGCGGATGGCGGGGGGGATCTCGGCCCGGAGGTGGCGGGCCCTCGGGACAGCCTCGTAGATTGCCCCGCGACGCACCTCTGGCGGCGGGCCACCAGACCGGCGCCAGCATCGCCGAGAGTTCACGATCCTGGGAGGGATGCGCGCAGCTCGATGCAGAATCTCATCATTCGGTTGTTCGTGAACGCGGTGGCGCTCTGGGTGGCGGCACAGCTGGTAGGGGGCATCGACCTTCCGGGGGAGTTCTGGCCGGTCCTCCTCGTCGCTGCCGTCTTCGGGATCGTTAACGCTCTGATTCGACCCGTGCTCATCCTCCTTTCCCTCCCCTTCCTCATCCTGACCCTGGGCCTCTTCACCCTCGTCATCAACGCCCTCATGCTGATGCTCACCGCGGCCCTGATAGCTCCCCTTTCGGTCGCGAGCTTCTGGTCAGCCCTCCTCGGGAGCATCCTCATCTCGCTGGTGAGCTTCCTCTTCTCCGTCCTCCTGCCTGAATAGGACTCCGGCTGACGGTCCCGACTCGGCCGGAACCGTGGCCGGGAAGCCGGCGCCCGGCACCGAGCCTTCCCCGACGCGGAGATCAGGATTGGCAGCCCCCGCAGCGCTCGGCCTCAGGGTAGACGAGGAGGCGCCCCGGCGCCAGAGGAGCGCCGCATCCCTCGCAGAAGCCGTACCGTCCGTTTTCAATCCGCTTCAGCGCGGAAATCAAGGCGCCGTGTCTCGCCCGCTCCCGCTCCTGGAGATTTCGGGTGAGGTGCTGATTCTGGAGGGCATCCATACGGGAAAGGCGCCCGACCGCCTGCTGGTCCAGCTCGACCGGGCGACTGGCCTCATCGGTGACCGACATGCTCTTCTCGAGGCGGCGCAGCTGCCGTTCCAACTCGGCGCGCAGCTCCTCCAGGAACTCGGCGGAAAGCTCGGGATGCTCCTTCGGAGGGATCCCCTCAGTCACGCCGCCGCCTCCCGGACTGGAGCTCAGTAACGGGGGAGGCTCGGATCCACTTCTTCCTGCCAGCTCAGGATCCCACCGCGAAGATTCCAGACCTTCCGGAAACCGGCCTGCTGGAGCTGCTTCAGGGCCTTAGCGCTTCGCGTGCCCCCCTGGCAGTGCAGCACGATCTCTTCGGCCGAATCCAGCTCCGAGAGGCGTTCCGGGAGGGAATCGAGCGGGATCAGCTCGGCTCCCAGGGGACCGAGGTTCACGATCTCCCACTCGTGCGGCTCCCGAACATCCAACATGCGGAGAGAGTCGCCGCGATCGAGGCGACCTTTCAGCTCGGTCGCGGAAATGGTCGGCACATCCTCGTCCGCCGCCTCCGGACCTTCCTCATAGGCAGGAACCCCACAGAACTCGAGGTAGTCAATGAGCTCGGTGACCGTGGGCTCATCTCCACACACCGGACAATCCGCGTTCTTCCGCAAGGTGAGGGTGCGCCACTCGAGGGCGAGGGCATCGAAGAGGAGGAGTCGGCCGATCAGCGGATCACCCTTCCCCAGGATCAGCTTGATCGTCTCGAGCGCCTGGAGAACGCCGATGATCCCCGGGAGCACCCCGAGCACCCCGCCCTCTGCGCAGCTCGGGACCATTCCGGGGGGTGGGGGTTCCCGGAAGAGGCATCGGTAGCAGGGGCCGTGGCGGGCGTCGAAGACCGAGACCTGCCCCTCGAACCGAAATATCGATCCGTAGACATTCGGCTTCCCGAGGAGGACACAGGCGTCGTTGACGAGATAACGGGTCGGGAAGTTGTCCGTCCCGTCCACCACCACGTCGTACGGCTCGAAGAGCTCGAGCGCGTTGTCGCTCGTAAGACGAAGCTCATGTCGATCGACCTGGACGTGAGGGTTCACGTCCTTCAACCGCTCCGTCGCGGAATCCAGCTTCGATCGGCCAATGTCCTTCGTTCCGTAGAGGATCTGACGCTGGAGGTTGGTGTGGTCGACCACGTCGTATTCCACGATCCCGATGCGTCCCACTCCGGCTGCAGCGAGGTAGAGCCCAAGGGGCGACCCCAAACCACCTGCACCCACCATCAGGACACTGGCGTCCTTCAGACGCCGCTGCCCCTCCATCCCGACCTCGGGCATGATGAGATGGCGGGAATACCGCTCGATCTCTTCGTTACTCAGTCCCGGCAACTCCCGGCCCGACCCGATTGCCCACGGTGGGGAACCCCCGTTCTCGCTCGACGGACGAATCGGCGTCTCGGTCCCACTCTCGGATGCACTCACGAACCCTTTCTCACCTCAGATGTTGTGGAGCCCACACTCCAATCGCACACTCCCGCGCCACCGCCCCGCCCGCTCGTGCTCACCAGGTTTGACCGGTGTCGTGAGCGGCGCGTCCCCTATGCTAGGATAACCCTTGTCGTGAAGGGGGTGATAGGGGAGGTCGTGACTCCGTATGAAATCCCATACCCGATCTCTCGTCCACCCTGCCAGCGGATTGATCTTGAGCCAGGTGCCCCGTTCGAGCACCGGAAGTTCCGCACGTGAGGGGGACTGATCTCGCCTCCGCCCCGTGATCCAACCATCCACCTCCCGCAGCGCCTTCCGCATCGGATCCTGTTTGGTCAGGCGATGATAGAGTTCGGCATCGCGCTCCCAGAGCCGAGGCCCATGGACCGCCTCGAAGGCCTCGCGCGAAGGCGCCGGCCGGTACACACGGAGATCGAGATCGTAGAGATCCCGCATCCGTTCGGCGTGCTCCAGGGTTTCCGGAAAGTGGTAGAGCGTGTCGATGAAGATGACCGGGAGGCGGATCCCCTCCTGGGACAGGAGATGAATCAGAACCATCCCCCCAACCCCGAAGGTCGAGGAGAGGGCAACCCTTCCTTCCGGGAGGGCGTCGTCGGCCCAGCGAAGCGCCTCCCTCGGGTCCGCGCCGGCGAAGCGCCGATTTCGCGCGTCGACCTCTCTGGGACTCAGTTCCAACGCCGGGAGGGCAGTCGTATCGGTGGTCGTGCCCGTCATCTGTCTCCTTCCGTGAAGTTCCAGCGGTGGATGGCCAGAGGGCTCTCCACCTGATCCGTAGTACGAAAAAAGCCCCGACCTCTCTGCGAGGTCGGGGCCGAAGATTCAGCGCGATGTCTCTTGTGTCTACGCGCAACACCTCCCGGACCCACCCCGCAGGGGGATCTGACAGCAGCAGCACATAGCACAGCAAAGAGTGAAAGCGCGCTTCATTTTCCTCGTCGACTCCCAGGTCGTTGAAATCGGAGAGTGAGCAGACGAACCAGCTTCTCTCGGTGAGGAGTTTATCCGCATCCCCGGATCAGGTCAAGTGTGCTCCCGAGCTTCCGAAATGAAGAGGGAGCATGGTTCCGGGCAAGGTACCCCCTGCGAAGGCCTCGCAGGCACTCCGAAGGAAGGTCGCCAAACCGGAGTGCGGAGGCAGCGATCCGCAGCGCAGACGGTCTGTGTGAGCCGCTCCAGCTCCGAGTCGGACATCCCCTCCAACCCGGCGTAGATCCCCGTTTGCCTTCGGGCAACCTCTTCGAAAGAGCGCGGGGAAAGGCCGCCCGTTCGACCCAGATACCAGTGCACCGGAGCCACCGGGTAGAGGTGCGCATAGACCTCCCACACCTCCGCTTCGTCCAGCCCGGAGAAGCGCCATCCCCGGCGGAGGCCGGGAGCGGTCCGGACCGGCCGATGATCCCCGGTTTCCGTCGTGGCCCCGAGCCCGACAGCTCCGTCGGGGGTCTCCACCCTCCTCAGTTCCGATCGGGATCGCTCGCGGTCGAGATGATGCCGAATCTCGAAGCACCCTTCCTCGCCGGGTCGCACGAGCGTCTCGAGGAAGCTCCGACCTTGGGGGCCCGCGGACCGCAACCACTCCCCGAACGCTTCACGAGCCCTGGCGGAGACCGGAGGGGAGGAGGAGGAGTCCCGACCGGCTCCCGGAGTTTCCGGACGGGCTTCCCTTCGTGCCTCCTGCTCCACAAGCTGAAGGACCACCTCGACCATCGCGGGATGGGGGCCGACCGGCTTTCCGTACCAGATGGTCGTCTCTCCGCGCCTTGTCCGCCCCCCGGTGAGTGCGAGATCGTCGGGAATTGTCGTCCCGGCATGCCACCCTTCCGCGATGAAGAAGGGGACCACGATTACGTTGCGCACCCGTTCTCCGTCGAGAACCTCGGCCAGCCGTGGCTCCTGGTCCAGAAAGGCGGGAATCACGCTCCCGTACGATCCCTCACGCCGCAGCGCCTCGACGATCGCCCGCGTGGTCCTCCCGGAATCCGGGTGCCGGTTCGTCCCGTGCCCGGCCACGACAAGAGTCGCTCCCGCCTCTTCCTCCGCGGAGAGGGACGCCGCTTCCCGGGCCCGCTCCATAACGACCTGGCTCATCCGTGGATGAGTGCCCACTGCGGGACACTCCCTGATTCGCAGATCAGGCCGCGCAACGAGGGTGCGGTCCAACGCCAGCTCTCTCGGGACCACTCGGTCCGTGAAGTACCCTGTGCTCGTGAACACCGGAACGACGAAGACCTCGGAGCGCTCGACGAGATGGAAAGCCTGATGCAGCTGCGGCTCCTCCTTCCAAAACGCCACCCGGACCTCCCCGAAGCTCCCCCTCGCCCGGAGGCGTCGAGCCAGCTCGTGCACCGGCCGGGCCGAGGCCGGACTCAGGTGGGATCCATGACCCACCAGAAGGACGCAGCACTCGAGCCGATCGGAGAGGGGTCCGGGACCTTCGGTAATGGACGGGTCGATCCTTGACAAGGTGGAATTACCTCCTCTTCTTTTACTCATCGGTTCGAGGGTTGGGTCGAACGGGTCTCGGTGAACACCGTACCCCCTCGATAAAGGTCACCTATCGCCCTGCCAAGTCGAGCTTGCGACGTTAGAAGCCCTGGCCCTCTCCGAGGCCGGGGCTCTTTTCATGGAATCCGACTCAACGTAGGAGCGACCACCCGCATGGGCACCGTATTCCTGGTGGGGGCCGGACCGGGCGACCCGGACCTGCTCACCCTCCGGGCGCATCGCCTTCTCCAAAGAGCCGACGCCGTCGTCTACGACGCGCTCGTGAACTCGGAAATTCTGGAGCTCGCCCCGACCCGCGCCGGTCGATTCGATGTCGGCCGGCGAAAAGGGGAGAAGCGGATCGCCCAGGGAGACGTGAACGATCTCCTCATCCATCTCTCGGGATCCCACGAGGTGGTCGTCCGGCTCAAGGGCGGGGATCCCTTCGTCTTCGGCCGCGGAGGGGAGGAGGCGCTCGCACTCCGGGCGGCTGGGGTGCCCTTCGAGGTCGTGCCCGGAGTAAGCGCGGGAATCGGGGCGCTGGCATACGCAGGCATCCCTCTGACCCATCGCGGTGTCGCCTCGTCAGCCACCTTCCTGACCGGGCATCGAGTCCTGCCCGCAACAGGAGATCGGGAAGGAGTATCCGCCGTCGGAAGTGAGGACCGGACCCTCGTCATCTTCATGGGGCTCTCGCGGCTCGAGGAGATCGCCTCGGAACTGATCCGTGGCGGGCGCTCTCCGAAAACCCCCGCGGCCATCGTGGAATGGGGGACCTACCGGGAACAGCGAACCGTGACCGGCGATCTCCGCACCCTCCCCGAACGCGTCCGCACAGCCGGCATCTCCGGTCCCTCCCTGATCGTCGTGGGCGAAGTCGTGCGTCTGCGCAGCGAAGTCCGTTGGTATAGCGAAGGAGCTGAGCAGGCAGATTCGCCGGAGCGATCATCGGACCCGCCCGGACGGAAGGAGCCCGGCCAAGGGAGTCGCCCCGCGGAGGGGGACTGGACAGTCGTCCCCACTCCGGGAAGCGCCTTCGGCGACTGAATCCCCTCCCCACCCGGCCAGGATTGATCGAGCGGAGCGGTAGCTCTATGGGGGGGTCAGCTCGAAGTGGGTGTAGTTCTTGGCAATATACGAGGTCCACTCCTCCGGCACGTCCGTGTCGGGAAAGATCGCCTGGACAGGGCACTCCGGCTCACAGGCCCCACAGTCGATGCACTCGTCCGGATGGATGTAGAACTGATCGTCGGATTCGTAGATGCAATCCACCGGACATACGTCGACACAGCTCGCATCCTTGGTGTCTATGCACGGCTCGGTAATGATGTATGTCATGGGATCTATTTTTTCCTTTTCCCCGAAGGGAATTCGGCCTCATTCAGGACCCGTCCGGGCCCCTTCGCGCCTCCGGTTACACCACCGGAATCCCGACGTGCCCCCCGAACGTGTCCAGTGGGAGGGTCGGCGCGGGGGATCTCCCGGACACTGCCTCCGGGTTCCGGATCCCGGCACCAGGCCCGGATCCGCGGAGGTTCGGAGCCCCGGGTGAACCCCGCGATCACCCATACCGTGTGGGGCCAGAGCTCCATGAACCGTCGATCCACGGGAGAGGGTACCGGTTCGCTATCGGGGTGGGTGTGGTAGAACCCCACCACCTCCTCTTCGGATTCACGGAGGGACTTCTCGACCTCCAGGAGGCGAAGCGGATCGATCATGAATCGATTCCGTCGCCTCTCGGGAGGCTCGGTGTTGGGCGTGGGGACGATCGAGGTCACAAGCACGACCCCCTCCGCACTTCTCCGACCGACGAGGAGGCCGCACGCCTCCTCCGCGGCCGCAGCGCGAGCCTCGGCGACGACTGCGTCCCCCACCTCCTCGAACCAGGCCCAGCCCGTCACACGCGAGGGAGTGCGGATCAATCGCTCACTCCCGGCCCCCTGCGATCGAGGGAACGATCGAAACCTCGTCTCCTTCACTGACTGGGGTCTCGAGCTCCTTCTCGTAACGGATGTCGGTGCCATTCACGAAGACGTTCAGGAACTGGCGAAGCTCGCCCCCCTCCTCCGTGATCCGCGCCAGCAGATCGGGATTCTCACGTCCTACGTGAGCCAGCACGTCACGCACCGTCGCGCCCTCCGCTTCCAGCTCCCCACGACCGTGGGTCAGCTTCCTCAGGGCACTCGGCACCCGGACCGTCACACTCATCGACATCATCTCCTTGCCGCATCTCACGAGTCTCCGGGGGCCCGGCGATATCCAGGGCATTCCCCGCACTTCTCATCCAACAGGCTCCTGCTGGCCCGCCTCGGCGAGCCGAACCACCTCCGAAAGCCTCGGGTCGATCGGTTCACCCAGCTCGAAGGTCGCTCGAGCCGCATTTGGGGTCTTCAGGCCGTTGCCCGTGATACAGAGCACGGTCGGCCCACCCTTCGCGAATCGACCCTCTCGCGCCAGCCGGGCCGCTCCGGCTACGACCACCCCGCCGGCCGTCTCCGTGAAGACCCCTTCGAGGCTGGCCAGCAACCGGATGCCCTCCACGATCTCGTCGTCCGAGACCGCCTCGCCCCAGCCTCCGCTGTCGAGCATGGACCGGAGGGCGAAGGGGCCGTCTGCGGGGTTCCCGATCGCAAGCGAGCGAGCGATGGTGTCGGGCTTCCGGACCGGCTGGACACGACTTTCCCCCGCGTGAAGAGCATTGACGATGGGCGCACATCCCGAGGCCTGGGTCCCGAAGAGCCGCGGGGTCCGGGACTCAGCCACGAGCCCCACCTTCTCGAGCTCCTTGAAGCTCTTCTCCAGCTTCGTGATCAGGGAGCCGCCCGCCATCGGAGCCACGACATTCGCCGGCAGAGACCAGCCGAGCTGTTCGACGATCTCGAATCCGACCGTCTTCGAGCCCTCCGCATAATAGGGGCGCAGGTTCACATTCACGATCCCCCACCCGAACCGATCCGCGACCTCGGCACAGAGCCGATTCACATCATCGTATACGCCCTTGATGCGCACCAGTCGGGCTCCATGGACACCGGTGGCGACCACCTTCTCAGGTTCCAGGTCCTCCGGAATGAAGATCCACGCTTCCAATCCCGCAGACGCGGCCTGCGCCGCCACGGAGTTGGCAAGGTTACCGGTGGAGGCACACCCCACCACAGAGATGCCGAACTCATGTGCGCGCTGGAGGGCAATGGCGACCACCCGGTCCTTGAAGGACTGGGTTGGGTGATTCGAAGAATCCGCCTTTATCCAGAGGTCCTCGATGCCGAGAGCGTCCCCGAGGCGCGGGGCCGGCAGGAGAGGGGTCCAACCAACCGCGTGTCCCCCCTCGGGATCCCGCTCGATGGGAAGGAGCTCGCGGTAGCGCCAGAGATTGGTGGGCCGGCTGCGGATCAACTCCGGAGAAAGGGTGCCGTGGAGCCCCTCCAGGTCGTAGTCTACTTCGAGAGGTCCGAAACACTCCTCGCACACATGAAAGGGCCCCGCCTCCGTCACCGTCCCGCAGAGGCGACATCGAAGGGTGTCGAGGGTGCTGGAGGCCACCGGTCCGGTCTTCGTCTGTTTCATGTTGAGTACCCGTCTTCCACAGGGGAGCCTTGATCTCGGCAGCCCGCGCTGACGCCGCCGCTCCCGTAAACAAAAAAGCCCAGACCTCCATCGGGAGGAGGCCGGGGCTCGTTCAGCTCGTCGGATCCGTTGCTTGCTGCTAAGGCCCTCCGGACACGACCGTCCCCGCCCTGACCTCCTCGAGCGAGGAAGCCATCATGGAACAGCCGCACATGCTGATTGTGGCGGTTGCGGTCATGTTGACGCTCGTGTCTGGCTTCTTTCGGACTACAGCTCTCACGACCCGTGGGACGGACGGCCGCAGAAAGCACGGAACGAAACGCTATGCAACCACCCACCGCCAGTCAAGCCCCACCGGATTCGTTCGCCCCTCACGGAGGGAGGCCCGGCCGAAGATGATGACGATAATGAGCCTTGACAGCCCTCTCCATCCCGACCGAGCATACGGTACATCCTGAAGACATGCTGAAAGCGGGTCCAAGCGCCGCCAAGCCTTCGTTCCACTCTCCACGAGGTCAAATCACTGTGAACCGATTCCATCCCCTCCTGACCGTCCTCGTCCTTTTCGGATTGGCGGCGTGCGACGCCTCATCGGCCGACGGGCCCGAACCCGCCAACAGCGCCCCTTCCGCCGTCGAGTTCGAGGTCTGGGCGGCGGACCAGAACCTCAACCAGGTTTACATTCTGGGGCCAGACGGGGAGGTCCTCCGCACCATTGATGCCTCGGAGCTCGGAGGAGCCGATCGTCCGCACATGCTCTGGGGCGTCCCGGGCGACGGCTACGTCTACAGCGCGAACACAGTTTCGGCCTCCGTTTCCATACTCGACCGACGGTCTGGAGAAGTGGTGGAGGTGATCGAAGAAGTGGGCCAGGCTCCCCACGCGGCGCAGCCCAATCCGACCCGCCCCGACCGAATCTACGTCTTCAACATCGCCCCTCAGGAATCCGACGCCGACGGAATGCCCGACCGGGGGGAGACGATCGCCGAAATCGTTCGGACGGATGGCGCGGACGGACCGAGCTGGGAGCTCACGCGCTTCCTGGACCTCAGGGCGGATCCCGCGCTGGCCGACTCGGATCTCTTTCCCAGCCGCCGGCCGGTGTGTGGAGGGTTTTCCCCGGATGGGAGCCACCTCCTGGTGACCCTCTTCAATGGAGGACTGGCCGTGGTCGACCTGGACGGATGGAGCGTTTCGCGAGCGTGGGGGAGTGACGAGATCGCGGAGCACGGATGCGGCTTCGCCTCGTCCTTGGATGGGGAGGAAATCTACGTGACCGCCGGAGGCATGCACGAGTCATGGATGTACGTCTTCGACGTGGGGGGAGCCGAGCCCCAGCTGGTTGCGACGCATGACCTCTCCGGAGCGGGCCAGGACGCGCACGGCGTCTACGTCGATCCGGTGCGAGACGAGCTCTGGGTCGTGCACCGGGCGAGCGACAACATCACCATCCATCCGCTCGCGTCGATCCAGACGGAGGGCCACGACTTCGAGACCATCGACTTCGTGGGGTCCGCGCCGGACCTCGTGGCCTTCTCCCCCGACGCGAGCCGGGCCTACCTGACCTTGCGCGGGCCGAATCCGGCGCCCACCATCCCGCACGCCACCGTAGGCGAGACTCCCGGAGTGACGATCATCGACGTTCCGGGCCGGGAGGTCCTCGAGATCGTGCCCCTCGGAGACCAGATCGAAGCCGATTTCCACGGAATCTTCATCCCGGAGGCGAACCACGGCATCGGAGGCTCCTGAGCTCAAGGGTCAGGGCTCAGACCGTATCCACCGGTCGGGCCCTGGCCTGGGCCTCGCGAGCCACCCGACGACCCTCGTCCTCGTCGACCAGGTACAGCACTGCGGCCCCCACCACGAAAAAGATGAGGACCGACAGGATCCCGAGTCGACTGGACCCCGTCATCCCGACGACGAGGCCCATGACCGATGGGCCGATCATGCCGGCGAACTTGTCCATCACCCCGTAGAAGCCGAAGAGCTCGCCGGATTTGTACGCAGGGATCATGCTCGAGAAAAGGGAGCGGGAGAGCGCCTGGGTTCCGCCCTGCACCGTCCCCACGAGGAAGGCCAGAATCCAGAAGTGGAGCGCCGTCGTCATGAAATACCCGAGGACGGTAATCCCCGTATAGACGAGGAGCCCGAGGAAGATCGCTCGCTTTGTGCCGATCCTGCCGGCCAACGAACCGAAGAGGAAGCTGAAGGGCACTCCGACGAACTGCACCAAGACGATCGCTCCGATCATGTGCCCCTGGTCGATCCCCACCTCGGCGCCGTATATCGCGGCCATCCGGATGATCGTTCCGATCCCGTCTCCGTAGATCAGGTACGCGACGAGGAGGATGAAGGCGTTCCGGTAGGAGCGGAGTTCCAGGAAGGTCGACTGGATGCGAATGAGGGCAAAGCGGAGAACGCTTCGCTGGAGGACCTCGCCGGGCACGATCTCGGCTTCGGGCTCGTCGACCCAGAGAAGTAGGGGAATCGTGAAAACGGCCCACCACACAGCGACCGCCACAAAGGAAAGCCGCACCGGAAGGGTTCCCTCCGGAAGCCCGAACAAAGAAGGCGCCTGGATCAAGAGAAGGCAGAAGGCCAGGAGGAGGCCGGCTCCCAGGTATCCGACTGCGAACGCCCCGGTGGAGACGCGATCCACCTCATCGGACCGGGCCACGTGCGGGAGGAGGGCGTCGTAGAAGACAATGCTGGCGTTCGCCCCGATGTTGACCAGGACGAAGAAGCCGAGGCCCATCAGCCAGTCCCCCTCGTGCACGAAGAAGAGTAACCCGGCACCACCGATGCCCAGCGCCGCGAATCCAGCGAGGAGCGGCTTCTTGATCGAGGCCCGGTCGGTGATCGCGCCCATCACAGGGGCGACGACGGCCACGAGGGCAATTCCGAGCGTGGTGGCGAAGGCGAAGTTCCGAACCGCTTCCGGGCCGGAGAGCTCGGAGGCCACGACGCTCTGGAAGTAGATCGGGAAAACGGTGGCGACGATGACCGCCCACATCCCGGTCGTCGCCCACTCGTACATGGCCCACGCGCGGAGCTCCGGCCGGTGCAGGCCCAGGCGCTCCAGAAGGGGCATCGTCTCCGAGCCCAAAGCCATCGGGCCTTTTCGCGATCCCTCCTCGGTCATGGCGGTCTCCGTCGGCGGGTGCATGCGAACTGGGCCTTCTGCGGACGCCGCCCGAAGCGAAGGCTCCGGCTCGCCCCGGGTCACAATCGAGAATGATATAAGCGTTCCAGTGCTCCGCGTCACCCTCATCCCGCCCATCCGGAAACCATTGGTGCGGCGGTCCCGCCTCGATCGAGGAACCGCCCGGAGGTTCCTCCCCTACGAAGGGACACCTCGATAGTATTAATATTGATGACTGGAAGGACGGCTCGGCTTGAAAGGAAGGCGACCGGGCCTGCCCGGCAGAACAGCTACCCTGGATGGAGTGACATGATGATGAAGCCGATCCATTCGCCCATTCCGATGATCGGGTGTCTCTTGGTCCTTGCTCCGGGTGCGCTACCGGCGGCCACGCAGGAACAGGTCTTCGATTCCGAGCTCCACGACTACCGCATGGTGACCGTTGTCGACGGGCTCCAGGACCCCTGGTCGATCGCCTTTCTTCCCGGAGGTGAGATGCTGGTCACCGAGCGGACCGGGGATCTCCGGATCGTACACGATGGTGTCGTTCACCCGGATCCGATCGAAGGGGTTCCGGAAGTCCGCTTCCAGGGACAGGGCGGACTTCTCGACGTGGTCCTCCACCCGGACTTCCAGTCCAACCAGCTCATCTACCTCAGCTTTTCCAAGCCGAACGATGACTCCTCCGAAGGCACGACCGCGGTCGTGCGGGGCCGGCTCGACGGCCACTCCCTCGTAGATGTCGAGGAGATTTTCCAGGCGGAGGCCTGGAGCGCCTCGGGAAGTCACTTCGGATCGAGGCTCGCCTTCGACCCCGACGGCTACCTCTTCATCACTGTTGGGGATCGGGGTGTGAGCCCGATGTCGGTGCCGGTGGAGGACCACCCCGCTCAGGACCTCACGAACCACATCGGATCTACGATCCGGCTCCATGACGACGGGAGCGTCCCCGACGACAACCCGTTCGTAGGACGGGACGACGCCCTTCCGGAGATCTGGAGCTACGGGCATCGCAACTCCCAGGGTATGGCCATCCACCCCGTGACCGGCGACGTCTGGCAGACGGAGCACGGCCCCCAGGGGGGGGACGAGCTCAACCTCATCCTCCCCGGCCGCAACTACGGCTGGCCGGTGATCGGGTACGGGGTCCAGTATGGCGGCTCGCACTTCCACGAAGGCACCCACCGCGAAGGAATGGAGCAGCCGGTCACGTACTGGACTCCTTCCATCGCGACCTCGGGACTCATGATCTACACCGGGGATCGTTTCCCCGAGTGGAGCGGACACATCTTCGCGGGAGGGCTCGCCGGCCAGCAGCTCCACCGCATCGCCCTCGAAGAGGGGGAACACGGCTATGAGATCCAGCGGATGGAGCGGCGCCCGCTCCTGTTCGGAGTGGGCCGGATCCGCGATGTTCGGGAGGGCCCGGACGGCCTGATCTACGTCGCGCTCGACGACCGTCAGGGTGGCGGCACCACACCGATCCTGCGCCTCGAGCCCCTGGACTGACCCCACGTTCCGGATGCTTCCGGTTTCTCATATGGCTCGCCGACTCCTCTCCCGACTCCCCCCGAACTCCACATCACGTGGGGAAGGGGGGTGGTTCCTGGTGGCACTGATCGCCGCCCTGGGGCTGGCTACCCTCTTGCTCGTCCTCTTCTTTCTCCGCGTCGGAACCCGCGGGCCCGATGCGGTGGTGGTCCTCCCGGGAGAACTGGAGGAGCTCCCCCCATCCTCACTCCACCTCCCTATCCTCTATGACCCCGCACCCCTTCTTGGGGCCCTGGAGGAGGTGGTCCCGGCTCGGATCGGGAATCTCACGGATCGCCGGCCTCATCCTTCGGACCCGGCGCTCCGGTATGCCTTCCAGGCCGAGCGCGATCCATTCGAGGTCGAGCTCCGAGGGGACACCGTCCACCTGAGCACCGTGATCCACTACGGTGGACAGATGTGGTATACCTCCCCCTTCGGAGGCGAGTTGACGGCGCACTGTGGAGTCGCCGAGGCCGGGGCGACTCCTCCGAGAGCCCGCATCCGGCTCTCCTCCCCCCTCGAATTGGAAGGGGATTGGACCGTCCGGACTCAAATGCGGGTGGGGGAGATCGGGCCCCTCACGCCGGAGGATCGCTGCCGGGCCACTTTCCTGCAGATGGATCTGGACGTCACGGATCTGATCATGACCGCCGCTGAGCTCTGGCTCGAGGACCAGACCGGAGCGGTCGATTCCGTACTCGGCAACCTCGACCTGCTCCCCTATGTCGAGACATTCTGGGAAGCGCTCCGGAGCCCGATCCCCCTTGCAGACGGGGTGTGGCTCCTCCTCGACCCGACCGCATTGGCGGGGGGCAGCTTGGGAGGGATGGACGCCGACGAGCCCAACATCCGGTCCGCGATCGGCATCACGGCCCGTCCCCGAATCGTCATGGGCTCACCTCCGGCCGCTTCGTCCACACCACTCCCCCCCCTGGACACGGAAGCCCACCCCGAAAGCGTCTCCATCCTGCTCGACAGTCAGGTCGACTACCCGTACCTCTCGGAACTGCTGACATGGGCGCTCCGGGATGACCCCATCCAGATCGCGGGCCGTGAGCTCCGGGTTCGGGAGGTGAGGGCGGAGAGTGCGGGAGAACAGCGGCTCGCGGTCGACCTGGAGGTGGAAGGGGCCTTCCAGGGCCGGGTTCACCTCGTCGGAACGCCAGTGTTCGATTCGAGCTCGGGGGAAATCACGGTTCCGGATCTGGACTTCACCATCGAGGACGGAAGCGTCCTGGTGCGAGCCGGAGCCTGGGTCGCCCGAACGGGATTCCCCGGGTACATCCGGAGTCAGGTGAGGTTTCCGGCATCCGACTTCCTCGAGGCCGGACGAGCGCTCGCCGCAACCGGGATGAGCCACCAGCTTTCCGCCCAGGCGCGACTAGAGGGAAGCGTGGACTCGATCGAGATCGTCCAGCTATCCGCCACCCCGACGGGCCTGGTGGTCCGTTCCCAGGTGGTGGGGGACGCACGCTTGGTGGTCGTAGAAGATTGATCTCGGCGGAGCCGTTGCGAGCCAAGCCACAACTGGAAAGGAGATGCGGATGGGATCCCTGGTGCCCCTGGCCCTCGTCGTCGTACTGGTCGTGTATGTCGCATCGCGCTATAACCGGCTCGTCGCGCTTCGGGAGCGATATCGAAACCAGTTCTCGCAAATCGACGTCCAGCTCAAACGCCGCTACGACCTGATCCCCAATCTGGTCGAAACGGCGAAGGGGTACATGTCCCACGAGCGGGAGACCTTGGAGGCGGTCGTGCAGGCTAGAAATGAGGCAAGGGAGGCCGAGACTCGAGCCGCATCGAATCCGGGCAGCCCCGAGGCAATGGACGAGCTGTCCGGTGCCGAACGTCACCTGGGGGGAGTCCTGACCCGCTTCTTCGCCCTCGTGGAGTCGTACCCCGATTTGAAGGCCAGCGAGAACATGCGACAGCTCCAGGAGGAGTTGGCCTCGACCGAGAACCGCATCTCCTTCGCCCGCCAAGCTTACAACGACGCGGTGATGCAGTACAACGCCACCCGTGCCTCCGTCCCGACGAACCTCTTCGCCTCGACCTTCGGGTTCGGACCCGCGGAGTTCTTCCAGGTGGAGATCGAGGCGGAACGGGAGTCTCCTCGAGTCTCCTTCGACTGATCCCCCTGAACTTGGATTTCTTCGACGCGCAAGACGAGGCTCGTCGGCGTTCCGGTCGTCTCCTCTGGATCTTCGGCGCCGCCGTCCTGGGGATGATTCTGGTCGTCTACCTGGCCCTGGTGTTCGCCCTGGGCCTCTTCACTCCCGGCATGGCGAGCATGACGGCGGTCACCCACCCGGAGCTCTTCGGCGGGGTAGCCCTCGGAATGACTCTTCTCATCGGAGCGGGGACCCTCGTTCGCACCGTGCAGCTCCGGAAAGGGGGATCGGCCGTAGCCGCCCTCCTGGGCGGGCACCCCGTGGACCCGAACACCTCGGATCCCGCGGAACGCCGCCTCTGGAACGTGATCGAGGAGATGGCGATCGCCTCCGGGACCCCCGTGCCCGCCGTCTTCGTCCTGGATGGCGAGGCGAACATCAACGCCTTTGCGGCAGGGCACACAATCCACGACGCTGCGATCGCCGTGACCCGCGGAGGGTTGGAACAGCTCAGCAGGGACGAGCTTCAGGGGGTAATCGCCCATGAGTTCAGCCACATCCTGAACGGCGACATGCGCCTGAACCTGCGGCTGGTAGGCCTTCTCTTCGGAATCCTCCTTCTCACCGTGGCCGGCCGAGGCCTCCTCCGGGGATCGATGGGGTCCCGAGGTGGGAGGAAGGGCCGCGGGGGCCAGATCACGCTCGTGGGCTTCGCCCTCATCCTCGTGGGCTACCTCGGGGTCTTCTTCGGGCGGCTCATCCAGGCCGCCGTCTCACGGCAGAGGGAGTTTCTCGCCGACGCGGCGGCGGTCCAGTTCACCCGGAACCCGGGTGGGATCTCCGGGGCCCTCCGGAAGATCGGCGAAGCGAGCGAAGGCTCCGAGATCCGAGACCACCACGCTCAGGAGCTGGGCCACCTCTTCTTCGCCGATGGCATGACGAGCGGACTCTCCCGCCTGATGGCCACGCACCCTCCCCTGAAAGAGCGGATTCGACGGATCGAAGCGGGCGCGGGCAGTCCCGATCTCGCGTCGCCTCCCCTGCCCTCCGGCGAGGTGCCGTCCCCTTCGAGAGGGGCGGGATGGGAGCGGCCCCTCGCCGGATTCGCACCCCTGGCCTCAATCGGAAATCCGTCGGGAGAACACGTCGCCTACGCCCGAGGACTCCTCTCGGAGCTCCCGGCAGAGGTGCGGCGGGCGTCTCGCCAGCCGGAGGAGGCCGCCTCGCTGGTTACCGCCCTCCTCCTCTCGGAAGACCAAACCGTCCGGCAGTGGCAGTCGGAGATCCTCGCCGAAGCCCTGGGCACCCGTTCAGCCGACCGGGCAGGCGCCCTCCGTGACTCCTTCAACTCATTCGGCGCCGAGCTCCGCCTCCCCCTCCTGGACCTCTGTCTTCCCGCGCTGCGTAAGCTGCCCCTGGAACGGTCGAAGCGTCTCCGAAGCGTGGTACCCCGGCTCATTCGGGCCGACGGACGCGTCGCGACCTTCGAGTTCGCCCTCTACCACATCCTCCGGCGAAATCTGGAGGAGCCCGGGGAGGGACGCCGCTCCACACCACGCCGGGGCTCCACCTCCGGCTTCCGTCTGCACCGCGAATTCGAGGTGATCCTCTCCGCCCTCGCTCGGGCCGGGGCCGACTCGGAGGAGGAGATTCAGAGGTCTTTCGAAGCCGGAGCCTCCACCCTACCCGGCGGGAAGGGAGCATGGGCACTTCATCCCCCGGGAGTGGCCACTCTGGATGAGGTGGATGCCGCACTCGATCGAGTCGAAGCGGCCGCGGCAGGCGTCCGAAAGGTCCTCTTGAAGGCGGCGGCCGCCACCGTACGTGCGGACGGGCGTTTCGAGCTTTTCGAGGTGGAGCTCCTGCGTGCGGTCGCCGAGGCGCTGGACGCTCCGATGCCTCCCACGATCTCACCCTGACCGCAGACCCAACTGACGCAGGAGACCCAATGAAGATCGCCGTCTTCAGCACCAAGCCCTACGACCGGGTGGCTCTGGACCAGGCCAACGAGAACCACGGACACACCCTCTCATATTTCGAATCCCGGCTGACGCCGAACACGGTTTCACTGGCCAACGGGTTCGATGCCGTCTGCCCCTTCGTAAACGACAACCTCTCCGCTCCAGTCGTAGAGAAGCTGGCCGAAGCGGGTGTGCGCCTGCTGACCCTCCGTTCGGCCGGCTTCAACCACGTGGACCTCGGCTCCGCTCACGCCCACGGGATCGAAGTCTCCCGGGTCCCGGCCTACTCTCCTCACGCCGTCGCGGAGCACGCGATGGCGCTCATCTTGACCCTCAACCGGAAGCTGCACCGCGCCCACGCTCGGGTCCGGGAGGGCAACTTCTCTCTCGATGGCCTTCTGGGGTTCGACCTGCACGGCAAGTCCGTAGGCGTCGTGGGAACCGGGAAGATCGGAACCGCCTTCTGTAAGATCCTGGCGGGATTCGGCTGCGAGATCGTCGCGCACGACCCGGTGCCGAGCGAAGAGGTTCGGGCGCTGGGTGCCCGGTACGTGGAGTTCGATACGCTCCTTTCCTCCGTGGACATCGTCGCGCTCCACCTCCCCCTCACCCCCGACACCTACCATCTCATCGACTCGCGAGGGCTCGCTCAGATGAGGGACGGGGTGATGTTGATCAACACCAGCCGAGGCGCCCTCGTCGACACCCGAGCCGTGATCGAGGGTCTCAAGTCGGGAAGGATCGGGGCGCTCGGCCTGGATGTCTACGAGGAGGAGGGGGACCTCTTCTTCGAGGACCTCTCCAACACCGTGATCCAGGACGATGTCTTTGCCCGGCTCCTCACCTTTCCGAATGTTCTCATCACGGGGCACCAGGGTTTCTTCACCGAGGAGGCGCTCGCGAGCATCGCGGAGACGACGCTCCACAACGCCTCCGCATTCGAGAGGGGGACGGGAGACTTCCATCGGGTGGCGCTCACGGAGGTAACTCCCCAGGGCGCCACCGGCCAGGATTAGGGAACCGCCGGCCAGGAGCTCGGGAACCGTCGCACTTCCGCTCCCCGCCCTTGCGCGTCACTCCGTGCGCGTCACTCTGTGGGCGTCACTCCGAGGGGGGATCGACAAGGGGAAGGAGGATCCGGAAGCGACTGCCCTTCCCCGGTTCGCTCTCCACCAGGATGTGGCCCCCGCTCTGCTTCACGATTCCGTAGGCCGTAGACAGCCCGAGGCCGGCCCCCTCTCCGACCGCTTTTGTCGTGAAGAACGGCTCGAAGATCCGGTCGAGCACCTCCGGCGACATTCCCGACCCGGTATCCTCCATCCACAGCTCGACGTACTCGCCGGGCTGCGCCTGCCAGGCAAAGGCATCCGCCGCCTCCGCCGAAAGAGAGTGGGAGGCCAGCCCAAGGGTGATCGTCCCCATTTCCGCAATCGCATCCGCCGCGTTCGCCGTGAGATTGGCGACCACCTGATGCATCCGTGCGGAATCGACCTTGACCCACCAACCTGGCTCAATGGGTTCGATCCGGAGCTCCACCCGCTCCGTGGCCAACCGACTGAGGGTCGGCTCCATCTCCTGGATGAGGACCCCCAGATCGAGGACCTCCTCGACGAGGATCTGATTCCGGCTGAAGGCCAGAAGTTGTCCCGTGAGGTTGGAGGCTCGCTGGACCTCCTGGAGCACCTCATGTAGATCGTCGATCATGATCGACCCTTCCGGGAGATCCTCGAGCATCATTTCGGAGTAACCCCGAATGACCGTGAAGAGATTGTTGAAATCGTGTGCGAGCCCAGCGGCGAGCCGCCCTATCGCCTCCATCTTGTGCGCCTGCAGGCGGTGATCTTCGACGGTCTTGCGCTTGGTGAGGTCCCGGAGGGTGAAGACGATCCCTTCCACCGGTGAAACGCTCAGAAGATTCCGGACCGTGAGATCCACGAGCCGCTCGTCACCATCGGGACTCCCGAGGCGGACCAGGGACCGAGCGGTGCCTCCTGGGGTGTCTACAACCGCCTCGAGGAGATCTGAGATCCGGACCTCGTCCTTCCCGGGGAACAGCCCGACGATCGTCTTGCTCGGCAGGTCCCCAGCCGGCACTCCCAGGATCCCGTGTACCTCCCCACTCGCATACCTGAGGTGGCCGGCCGCGTCGGTAACCACTACTGCCAATCCGGAGCCTTCGGCCAGAGCCCGAAAATAGGCCTCCCGCCGGCGGAGCTCATCCTCGGCCCGCCGGTTTCGGAAGGCAGCTCCCACCCGGTCGGCGATCGCCCGGAGGAGGAGGTCCTCCTCCGGGAGAAAACGATCGAGAAGCTCTGGATCCGGCTCGCTTCGGAAGGAGGCCTCCAGCTCTCCCACCTCCTCGTCCTCTCCGGCCAGCACCGGTACGCTGAGTGACCATTCGGTATTCCGGAACCCGGACGACGCGTACACCTCCCCACCGAGGTGGAGACGGGCCCCGACCTCGTCCGGAAGCTGGAAGCCCTCGGGAATCGCTTCGACGGTTTCGCGGATCGCGACCTCCCACTCATTGTTCGGTCGTCGAAGGGCAGCATCCACCTTGAAGAGGCACCCCAGTTCCTTGACTCGCTCGCGCAGGTTTCTTTCGAGCTTGTCGCGATCTTCCTGACGCTTCGCCTCGGCTCCGCCCTCTCCAGCCCTCCCGCTCCGGAACGCCCTCCCATCGTCGGGAATTTGCTCGGATTCCTCGTTCGGTGGAGCCATCGCCCTTCCGCCCTTCTACGTGGATTGTCGTGACCAGGGGTCGGCGATCCCCTCCCAAGGAAGTTGCGGCTCGCACGCCATCCGCGCCATCGTTAGGTTTTGAAATCGGACCGACTCTCTGAAGCGCTCGCCCTCTTTCGGGGCGCACCAACTCTCCGAAGCACACATCTTCGGAATGAGTGACTCTCGAAGCTTCGAGGCAAATGAAAGCCTTCTCGGGACACCGGGTATTGCCCGCGCTCCTGGGCGTGGTCGCCCTCACGGCTTGCGGTAGCCCGTCCAAGGCCCCGTCATCCGCGCCTCCCCCCCCCATCGATCGGATGTCCGAAGAGGGCCCGGAGGGTTACCGCTACACGGATGCGGACGTACAGTTCATGCAGAACATGATCCTCCATCACGCACAGGCTCTCGAGATGAGCCGACGGGCCCCCGGTCGAACCGAGCGGGAGGACATCCTCCTCCTGGCCCGTCGGATCGAACGGTCCCAAGGAGATGAGATCGCGCTGATGAAGCGTTGGCTCGAAGCCCGGGGCGAAGAGCTCCCCGAATCCGGCCACCACCCTCACGAACACCACGGCCACCACGCCGCCGAGCGCGAGCACGGTGTTGAGCTCATGGCCGGGATGCTTACCGAGGCGCAGTTGGATCAGCTGGCGGCGACCGAAGGCCCGGAGTTCGATCGGCTCTTCCTCCAACTCATGGTCTACCACCACGAAGGCGCTCTGGACATGGTGGAGGAGCTTTTCTCGGTGGGCGGAAGAACCGCGCAGGACCCGGAGCTCTTCCAATTCGCCTCCCACGTCAACAGTGACCAACGAATCGAGATCACGCGCATGCTCGAAATGCTGCGCGCCGGAGAGAGATGATCCCGGTCCCACTCACACGTGCACAGGAACCAGAATGAGACTCTCGATGCTGCCTCGCCATGAGCCCACCGTGCGGCCAGCTGCCTGGTCTGGCTGTCTGATGCTGGCCGCCGGCCTGTGTTTCTCCACTGCTCCCGGGGCGGCCCAGTCGGGCTTCACGCCCGGGGGCGACGATGACCCCCGCGTCGGACTCGCCGCCGGATGGCACGATGCGGAAGAGGCGAGCTGGAACATGGAGCTCCTCGCAAGCCAACGAAGGCCCGACGACTTCCGGAATCCGGAGACCCCAGGGGACGGCGGGTTCTCCAACACCGACATCGGCTTCCAGGACGACCTCGTCTTCGTGGGCAACTACCACGGGTTCACCGTCTACGACATCTCCGACCCGAAGAACCCGGAGCTGAGGGCCTCGGTCGTCTGCCCCGGGGGACAGGGCGACCTCTCCGTGTTCGGGGACCTCGTGTTCATCTCGGCCCAAGAAAACCGGGGGCGTGTGGACTGCGGCACCCAGGGGACCGAGGGAACCGTCGACCCCGATCGGTTTCGGGGGGTGCGAGTCTTCGACATCAGCGATCTCGACAACCCCGTCCAGGTCGCGGCCGTGCAGACCTGCCGCGGGTCCCACACCCACACCGTGGTCACCGACCCGAGCGATCCGGAGACGATCTACATATACAATTCCGGCACGAGCTTCGTCCGATCAGCCGAGGAGCTCGAAGGCTGCACCGACGTGCGAAACCCGAACGACCCCACGACCTCCTTCTGGAGCATCGATGTCATCCGGGTGCCCCTCGCCGCCCCGGAGCAAGCGCACCTCATCGACTCACCTCGCGTCTTCGCCGACGAGGAGACCGGAGAGATCGCCGCGCTCTGGCCCGGTGGGGACCACGGGGAGGGCACGCAGAGCTCCCGCGACACAAACCAGTGCCATGACATCACGGCCTATCCCGAGATCGGGCTGGCGGCAGGGGCGTGCTCGGGCAACGGGATCCTCTTCGACATCTCGACCCCCGCCATCCCCGTCCGGATGAATGAGGTCGTCGACCCGAATTTCGCCTACTGGCACTCGGCTACGTTCAACAACGATGGGACCAAGGTGATCTTCACCGACGAGTGGGGCGGGGGAAGCGCGCCCCGCTGCCTCGCGACCGATCGGCCCGAGTGGGGAGCTAACGCGATCTTCGATATCGTCGACGGACGGATGCAGCTCGCCAGCTACTACAAGCTTCCGGCTCCCCAGACCGAAACCGAGAACTGCGTGGCGCACAACGGATCGCTCGTCCCGGTACCGGGGCGGGACATCAAGGTCCAGGCGTGGTATCAGGGGGGAATATCGGTCTTCGACTTCACCGACTCGGAGAATCCGTACGAGATCGCCTTCTTCGATCGCGGTCCCCTGAGCGAGACGGAGCTCTTCACGGGAGGCTTTTGGTCCGCCTACTGGTACAACGGTCAGATCTACGGTTCGGAGATCTCACGGGGGCTCGATGTCTTCGAGCTGACCCCGAGCGAGCACCTATCGGAGAACGAGATCGCCGCAGCGAATCTGGTTCGATTCTCCGAGTTCAACCCCCAGCACCAGCCCAGAAACGTCTGGCCTCCCGAGATGGTGGTTGCGCGCGCCTACTACGACCAGCTGCTCCGGCACGACGGCCTCCTACAGGATCGAGCCGCCGTGGTGGCCACGGAGCTCGACCGGATCGACGGCCTCCCGGTGGGAACAGAAGCCCGGGCGGCCCTGGCCGAGCTGGCCACGGAACTCTGGGAAGACGCCCGTAGGGTCGATGCGGGCGAAGAGGTCGGCGACGCGGAGCGCATCCGGACCCTCGCAGGAGCCCTCCTCGACGTGGCGACGACGATGCGTTGACGGGGTCAGTGGGGAGAGGCCAGTCCGCCCCATCGGACGGTTCGAGTGGACACGGCACCATGACGAGACCTATTGTGGGACGAAGCCCCCCCTCAGTGACGTGGAGATGCGATCCCGATGGAATGGAGTCGTAGCATGATTCGTGAACGTACACCCTTCCCCACTTCTGCCTTGGTCCCGGTCCTGCTCGCCGTCTTCGCGAGTCCCGCCGCGGCCCAGGCTCCGGTCATTGACCGATCCGATGACTCCGAGGTCGTCTACCGATCGGAGAGCGTCGGAGAGTATCGCGTGGTCACTGTGGTCCACGAGCTTCAGGATCCCTGGTCAATGACCTGGCTTCCGAACGGCGATATGCTGGTCACCGAAAAGCCCGGCCGCCTCCGGGTCGTCCGGGACGGGGTGCTCCAGCCCGACCCGATCGGCGGAGTTCCGGAGGTCCACCATGTTGGGCAGGGCGGACTCCTCGACGTGGCGCTCCACCCCGACTTTAACTCCAATCAACTCCTCTATCTCAGCTACTCGAAACCGAACGCGGACGGAAGCCAGGCCACCACCGCCGTCGTGCGCGGGCGGCTGGAAGGGGGCCTCCTCCACGATGTGGAGGAGGTCTTCGAGGCGCAGGCATGGAGCGACGCGGGGGGACACTTCGGCTCTCGGCTAGTCTTCGATCGGGACGGCTTCCTCTTCATCACGGTGGGTGACCGAACTCCGAGCTCGATGACGCCGAACATTCCCCGGGAGGAGCACCCCGCCCAGGACCTCACAAACCACCAGGGAACCACCGTCCGACTCCACGACGACGGACGGGTTCCGTCAGACAACCCTTTCGTCGGCGAGGCCGCCGCCCTTCCGGAAATCTGGAGCTACGGGCACCGCAATCCCCAGGGCATGGCCGTCCACCCGGAAACCGGGGATCTCTGGCAGACCGAGCACGGCCCCCAGGGAGGCGATGAGCTGAACCTCATCCTCCCGGGGCGAAACTACGGATGGCCCGTCATCGGGTACGGAGTCCACTACGGTGGCACCCCCATCCACGAAGGCACCCACCGCGAGGGCATGGAGCAGCCAGTCTGGTATTGGACCCCCTCCATCGCCACCTCGGGGCTCGCCGTGTACATGGGTGACCGGTTCCCCGATTGGCGAGGGAGCCTCCTCGCCGGTGGACTCGCCGGGCAACGGATCGAGCGGGTCCCGGTCGCGGAGGAGGGAGAAGGGTATCGGGCAGGCCGTCTCGAGCGGCCGGGCCTCCTCATGGGCTTCGGACGAGTCCGGGACGTCCGCGAGGGCCCGGACGGCTACGTTTACGTGGCCATCGACGACCGGACCTTCGGGGCTCCGACCCCGATCGTGCGCCTCGAGCCGGTGGACTGACGCGAGGGGGAGGACCTCGACTGGAATCAGGCGCGGATCCGCAGCCGCGTGCCCCAGGGATCTCTGGCCACCCCGTCGGGGACCCCACCCTCGACGGGGTGGCCCGCGCTCTTCAGACTCGCGTGGACCTCGCCCACGTGCTCGGGAGAGGGAAGGCAGAGTTCCCACTCGAGGAGTCGAGCCTCGTCCTCCCCGGCCGGCTCCCCGCCCGGAGCCCAGGTATTCAGGCCCAGATGGTGGTGATAGCCGCCCGCCGATAGGAAGAGAGCGCCGGGATAGCTCCACACCGTCTTGTCGAGTCCAAGCGCCTGGTGATAATAAGCCTCGGCCCGCGCGAGGTCGCCCACGTGCAGGTGGATGTGCCCAATCCCCGTTCCCTCGGGCATCCCCCCCCACGGCTCGCCCCTCGCCTCGCGCAGGAGGTCAGCCAGGTCCAGGGGATCGGTGGCCATGACGAGCTGGCCCCCCTCATGGCGCCACGACGAGCGAGGGCGGTCCGCGTAGACCTCGATGCCGAGCCCGTCCGGGTCGTGTAGATAGAAGGCCTCGCTCACCCGGTGGTCCGATGCACCGGCCCCAACGCCGCGCTCCGCGAGGTGGGCAGCGAACCGGGCGAGTGCTCGGCGATCCGGAAGGAGGATCGCGAAGTGGTAGAGCCCAAGCCGTCCCCGCCGGGGGACGGGCGCGGCACCCGCCCGCTCGTGGAGCTCGACCAGCGCTGCCCCGTCCCCCGGTGTACCGAGGAGGGCGGCTTGACCTCCGCCACCTTCGATGGTTCGAAGTCCGAGGACCTCCTCGTAGTAGTTCACCGAACGTCCCAGGTCCGCCACCTGCAACCGCACCCGTCCCAGGTGGGTCCCCGGGGGAAGGCGATAGCCCTCCGGAGCGATTCCGAACGGCGACGGAGGCGACCGCGATTCGGGTTCACTCACGATCCACTCCCAGCTGAACGAGGCGGCATTGATGGCACGCGCGCGAGAACTCCTTCAGCCTCCGGGCTGTAACGTCAGGGAATGCACCGCCCGACTCTCCACCGCCTCGCGGCTGAAGAGCACGGGCATGTACTCCCCGCTCGCCAGGGTTTCCCGGGCGTTGGCGTAGAAGGGGCTCCCGAGCTGACCGGACTGGCCCGGCGAGTTGATCCAAATGGAGTTGTCGATGTCGGAAAGGTCGACGATGCGCCGGAAATTGGCCCCGGTGGCGTTCAGGGTGCCGAATCCGCCCGGTCGCTCGATCGGGGGCAAATCGAACTCCGATGCGAGCATGTGGGAGAATTCGCTCGTGTGAATGCGTCCGTAGCGCCACTCGGACCAATCCCCTCCCCACTCCCCCGTCAGCCGGTCGATCGCCTCCCGGAGCCCGGACTCGACGATGCTGCGGCGCTCGTCCTCAGGTGAGGCCGAGTCAAGGGCGGCCTCGTCGACCGCGGCCGTCCACCGAACGTAGATCGCTCCGGCCGTGGTCTCGGCGGAGAGGACTGCGTCCCACCCCTGGATCAACTCCCGAGCGCGCTCCACCTCCGGATCGTCTGAGGTCCAGCCTTGGAAGAGGGGGAGATCGCGCTCGGCCTGCAACGAGTACGAGTCGTGTTGAATTCTCCCGTGCTCCTCGACCGTGGTGTTCTCGGCTTCGTCGAGGAGTTGACGAAGCCGGACGATCCGGGAGGTCTCGGCCCCGATGCTCGAGTGGTAGAAGACCGGTCGCCCCTCGTAGTCGTCCGGGTGGACGTTGTTGTTCGCAGTGGCGACGTACCCGCGCTCGGGATTCATTTCTCGCGGAAGGTCGGAGCGAAAGCCCGTCCACTCGTAGCGCCCGTCGCCAGGTACCGGAAGGCGGCCGTTCCAGCCGTCCCGATCCGGCGTCAGTCCGGAAACCTGGAGCGCTATGTTGCCGTCCGCGTCCCCGCACACCAGGCTGTGCGTCGGGACCCTCCAGGACATCGCCCGATCGAAGAAGTCGGTGCAACTCGTCGCCTGGGCGAGAGCGAAGTTTCCGAAATACGGCGCCGTTCCGGGCTCCTGGTTCACAGACCGTACAGCGAAGGCGCGCCGGTTCTCGAGGTCCTCATAGAAGATCGGGCCATTCCGGCTGAACTTGAGTTCGACGGTCCGAGGGGTGTCTTCCCCCTTCACCCAAATCTCCTCGGTTATCACCTCGATCGGCACCCAGCCGTCCCGCCAGCGGGTCTGCCCGGGATCGTCCGGGTGGAGCTCCTCGACGAAGAGGTCCACCATGTCCGTGCCGGCGTAGGTGAACCCCCAGGCCATCGTCTCGTTGTTCCCGGAGTGGACTCCGACGAAGGGAGGCTCGCCGCCACCGAAGAGGTGCCACTCCGGCGCATTCAAGTGCACGAAGTAGCGGAGAGCCGGCATCTCGACACGCCGATGTGGATCGTTCGCGAGAATCGGGACGCCCGACTCGGTGCGCGATCCACTCACGACCCAGTTGTTGCTCCCGGCATCCATCGGATTCCAGGGGGCTGAGAGTCGAGCCGTCTGCACCTCGGAGACCAGAGCGGAATAGGGCTCGATGACCTCCAGATCGGGAAGGCGGTCGCCGTCGAAGGGATCTGCGTCCCCCGCCCGTGCGGCATCGAGAAGCTCGTCCGTGAAGAGGCTCAGGTCGAGCCCCTCTGGCACCACGAGATCGTCCCACGGATCAGGTGCAGCACGGCGGTTCGCCTCCTCTACGCCCAGGCGTGCCACATCCATCGCGAGTTGGATCTCTTGGATCGCGTTTCCCCGGACGCTCGGGAGAGCGATCTGCGCCCAGCGCAACACCACCGTCTCGGCCGTCCACGGATCAGGACGGATGCCGGTCAGCTGAAACTCCACGGGGAGGTTGTCGGCGTTCTGCTCGATGAAGGCGTTCACCCCGTTCGCGTAGGCCGTGAAGATCCGTACGGCCTCAGGATGGTAGCTCGTCCACTCGGTTTCGTCGAAGGGCCCCCGGAACATCAGGAGGCGCGCACGCTCGTCGTACTCGACCGCGGCGGGTCCGTAGATCTCGGCGAGTCGGCCCTCCCGCCAGTGACGCCACAGGTCCATCTGCCAGAGCCTGTCCTGGGCCATTACGAAGCCCTGGGCGAAGAAGAGATCGTCCGTGTTCCCAGCGTAGATGTGGGGCACCCCCCGCTCATCTCGGATCACCTCGACCGGTTCGCGGAGTCCGGAGAGGGTGACCTCACCGTCGATCTGGGCAAGGACGGAGGCCGCCAGCTCCTCGAGCGAGTCGTACTCCCCGGGGCCTCCGGCGGGCGCCTCCGCACAGCCGAACACCAGGAGCACCGCGACGACGCCCGGCCAGAGTGTGGAAATCGGGTGACGAGGCGTCATGGGGCACTCCCGGCTGGCATTTGAGTGGCATGCACACTCCCCAGAATAGGCGGCTCTGGGGAAGGCGGCAATCGAATTCCGGAATCTGCCGCTGGCGCCCTCGAGTCCTGGATAACCGTCTACGCCGACGCCTCGTGGATCGAGACGCCGGTCGGTCCCGGGTCGCACCGTCCGTACCGCCGGAGAACTGCGCAAGGAAAAAAGTATTGTGGATGTGAGATAGGGTAGCCTAACTTACGCTTGAGGAAGGACTAAACATTGATCGATGACGACGCACCTCATCCCGACCGCCCTGGCTCCGGAGGCCGTCATGTATCCGCTACTTCACCGCAGCCTTCTCCTCTCCCTCCCCATGCTCCTCACAGCCGTCGTCTCCTGCAACGGCAACGACGACCCGGCCACACCTCAGGACCCGGGATCGATTACCGGAATCGTAGTGGACGAGGAGGGTGAGGGCCTCCCCGGTGCAGGGCTGCTCGTGAGCCGCTCGGGTGAAGATGACCGGACCGCTACCTCGGGAGGGGACGGAACGTTCTCTGTCGCCAGCCTCGTGCCCGGGGGATGGATCCTCGCGGTCACACCGCCTTCCGGCTACGAAGCGGCCCCGAACCAAAGCCTGTCTCTCCAGGTGGAGGTCCCCTCGGGCGACGCTGTGGAGGTGACCATCCAGCTCCGGAGCGTGGACCCCGGAGAGAACGACGACGTCGTGGAGATCCAACTCACAGTCTCTCAGACCTTCAGCCCGGACGACGTGACCATCGAGCCCGGCACCACGGTCCGGTGGGTAAACGTCAGCAACGAGCTGCACACGGTCACCCCGGATGGGCATTCGGAGTGGGCCCGCGCCGAGCTGAGCTCTTCGGGAGAGACCTTCGAGCATACCTTCGAGACCGAGGGGGTCTTCGACTACTTCTGCGAGCCGCACCTCGCTATGGGCATGACGGGGACGATCCGGGTCGAGAGCAACGCAGACGACAACGACGAAGACCCATAGGAAGGAGGGGCGGAGGACGGGAACGGGGACGACTCGGAAGGCGGTGTCGTGTCTGACATTCACCACATGCCCTTCGGGGCGGAAGTCGGTGGGTCGGGCGTCGGATGTCGGCTCTGGGCCCCTGATGCATCAGAGGTGAGCCTGGAACTGGCAACCGCAGTCGACGGAGCTGCACGCTCACTCCCCATGGCCAGAGAGCACGGGGGATGGTTCGCACTCCATGTGGAGGATGTAGGCCCGGACGCTCTCTATCGATATGGCATCGGGAATGAGCGGTCCGTCCCCGACCCTGCCTCTCGCTTCCAACCCCGGGGGGTACACGAGCCCAGCCAGGTGGTGGATCCCAGAGCCTTTCGATGGAACCACCTCGAGTGGAAGGGCCGTCCATGGCACGAGGCCGCCATCTATGAGCTTCACGTAGGCACATTCACCGCCGCCGGCAGCTTTTCCGGTGTGGAAGATCGCCTATCACACCTCGCGAACCTGGGCGTCAGCGCCATCGAGCTCATGCCGGTGGCCGCTTTCCCCGGTGGCAGGAACTGGGGATACGACGGGGTCCTACCCTTCTCTCCCGATCACACCTACGGCTCCCCAGACTCATTGAGACGCCTGGTGGACGAGGCCCACGGCCGGGGTCTCATGGTCTTTCTGGACGTGGTCTACAATCACTTTGGTCCCGAAGGCAACGACCTCCACTCGTACGCTCCCCAGTTCTTCACGGACCGCTTCGAGACTCCCTGGGGTGAGGCCATCGACTTCGGCTCCCGGCAGGTCCGGGACTTCTTCATCCACAACGCACTCTACTGGCTGGAGGAGTTCCGTATCGACGGACTGCGCCTCGATGCCGTCCATGCCATCCGGGACGAGAGCCCGGTTCACATCCTGGACGAGCTGGCCGACTCGGTGCACGAGCGGTTCTCCGGAAAGCGACACGTGCACCTGGTGCTGGAGAACGGACGAAACGAGGCCCGCTATCTGTCCCGCAGGGACGGTGGCGCGCCCTCCCGCTACGCGGCTCAGTGGAACGACGACTTTCACCATGCGGCCCACGTGGTGGCCACGAGCGAGGATGGCGGCTACTACGGGTCTTACGTGGACGCGCCCCTTCGCCACCTGGGACGCTGTCTGGCCGAGGGCTTCGCATTCCAGGGAGATCCCTACCCCTACTGGGATGGTCGCCCCCGGGAAGAGCCCATCGACCACCTGCCTCCCACCGCCTTCGTGACCTTCCTGCAAAACCACGACCAAGTGGGCAACCGAGCCATGGGCGAGCGCCTCAGCGAGCTGGCCGACTCCCGGGTGCTGGATGCACTCTTGACCATCCTCCTGCTCGCTCCCTTTCCTCCGCTACTTTTCATGGGAGAAGAATGGGCCGCGCCTGAACCTTTCCTCTTCTTCTGCGATTTTGGCGAGGAGCTGGCCGACCACGTCCGCGAGGGTCGGCGACGGGAATTCTCCGGGTTTCCGGGCTTCGGGGACCCCGCCGCGCACGAGCGAATTCCGGACCCGAATGCGAAACAGACCTTTCTCCGCTCCGTTTTGGACTGGGATCACCGGGAACGCGGACCCCACAGGCGGCGACTCACCCAATGCCGGAACCTTCTGGCATTGCGCCGCCGGAAAATCGTCCCCCTCCTGTCCGGGCTGTCCCGAGGGCGCTCCGACTGGAGTCGCTTTGGTGCGACGGGGCTCGACGTGCGCTGGTCCCTGGCTGAGCAGTCCGGCCTGTGCCTCTTGGCCAACCTGGGCGATGGGGAAGTACGGAGGGCCCTCCCAGGGGCGGATTGGAGCTGGCTCCACGGCACTCATGGTCCCCTGACTCATCGTCCCCGTCTCGACGATTCCCCGGATCCCCTCCTGCCCCCGTGGTCTGCATCCTGGTTCGTGACGTGACGGCGGAGGACCGGGCCCCAGCGAGCCCCAACACACCTCCTCGTAAATCGTGCGGTCCGCCTGTTATATTGACCCGCATTTGAATACGGATGGTCCTCCCGTATCGAGCATGCTCATCGTTCGGCACGGCCATCGTATCTTCCATCAGGGTGACCCATGTCAGAGACTGATCGACCAAGCGAAGGGGAGAAACAGCGGGCCAGGGAGATCGCCGCCCGAGTCCAATACCTGCGCGTCCACGGGCTCGGGATCGAGTCCTTCGACGCCTTTTACGACCGCTTGACCACAGGCCTTTCTCCGGAGGAATCGGAGCAGTTCCCGAGCCGCCTGCAAGCGGAGCAATTCGAGGTCGACCAAGAGCCGCCCCCGCTCTATATCGGTCGAATCGTAGAGGTGTTCGGCGTCACCTGGCAGTGGTTGGTTCGGGGAACCGGTGATGTGACCTTGGTTCGCGAGAAACCGCCGCAGTCGCCCCCTGCCGATGATGGTGACGAGATGCAGAGGGACAGGGTCGTGGAAGTGATTGCCGGAGAATTTCCATCCTATCACCGGGTTTCCCCACTGATCCAGAACGCCCTGCATGAAGCCGTGGTCCGCCGCATCGACGAAGAGTTCGGCCAGGACGAGACTCCAACCAGAAACGCCTATCTCCAGGCGGCCCTGGATATCGGGAAGGTGCTCCAGTTTCCCGTGTCGCGACTGCGGCCAGGAGGACGCATCGACGACTGGGTTCAAGTCGAAGCCTATGTTCTGGCCCTGTGTCAGGCCATCCTCACCATCCTCCCCACGGAAGAGCAAAGTGAGGAAATCCGGCAACGAAGGAAGGACCCGCAGTGGGAGAGCACGGGCCCGGATCAGTTCAGAGGCCGAGACTCAGCGTATGGGAATACTTGAGAACCAGGCTGCGCTCGGAACTGAAGGGTCGAACGGGATCGAAGGAGTGACGATCGGTGACCAGTCCCTCATCCCACACCAAATAGAAGTCGTTGCCTTCACGGGGATTATAGCGGAGGCGCAGGTTGGCGATCACGGCCCGATGAGCACTGTTGTACTGTACAAAGACCATGCCCGAGGTGACGGTTGAGAGCTGGAAATCGGTACGCATCCGGACGACATGCGCGGTGAAGCTCTCGTTCCGCTCGGGAAACTCCACATACTCGAGACCGTAGCTTGTGTTCATGCTCAGGTGAATCGACGGGTTCCAGTTTGGCCCGAGCGACGCCGAGGCCCTCCGGCCGTCGTAGAAGCCTCCTCCTTCCAGGCTGGCGTTGATGCCTGAGAGGGAGCCCATCGAGGACCGGTACTGGAGCCGACCCGACACGAATCGGTAGACCTCCCCACCCGGTACACTCGTCCCCTCCGGAAGGGAAAACCCGGTCTCCAGGTTTTCGTAGCGCCCATCCAGACTGAAAATGAGCCGATTTCCACCTCTCGTCTCGACCTCGGCGGTGGGCGTCACCTCGACCGTCTCCACCGTACGATCCGAATTCCTCCGGAATACCGTCCCGCTCAGGCTCATGGCGTATCGAAGAAGGGAGGACTCGGATCCCAGACGCCGGCCGTACCCGATCTCGGCGTCCCCCTTGAGAAAGTCCCGGCGCCTCAGGAACCCCATTCCAGGCTCGAAGGCTTCACCGGCGCGGACAAGATCCAGGAGATAGGTCAGCTCATCCTCTCCCCTCCGCTCCCAGTTCAGTCGCAGGAGTCCACGATTGAAAGGATTCCCTCCACTCCCCATCGACGCCTCATCGTCTTCGAAGCTCTGAGCCAAATTCAGCGTCAGGTAGTCGTCCCCGGCTATCCGAAAGATCCCATCCAGCCCGTAGACCAGATTGTAGCGTCCCGCCGACGCAATCCGACTCGTGACAATCCCTCCAACATAGGAATAGGGATTCCACACCCTTCGTCGGACTCTCACCACTCCCTGATTCTCAGAGGGAAGCAGCTCCGACTCCGCCGTATGCATATTCAGGAGACCGACATCCCACTCGCCGACCCGACCCACCAGCCGGGCTCCCCCGTATATCCGGACCGGCTCTCCTTCTGCCAGCCCCACTCGCCTCGAGTGGAAGAGCCGCTCCTGATCTCCGAGCGAATATTCGAAGGCCGCCTCTCGTTCCTGGAAGAAACGGCGCTTCTCTGGGAAGAAGAGTGAGAATCGGGTGAGATTCAGCCTCTGATCATCCGCCTCCACCTGAGCGAAGTCGGTATTGACCGTGAGATCCAGAGTGAGGTTCGAGGTGATCCCGTACTTTAGATCTCCCCCGATCTCGCCAACGGCGGTGGAGTGGCGTTCATATTCCGCCTCGACGCCATCCAGGGCATGGGAGTAAGATGTGCCCAGGAGGCTGTAGGGAGTGATGTGTACGGGCTTGACCTCCTGGAGGTCCTCAAACACGACCTTTCGCATCTGGGTCGGTTTGGTATGGCTGAAATTTCCCCATCGCGGAGGAATCTCCGGATAGATATGCCGCTCGTTCTTGCGGGGAATACTGCGCAGCATTGACAGTCCCATCACCACGCGACCGTCTTCATCCGTCTGAAAGAGTAAACTTGAAAAGGGGATCCGAAACTCGGCATGCCACCCCTCCTCATCACGCACGACCTCCACGTCCCAGTAGGTGTCCCAGTCCATATTCCAGACCACCCCATCGTTCCGATGCGCCACGTCGGTCCGAACCCCGGCCGGGGTCGTGATAAAGCCCAGCGAATTCTCCTCATCATTCAAGGTGTCGAGGTAGATCATGCAGCGGTCGCTGGTCCACCCGGCTTCGTTTCGGCTCAGGGATGAAATCTGGATACCGGAAGGGTCCGAATCGTACGCTCGACACGAAAAATAGAGGTACTCCCCATCGTAGGCGATCCGGAACTCAGTCCGCTCCGTCGGCTCTTCACCAAAGTCGGGGATCATCATCACCGCCGGAAGCGGCTCGATCGCCTCCCATACCTCTTTGTCCCTCCGCCCATCCAGAACGAGAGGTTCCTCAATGCGGGGTATGGCTAGTAGGTCCTCCGCGTCGACTGGAAGGCTTTCGGAGTGCTGGCGGGCACTCAGGGGAGACGCACCAAGCACCACCAGTACAGCCCACGCGACAATGAAACGCCGGATCTGCAAGAGTTCGGCGGCCTGGGGAGCCGTCGAACCTCGAGTCATGTCTCTTCGCGAAGCCAGTCGTAAATCGTTTCCAGCTCGGAGTCTGGCGCGAGATTCTCGCCGAAGGGAGGCATCGCTCCCATAGGCTCTCGGATGAATTTGATGAACTCCTCCAACGACAGCTCGGTGTCCCTCAGCTCAGGGCCGACTCCACCCTCGCCGGACATCCCATGACATCCGGCACAGCCCAGGAATGTGATATAGAGATCCTCCGCGGACGGGCCGGGAGCCTCCTGAGCCACACCATTTCCCGGAAGCGCAAGGAAGGACAGAACTGCCAAACATCCGAGAAGGCCCCAAAGTCCTTTCGGGCGAGAACGCCCCGACGGGTCGCTCGCCACTTCTGAAGCCATAGTATATGCCCTGCCGTGCCCCATGATATCTCCCTTGACCGGAGTGAAGATGTCGACTTCCCTCCCCCTCTGAAAGCTAGTCTCGCTTCAGGATCACAACAAGCATGCATCCCCTCTCGACGTTGCCCATCCGGCTGCCCTCTACGACGCCAGGATCAGCGGAATGAGAAGGGTGGCAGCTACGGATACGATCATGATTGTGATCAGATTCATCCAGATCCCGGCCTTCACCATCTGGGGAATGGTCAGATACCCCGAACCGAACACGATCGCATTTGGAGGCGTGGCCACCGGAAGCATGAAGGCCATGGAAGCCGCCAGGGCCGCTGTTGCCATGAGGGTTAGAGGCTCAAAGCCAAGCCCGACGGCCACGCCGGCCATGATGGGCATTGCCATCGTGGAGGTCGCGGTATTGGAAGTGATCTCGGTCAGAAAGACGAAGAGCGTGGCCACCATCGCCACGAGGACGAACGCGGGAACCATGCCCAATGCGCCCACTCCGGACCCGATCCAACTGGCAAGTCCGGACTGATCCATGGCACGGGCCAGGGACAAGCCCCCGCCAAAGAGGACCAACACTCCCCAGGGGATTCGCTTGGCCGTAGGCCAGTCCAGTGCAAAGACCCCACGCTTTCGATCCACCGGGATGAGAAAAAGAGCGAGCGCTCCCGCCATCGCGATCGTACCATCCGTGACAAAGGGCATGAAGCTCTGGATCCCGGGAACGGTGAATCCATCGAAGACTTTTGGTTCTCGCATGATCCAAGCCAGAGCGGTGAGGGTGAAGACGATCCCCACGACCCTCTCACCTTGACTGGCACGACCCAGAGATTGGCGCTCTTCCATGATGAGTGCCTCGGCATTTCCGGACAGCTCTCCCGGACGATACAGAACCCAGACAAGCAGAAACCACGCCGCCGGAAGTGCGACAAGTGCGACGGGCACTCCCACCATCATCCACTGCAGAAATCCAACCTGGATTCCCAACATCTCGCTCGCCGCCCCTGCCATCACGGCGTTCGGAGGGGTTCCGATCAGCGTCGCCGCCCCCCCAATATTTGCGGCATAGGCGGTCGCCAGCATCAGCGCAATCCCGAATGCGTAGGGGCCTTCCTTTCCTTCAGGACGGAACATGTCGCCAAGGGCCAGCCCGATGGGAAACATCATCGCTGTTGCCGCGGTGTTCGAAATCCACATCGAGAGAAATGCGGTCGCAATCATGAATCCCAACACGAGCTGACGGGGACCCGCTCCGACCGCCGCGACGATCCCGAGCGCAATCCGTCGATGGAGTCCCCAACGTTCCATGCAGAAGGCAATGAAGAAGCCTCCCATGAAGAGAAAGATCAGCTCATTGGCATAGGGTGCGGCGGCATTGGGCATCGTCAGGATACCCAGAGCCGGAAAGAAGACCAGAGGGACCAAAGACGTCGCGGGAATGGGGATGGCCTCCGTCATCCACCATACCGCCATCAGAGTCGCGACCGCGGCCGTTCTCCAGCCCACTTCGGCCAGGCCC